>JADLCD010000072.1 GCA_020847395.1 Chitinophagaceae bacterium
ACAAATAGAAATGCTTTTATTTTTAGCATGGCATAAAGGTTAATTTCTTATTAGGCTGGCATAAAGATATTGAGTGTTGAACTATGGAAGTTGATTTTTTTTAAGCCACATACCCCAATCGTTAGCTACTTTATCCCAATTGTAAACATCGTAGTTTATTTCACCATTTTCTTTTAAGGGGAAAAAGTTATGTTCTACACCTATGTAATCTTTAAAAGTGAAGTTGGTTTTTGCAAGGCGAATCGTTTCTAATCTAAAGTAATCCACTGGCTGAATTAGTCCATAATCCTTTGTTCCATAGGTTACCAAAACAGGTATCCTGAGTTTCATTAAATAGTTGATTGGTGGCGGATAAGAAAATTCAAATGTGCCCCTGTTGGTATCTCCATTTCCATCCATATTAGCTGGTGAAGCAATAATGTTTTTCCAATTTTGAAAAAGTAAATCTACTTGTTTTAAAGAATCGGTTTCGGTTGTTCTTGCCCGGGAAACTATGGTCATCATTCTTCCCAGAGGGTTTCCTCCGGAGTAAATTAATGCCGTAATTTTGGGGTAACTGTAAGCCATTTTTGCAGCAATAGTGCTACCCTCTGAATGTCCTGCAACAACCAATTTACTTTTAGATACATACGGCAGCTTTCGCAGAAACTCTATAATTTTAATATTTCTATCGGTATAATAAGAAAGGAGGTTATGTGCAATATATTTTGGTGGAAAGTTTTTTGAACTGTCATTGTAAGTCATGTCATTGTTTAATAAATTTTCATCAACGATTAATGGAATATAAGGTTTGCCGATAATTACAAGATGGAAATCTATTAAAAGACTGTCTAAATTTGCAAATGGAAATACATTATAAATGGTAGTTTTATTATCCTTATAATAACGTATCATTAAAGGGATGGGTAAACTTCCCTGGCAAAAGAAAAAAAGAGGTTTTTTAGTTTGTTCTTCACCTGCTCTTGATTTTATTAAAATATCCACAGGGTCGCCTTTATAAACTATCTTCAAATGGCGAAATCCATATAACACAGAATCTGTCTTTTGACCAAATAATATAGTAGACAGCATTAAAAATGATGTTAGTATGGAAAGTTTCATTTTATAATGTCTTAAAAAAAGAATAGGAAATAATGTATAGCTAAGTTAATGGCAGATATTTTAAACAAAAGCGAAAGCCTGAAGAATAAAAAAAGGCTGCTTGTCAGCAGCCTTTCGCAGTTGGTTTTGGGGCTATTTAATACTTAACAATTGGTACAATTGTGGATGAGCCCGCTTGTATTATTTTTATGTAATAAACTCCATTCGCGAGATCGTGAATATCCACTATAGCAGTTGTTTGGTTTCTGGTTGTTAACCATTTGATAACGGAGCCGCTTATATGGACAAGTACTATTTCGGAAATGCTGCTTGATTTCGGAATTTTTATAAATATTTTTTCCCGCGCCGGGTTAGGATATACAATCAGGGTTGATTTACCCCTGAAATCTATGCTGGTAATAGCGGAATAAATAGCCGTTCCATCCCATTTTACCAGCTTTAACCGGTATGTGTTTTTGCCTTCAGCAGGGTTACCATCAATAAATTTATATATTTGATTATCAATAGTTTGAACAAAAATTAATGGGCTAACAGGGGTGAAAACACCTGACCCTGATGCTCTTTCCACCAGGTAATATTTATATGCTGTTTCATCGCTGACCAACCAGTTCAAAAAAATATTTTCATTTTGAATGGAAGCACTAAAAATTATGGAATTATCAGGCAGCGGATTATTGGGATAGCCCAGCGCACCGGCAAGGGTAAAGCTTCCAAACACCAATACCGGGTTACTTGTTACAGAGCCATCGGCTCCGGGCGTTCCCAAATAGCTGTTTACTCCCTGGTCAACCCATTCTAATCCATCAAATCTTGCAACCCGGAGTGCTGCCATATCTGTAACACCGCCGCTGTTGGGGTCAAAAAAACTCAATTCTATATTGGCAGAACCTGTGCCTGTAATATTCCAGTATTCAAGATGACTGGTATGATGAATGCCTGCGCCCATAGTGCTGCCCAGGTCAAGATAGGGGTCGCCACGTACAAACTCAACTGTAAAGTCTCCTGTTGCATTCCTTACAGCAGCCGGCCTGAGCTTTCCATTTACTCCTACCGGAAAAACGAAATCACTTCCGGATAAACCCAATTTTTTAACCGGACCTTCCACATACGAGAGGTCGCAGCCAATATTAGTGTAAGACAGGTTAATATAGTTATGCGTACAACTTTGGATGGTAGCGGTAGCCGTAAGTGTAAGCAGTGAGCTACCAGTAGTTATTATTTTACCATTTTGGAGCGAGAGTGTTCCTGAAACAGCAACAGGTCTTGATAATGTTGAGCTCGCATTATTTACGGTGAGGTTATCAAAGGAGATGGAGCCTGAGCCGCCACCGCCACCAACAATCTGATTGGTACCCAACATTTGAACAGCACCGGGCATATAGTTACTACCTATATCAATATATGATGTGCCGGAAGCAAAAATATTTCCATAAATATTAAAATTGCCGTTATGTGTACCCAATGAATTGGGCTTGAAAGAAAAAAATCCTGATAAAACATTCAGGTCATTTTGTATAATGCAATCTCTCGCTGAGCCAATACCCGCAAAATTTACATTCGATTCAATATATACATTGCCATAGGTTCTGCCTGCCAGCGAAGGTCCGGTGCCATTAACCTGGTGCCGGTAAATGCTGCCATTGCTAAATGTTGTTACAGCATTGGGTGCAGCAAGCCCAAAAGGGTTACCGCCATCTTTAAAAATATAGGTTGCCCCACTTTGAAAAATTACCGTGTTTTCATTAGCCGCAATATTGCCAAAAGCATTGCCTCCAAAACCTGCATCCGCAGTAAAAACAGCCCCGGTGGAAAATACAATTGCATTGGCTGTAGTAGCGGTTAACCGGTGTGCTGTGCCGCTGAAAATCAGGTTGCCATCAATTTGTGCAGAAAAGCCGGACCCAATACTGAGCAAAATAGCATTAGCTCCCGAAATATTCAGTGAAGCACCGGCGGCAACAGCGAGGTGAGGCCCGGTAACAGATGCATTGCCGATGCTGATTGCACTGCCTGCAGATGCGCTGAAATTAACCGTGGCATTATTGTATATGCTTATTTTGCCAACCGTTTCAGATGCAGGTAAACCGGTAACAATTGCTGTGGCATTGAACTCAAGAATATCGTTTATGGCGGGAGCAGTTCTTTGCGGCGACCAGTTGCCGGCTACTGACCATGAGCCTGACGCTACAGCCCAGGTATAAGTTTGTTGTGCAGAAAGAAATAAAGGTGCTGTAATTAGCAGTGTTAGTAGGTGCTTTTTCATATACATTCCGATTAGCTGGTTAAATAATATTGTGGCTCACAGGAATTGGCGTGTCGGTTAATTTTAGAAAGTTAAGTAAAAATTTATATGTAAATCCAATAATTTTTATGTGTTTGAATACACAATTGTATTTTTGAACGTTTCCGATAATCCAGAATAAACTATTGTAATGGTCGCGATTTTTAAAAAAGAGCTCCGGCAGTTTTTCAGTAGCCTTACCGGCTATATGGCAATTGTGATTTTTTTGCTGCTCACAGGCTTGTTTCTTTTCATTTTTCCTGAAACCAATTTATTTGATTACGGTTATGCTACCCTCGACCAGTTTTTTGAAATGGCTCCCTGGGTATTGCTGCTATTAATACCTGCCATTACTATGCGCAGCTTTGCAGATGAGTTTAAAGGCGGCACTTATGAAATACTGTCAACAAGACCGCTGAGCAAATGGCAGATCATTACCGGTAAATACCTGGCAAGCCTTGTGGTAGTAATTATTGCCTTATTGCCCACGTTTATATATGTATTCACTATAAAACAACTTTCAACAGGCGGTATAGATTCAGGCGGTATAGCAGGTTCTTATATCGGTTTGATTTTTTTAGCCGCTGCATTTACAGCTATCGGCATTTGTTGCAGCAGTTTTACACAAAACGCGGTGGTGGCTTTTTTGCTGAGCGCTTTTGCCTGTTTTATTTTATACAATGGGTTTAATGCCATCAGTAAAATTCCATCATTACAGGGAAGTGTTGATTATATTATTGGAATGATTGGCATCGATTTTCATTACCGTAGTTTAAGCCGTGGCGCTGTTGATAGCAGGGACATTATTTATTTTTTGAGTGTGGTGTTACTTTTTCTTTTCCTTACCTATAAAAAATTAGTGAATCGTTAGGCTATGAAAAAATTGATTCAATCAAAATATAGTTGGCTTTTGGTGTTGGCGGCAATTGTGCTGGTTAACTACATTGCTTCGCATTTGCATGCCAGGCTCGACCTTACTTCTGAAAAAAGATATACCATTTCAAAAGCAACCCGCAGCCTGCTTAAATCCCTGGATGAGCCTGCTACTATTACCGTTTTGCTTGATGGTGACTTGCCGGCAGGGTTTAAAAAATTGCAGGGCAGTACAAGAGATATGCTGCAGGAGTTCAGGGAAATAGCCGGCAACAATATTCAATACTATTTTCGCAAACCGGGCGAAAATCTTAACGATAGCACTAAACTTATTTTGATTGATTCCTTACTGCGGATGGGCATTAATGCCACTAACGTTCGCGCCCAAACGAAAAAAGGCGAGGGCGAAGAACAGCGTTTAGTATACCCCGGAGTTATTGTTGAATATAAAAACAGGGTTGTTGGCGTTGATTTATTAAAAGGGCAAAGTTCGGTTGATGGCATCAATTCTTTAAACAACGCAGAGGCATTACTGGAATATAAACTGGCAGGCAGCCTTGATAAAGTGATGCAGGATTCTGTACCGGTGGTAGGGTATTTAACCGGCAATGGCGAACCACAGAATTATGAAGTGTATGATCTGATAGAACATACCATAAAACCCAATTATGAGTTCGGTATACTACCCATAGATAGTGTGGCGGTTATTCCCGAAGTTTTTCATGCAATGCTTATTGTAAAACCAAAACTTGGTTTTACAGAAAGCCAGAAATTGAAGATTGACCAATACGTTATGCGCGGCGGAAAAGTATTCTGGTTGATTGATAAATTATTTGCAACCCAGGATAGTTTAAGAAGAAGCGAAGGTTCGTTTATTGCATTTGATATGGGGTTGAATCTTGACGATATACTATTTAAATATGGAGCGCGTATAAATCCTGATATAGTACAGGATTTAAATTGCACAGAAATACCACAGGTGGTAGGCATGATGGGCGACCGTCCGCAAATGCAGTTAATGCCCTGGGCATATTTTCCATTGCTATCTGGCAGCAATAACAATCCTATTTCAAAAAATCTTGATTATATACTTTCGCAATTCCCACAATCCATCGACACGGTAAAAGCGCAGGGTATTAATAAAACAATATTACTGGCAACATCTTCCAACGCACGTATTATAAGCACACCGGCAAAAGTTGAGTTAAACAGCGTAAAGAATGAGGAAGATCTCAAAACATTTACCAGCGCTAATGTGCCCATAGCGGTTTTGCTGGAAGGGCAATTCAATTCTTTATATACCAACCGCATTTCAACTGCCACAAAAGATAGTTTGGCCAACTTATACAAAGCGCCTTATGTGCCTGCTGCTACAGCAGCTAATAAAATGATTGTGGTGGCTGACGGAGATATTGTAACCAATGTTGTTTCGCAACAAAAAGGTCCGCTGCAAATGGGGCAGAATGAATATACCGGTTATGTATATGCCAACAAAGAGTTCTTTTTAAACTGCATGGAATACCTTATTGGCAACCCGGGTATATTAGAAACAAGGGGAAAAGATTATACGCTTCGTTTGTTAGATAAGAAAAAAGTTGAAGAAAGTAAATCCTTCTGGCAGATGATTAATCTTATATTGCCTTCTGCTTGCATTATTTTGTTTGCATTTATATATGGATATGTGAAAAAGAGAAAATACCATGGGGGATAAGATATATGCTGGAGGTTTCATGCGGCGTTCGCAACAAGTATTTCCCGGCGCAGTTTGCTCCGCTGCGCACGCCGCGTGAAATTTTTTATCAGAAAGAATATGCCAGCGCCAGTCCGTTTTTTGCAGGCTGAAGCCTAAGTCCATTTCCATATTGCTTCATTTTTCTGCTACCAATTGCCCACAGGGGAATGCCTCCGCCTTCCATACCAAGTCCGAATATAACACATACTATTCCGCCAACAATTTTGCGTTCACCAGGTGTCAATTCCGAGCTATAGTCATATCCATTATAGTCGTTAACTTCTTTTCCTCCGGAAGAAATCAGTACCACGCCGGTTGCTAGTAAACCTGCACCTACGCTGGTTAGTACAATCCCGGTATTCCGCATTCTTTTGAACCTGATATATTTCTTCTCGTTGTAGATAGATGATAGCGTTTCCTGAAACGAGTGATTGCTTACAGGCTGAGATAAAAATTTTTTAGTAAAGCTGTAAGATGATATTGGTTCCTGCGCCTGGGCAATGGTTATAAACAACAGGCATATCATTACACAAAGGGGCTGACGTTTTTTCATAATTTAAAATTTAGTTAGTTTTTTACAGTTGTAATATATTACTTTAAAATATTATCAAATTATTTAATTGAGCATATAACGTAAGCGCGGATATTTAAGTATATCAACAAAAAAGAAAATCAAACCGCATAACGCTCTTAAACACCGGTGAGGTTTGATTTTTACTTATATTCGGCACTCAGTAAAAGTGCTTATGAATAAAAAAGTAGCTTTATTTGGCGAATATTTGCTCAGGCTCACTCCTCCATCGCAACAAAAAATGGTGCAGGCAGATAGCCTGGAAATGCATTGGGCCGGTTCGGAAGCTAATATTGCTGTTTCATTATCCATATTCGGTAATCCGTCTGTTTATATCACTTCTATGCCAGGTAACGAACTGGCAAGAGCCGGGCTTTCTCAACTATATAAATATGGCGTTGAAACAGCAGCACTAACATCAACCCATAACCGAACAGGTATATATTATTATGAAAGCGGGCAGGGTGCAAGGCCGGGAAGAATAATTTACGACCGTGAATATTCAGCTTTCAGCTTTTTAAAAAAAGGCGATATAGACTGGAAGAAAATATTTGAAACCGCAGACTGGTTTCATTGGAGCGGAATAACGCCTGCGCTTAACCAAAATCTTGTTGAAGTGTGTGAAGAGGCTTTATCAGCAGCCAAAGAAAAAGGGTTAACTGTTTCCGCCGATTTCAATTACAGGAATACACTGTGGAAATATGGTAAAAAGCCGGCTGAAGTAATGCCCGGGCTATTGAAATACTGTGATGTTTTATTAGCAGATATAGATACCGCCAAATTGTATTTTGGTATTGAGCCTGATGAAAACAATCTTGTTGAAAACAGCTTTACATTGATAAAAGAAAAACTGCCACAGGTAAAATATATAGCCATGACCATGCGGGTGCAGGAAAGCGCCAGCGCAAACCAGTATATTGGTTATTTATGGCATGAGGGGCAGATACACCAATCAAAGCCATATTACATACAGCAAATCGCTGAACGCATAGGCGCAGGCGATGCTTTTATGGCTGGTATAATTCATGGCTTAAAAAATAAATTATCATTGGGTGATACGATTGAATTTGCTACAGCATGCGGTGTAATTAAACACAGCATTACCGGCGATTTTAATATTGCTACACTCGATGAGGTAAATACCGTAATTAAACAGGGAGGAAGCGGAAAAATAATTAGATAAGGGGGGAAGTGAGAGGTTTATTGTTTTTGGTTTGTAGTTTACAGTTGTGGAAAACCATAAACCTCAAATCATAAACCTCAAACCATAAACCTCAAACCATAAACCTCAAACCTGAAACAACCATAAACATGACTCAACAGGAAATTGCTGCTCTTGTAAAACAAACCGGCTTTATGCCTTTGTTTACCCATACTGATGTAACGGTATGCAAAAATGTATTGAAGGCCTCATACGATGCTGGCGTGAGATTATTTGAGTTTACCAACCGCAATGAAAATTCGTTTGATATTTTTATTGAGCTGCGCAAATATTGCAGCGGGTCTTTACCGGGCATGATACTCGGTATCGGCACCATTAAAAATGGTCAGCAGGCAGAACAGTTCATACATGCCGGCGCGGACTTTTTAATTTCACCGCTCATTAACCAGGAAATTCACGAAGTATCATCAAAGCATAAAAAACTATGGATGCCCGGTTGCGCCACGCCTTCTGAAATAGGTATGGCCGAAAACCTGGGGATCAATATCGTAAAAATTTTTCCTGCAAAACAATTGGGCGGCCCTTCATTTATAAAAGCGGTAAAAGCAGTTTTCCCTAATATACAGTTTATGACAACAGGCGGCGTAGAGCCTACGCAGGAAGATATTACCGCCTGGTTTAAAAGTGGCGCGGCGGCGGTGGGCATAGGTTCTCAGCTCTTCCCTGCCGATTGGCTGGATAGCGGGCAGTTTGATAAAGTAACAGCACATGTAAAAGGAATTATTGAATATATTAATAAGGCAAGGCAATAGTGAGGCGCCTGAGGTGAAGGGTGAAACCTGATCACGAGTTTAGCAGATTTTATTTTTTTTTACCATTTTTTAAAACGGCTATATGAAAAAATTTCTGGACGAGGATTTTTTATTACAGACTTCTACAGCTAAAAAACTCTACCACGATTATGCTGAAAAAATGCCGATCATAGATTATCACAATCACTTACCGCCGGCAGAAATAGCATCAAACAAACAATTCAAAAACATTACCGAGATATGGTTAAAGGGTGATCATTATAAATGGAGAGCCATGCGCACCAACGGCGTTGACGAAAATAATATTACAGGTAACGCTGATGATTACACTAAGTTTGAACGCTGGGCGGCAACTGTTCCGTATACCATGCGTAATCCGCTGTATCATTGGACGCACCTTGAGTTGCAACGCACTTTCGGCATTAAAAAAATACTGAACGAAAACACCTCGAAAGAAATTTACGCAGCGTGTAACGACAAACTAAAAAAGCTGCCCGTTCACGCTATAGCTAAAAAGTTTAAGGCAGAAATTTTATGCACCACAGATGACCCTGCAGATTCGCTGGAGCATCATATCAGCATAAAAAAAATAAAGGGCGCGCCAAAAGTATTTCCTGCCTTTCGCCCGGATAAAGCGATGGCGGTTGAAAATGCATCCACTTACAACAGCTATATCAAACTGCTGGAACAGGCCTCAAAAAAGACGATCAAAACTTATGAAGGCCTGCTTGAAGCGTTAAAACTCAGGCACGACTTTTTTCATGAAACAGGTTGCCGCATTTCAGATCACGGGCTGGAAACAATGTACGCGGATGATTTTACGATGAAAGACCTGGAAAAAAGCTTCAGCACGATCAGAAAAGGAAAAGCCCTGGAAGAAAAAGAGATCAGCAGGTTCAAATCCGCCACATTGCATTTTATTTGCCAGTGGAACGCACAACGCGGATGGGTACAACAATTTCATATAGGCGCCTTGCGCAATAATAACAGCAGGCTGCTGAGTTTACTTGGCGCCGACGCAGGCGTTGACTCTATCGGCGACTGGCGGGTAGCGCAACCCATGTCGGCATTTCTTAACCGCCTTGATAAAGAAAACCAATTAGCAAAAACGATTATCTACAACAACAATCCATCCTACAACGCGGTATATGCAACGATGGCTGGTAATTTCCAGGATGGAAAAACACCGGGGAAAATTCAATTCGGCTCCGGCTGGTGGTTTCTTGATCAGAAGAATGGTATGGAAGAACAGATGAATATATTAAGCAATATGGGTTTATTAAGCAGGTTTGTTGGAATGACTACCGATTCAAGAAGTTTTCTGTCATTTCCCCGACATGAATATTTCAGGAGAATACTCTGCAACCTAATTGGCACTGATGTAGAAAACGGAGAATTGCCCAAAGATATTCCCTGGCTGGGTAAAATGGTGCAGGATATCAGCTATAATAACGCGAAACAATATTTTAATTTGGGGGGAGGGAAAATGTGAGCATCTCACCTCTATCATCTCACTTCTCGCAACTACCACCCACGTACAAACGAATGTAAAACCATATCATGTCAACAAAACTTCCAGATTTACAGCAACCCATAACCGATATTACTAACCCGAAAGGCGTTGGTAATTATCGCTGGGTAATTTGCAGTTTACTTTTTTTTGCCACCACAGTAAATTACCTCGACAGGCAGGTGTTGAGTTTGCTGAAACCATCGCTGGAAGAAACTTTTAAATGGACAAATACCGATTACGCCGATATTGCTGCGGCATTTCAATTCACATATGCCATCGGGCTGTTGTTTGCAGGACGCATTATTGACAGGTTAGGCACCAAAAAAGGATATGCCTGGGCAATTATTATATGGTCTGTCGGTGCTGTTATTCATGCAAAGTCTATACCGATAGGCGAAAGCATTCAATCAACACTGGGCTGGATTGGGCTTGCGGCCATACCGGCATCTGTACTGGGTTTTATGTTTGCCAGGGCGTTTTTAGCTATTGGAGAAGCGGGTAATTTTCCTGCTGCCATTAAAGCCACCGCTGAATATTTTCCTAAGAAAGAAAGGTCGTTTGCAGTAGGTATATTTAATTCAGGCACCACCATAGGTGCCATACTCGCGCCGCTTACTATACCCTGGATAGAAAAACAATGGGGCTGGCAGGCAGCATTTATTATAATTGGATTGATTGGTTTTTTATGGTTGATTTTCTGGTATATCTATTATGATAAACCAGACCAACAGAAACGGCTAAGCGCAACAGAACATGCATACATTCACAGCGATGCTGATGAAAAACAAATAGCCGAAGAAGTAGGCAAAGAAAAAAAAGTATCGTGGACAAAATTGTTGCAATACAGGCAAACCTGGGCATTTGCTGTCGGAAAATTTATGACAGATGGCGTGTGGTGGTTTTTCCTGTTTTGGTTGCCTGCTTATTTAAAAGACCAGTACCACATGCAGAATACAGATATGGCCATACCGTTGGCAGTATTGTATAGTATGACAATGGTAGGCAGTATTGGCGGCGGTTGGTTTCCTGCACATTTTATAAGAAAGGGATATGCGGCTTATGATGGCCGTATGAAAGCCATGTTAATTATCGCATTTATTCCGTTGGTAGTACTGGCGGCACAACCTTTAGGCGGCATCAGCTTTTGGATGCCGGTATTATTGATTGGCATAGGCGCATCCGCGCACCAGGCATGGAGCGCTAATATATTCACCACGGTATCTGATATGTTTCCTAAAAAAGCCATCGGTTCTGTAATAGGCATTGGCGGTATGGCCGGTGGGCTTGGCGGCGTATTGGTTACAAAAATCGGCGGCGCATTATTCGACCATTATAAAGCACTCGGTCATATTGAAACAGGCTATACCATCATGTTTACTTTCTGCGCTATCGCCTATTTAATTGCATGGTTTATTATGAAGAGCCTGGTGCCGAAGTATAAGTTGATTAGGGATTTGTAGGGGGAAGGTAGTCTGCATATCCGTCTGCAGTCGTATCTACCGTTAAGATTGTTTCATTGCTGCACAATAATAACAATTGGGTCGGATAAACAGAACCAGCTAAAAAACATTATCCTTCTTATCCGCAAGTATGTTTTATTTTGCAATATAAACACTAAAACATGCTACGCTTAACTGCTTTATTGCTGGCCACGGGTATATGCGCTGCTGCCATTGCACAAGACCCATGGAAAATCAATGCTTCCGCTATTGATCCTTCACATTATTACGGCATTACGGTTGCCAATGGAATGATAGGTTTGGTAAGTTCGCCGGAACCACTGAAAATAAAAGATGTGGTACTTGCAGGTGCATATGATTTGTATGGACGCGGAAGGGTTAGTAATTTTTTGCGCAGTTTTAATCTGCTTAATGTAAATCTTGATATAGATGGCCGCCGCCTGTCTTCTGCAGATGTAACCAATATGAAGCAGGAACTGGATATGAAACACGCTGCGTTTACTACTTCCTTTACTTACGCAGATAAAGCTGAAGTTAAAGCTACCTATTATGCGCTCCGGCATTTGCCTTATACTGTTTTAATGGACATTACCGTAACCGCTAAAAAAGACATTACTATTGGCGGCGCCAGTGTAATGGAAGCGCCAGACGCATTAAAAGATGTACAGAACTATTATAACGAAATAGACCGCCCGCATGTGGTGATCAGCCTGCTCACATCCTCAGCTAAAAGCCCTACCGGTAAGCTGTTGATGTGTGCCTCCAATACGTTTTTATTTGATGAGCCCCATGGAAAAGAGCCCAGGGTAATTCATGAAATGTGGGACAATAATATGCACCTGATGAAATTCAGCAGGCAAATTAAAACAGGCGAATCGTACCGGTTTTCCATTGCAGGCTCTTCCATTACTTCTGCGCATCATGATGATCCGCTGAATGAGGCTGAACGATTAACCATATACGCCAGGCTGGAAGGAAGAGAGCGGTTATTGCAGTTTCACAATAAGGCGTGGGATGAATTGTGGAAGAGTGATATTGTGATTGATGGAGATGCGCAAAGCCAGCAGGATGTGCATAGCATGATATATCATTTGTATTCTTTTGTAAGAGAGGGTACGGCTTTATCACCATCTCCCATGGGACTAAGCGGGCTGGGATATAACGGGCATGTGTTTTGGGATACCGAGCTATGGATGTACCCGGCTTTGCTGGTGTTGCATCCTGAATTGGCCAAAAGCATAATGGAATACCGGTTTGAGCGATTACAGGCGGCGAAACGAAATGCTTTTTCCAAGGGGTTTAAAGGAGCGATGTATCCCTGGGAAAGTGCTGCAACTGGCGTAGAAGAAACACCGGTATGGGCATTGAGCGGCCCTTTTGAACATCATATTACGGCATGTGTAGGCATTGCCGCATGGAACTATTACTGTGTAACGCAGGATAAAACATGGTTGAAAGAAAAAGGTTGGCCGATATTATCTGCTACTGCAGATTTTTGGGCAAGCCGGGTGGAGCGCAACGGCCCTGGAAAATATGAAATAAAAAATGTGGTAGCGGCAGATGAATGGGCTGAGAACGTAGATAATAATGCTTTTACCAATGCCGCAGCCAAAGCAGTATTGCAGCACGCCACAGAAGCGGCAAAGCTGCTGGGCATAGTGCCCGATCCTGATTGGATGAATGTATCCAATAATATTCCTATACTCCGGTTAGAAAACGGGGTTACCAAAGAACATGCAGCTTACCAGGGAGAAGGCATTAAGCAGGCTGATGTAAATTTGCTTGCTTACCCGCTTAAAGAAATTACAGATGTAAATCAGATACGTAAAGATTTGAGCTATTACGAAACCCGTGTGCCCAATGAAGGTACTCCTGCCATGACGCAGGCTGTGTTTACTACCCTCTATGCAAGGTTAGGTAACGGCGAAAAAGCATTTCATTTTTTTCAGGATGCTTATATTCCTAATCTTAACCCTCCATTCAGGGTTATTGCAGAAACCAAAGGAGGAACCAACCCATATTTTGCCACAGGTGCAGGCGGCATTGTACAGTCGGTATTAATGGGTTTTGGCGGATTGGAAATTACCTCAAAAGGCATTGTTCAAATTCCATCCGCACTGCCTCCGGGATGGAAAAGTATTACCCTTACCGGCATTGGCCGCGATAAAAAAACATTTGTGGTGAAGAAATGATGATGCCTGGTTCCGAACCTTTGGAAGGTTCGGAACCCTATAAGCAAACGCGCCCTGCTGTTACTTGTATAAAGCTGCATAAAGATTAAGGAAACTGCCTGAACACGGTAAGTCTTAACAGCATTTCTATAAAAAGGAAAGCTATAGCCATTAATACCAGCGGATGAAACCTTTCTGTATATTTTCTGCTGGTGGTGATATTGATCTTTGTTTTTTCAAGCTGATCTATTTCGCTGTAAATATCGGATAAGCTTTGGTCGCCTTTTGCACGGAAATATTTACCACCCGTTTCAGCAGCAATCTGCTTTAAAAGATTTTCATCAATATTTACTTTTTCCTGCTGCATTGTAACTCTGCCGTCTGGGCCGGGCACCGGCGTTGTGGCATAACCATCAGAGCCGATACCGATAGTATATACTTTAATGCCCAATGATTTTGCAATTTCCTTTGCCGTAACCGGGTCTATCAATCCGCCATTATTTTCACCATCCGTAAGCAGTATGATTACTTTACTTTTTGATTCACTATTCTTCAACCTGTCTGCGCTTGTTGCAAGCCCGGAGCCGATTGCTGTTCCATCAACTAAAAAACTTCCGTCAACCTGTATGATCTGTTGCTCCAGCACAGCATGATCACTGGTAACAGGGCATTGTGTAAAACTTTCTCCTGCAAAAATCACCAGCCCTATTCGATCCGTCGGGCGTTGCTGAACAAATTCTCCCGCCACCCGTTTTGCAGCTTCCAGCCTGTTGGGATGAAAATCCTGCGCCAGCATACTGCCGCTCACATCTATGCATAATACAATATCAATACCTTCGCCTTCCACATTCTTTTCCTCATTATGTGTTTGCGGGCGGGCAAGCGCAGTTATAATTCCTGCAAGTGCCAGCATTCTGAGCACAAAAGGTATATGCCGCAATTTACTTTTGAAAGAATTGGTATTGCGGAAACTCCTGAGTGAAGAAACCTTCATTGCTCCACGCGATCTTCCGGAATAGCTGATATACCAGCCCGCAAGTATGGGGATAAGCAATAACAGGTATAACACCCGTGGATAAGCGAACTCAATATGGTCTAAATATTCCTTCAGCACGATAATATACTTGTTTTGTGAGAAGTAAGAGGAGAAATGTGAGATGCTTACGTTTATCCGCTACTTCATACTATCCAATTGTTTCACATTCTTCTCTACAACATCAATATCAATTGTTGATCTCGTTACATCCGGCTGATACTTTGCGAATTTTACAGCATCTGCAATCCTCAGTGTTTCCGCAAGTTCACTTAATACATCTTTCGACAGCCGTTGATTAACCAACATTAATAATTCATCCGTTGTTCTTTGTAAACTGCCATCATGAAACTTTCCTTCATTATATGTTTTAAAAATGTCTGTCAGTTCCGTATAATATTTTTTCCATTCACCCTTAGCAGGAAAATCCTGCGCTTTTAATTTGCTTAGCCGCTGTAAAGCTTCTTCCAGCAATGGCAGTGCGGATCTGTTGACAGGAGCAACAGCAGGTTTTTGCTTTCTTTGTTTCCACCACAGCCACGCAAGTACACCCAGCAGAATAACCGACAATATAGCCAATACCCAATACCACCATGGTGTTTTTTCCTGGGGCACTTCAATAATATCCCGTATATCATGATAGGTGCTGTCGCGGAGCGTAGCCGGAACAATCGTTAGCTCCAATGGCGCAGAACCTGCCTGTATATTTCCTGCGTGAACCACCAATGGCGGTACTACCCATACGCCTGAATCAAAACCTGTAACAGTAAATGACTGGTTATATATTTTAGTATTTCCTTCTAAGGATGAATCAACCGGCGAACGGCCTATTATTTCTATATGATTGAAAGTATCGGGTAAATTAAACCATTGTGTGATGGGCTTATCTATGGTTGTTTTGGTTTGAACAACCAATTGCGTTTGATCGCCCATCAGCAATTGCGGTTGTTTTAATGTGGCATTAATAGTAACGCCGGGTTGCGCAAATAAACATGTAGTACAAAAGCTGCATACCAGTATTACAAGTATCGTCTTTATGTTTGCTCCTTTCTTCATATTTATATCAGCAACAGTATATTATTTTACGGGTTTCATGCGGCTGAGGAAAAACTTCTGCAGTACTTTTACATAATCTTCATCTGTTCTTAAATACAAAAGATCTGCGCCCGATTTGCGAAATGAAATTTTACAGGCTTCTTCATTCTTAACAAACTGCTGGTGATAATTATACTGAACCATTTTATCATTAGTGTCTATCCATTGTCTTTCGCCGGTTTCAAAATCTTCAATCTGCATCAAGCCTACCTCAGGCAAATCCATATCCATCTTATCATATACTTTAATGCCTATCACATCATGACGGCTACCTGCAACACGCAAAGGATCATCATATTGTTCTACCATAAAATCACTTAGTATAAACGCAATGCTTTTCTGTTTTACCGCATTATTGAAAAAACGCACGGCTTCGTTAAGATTGGTTCCTTTGCCTTTTGGTTTAACCGTAAGCAATTCGCGAACAATATACAATACATGCTCTCTTCCTTTTTTTGGCGGAATATAGAACTCAATTTTATCGCTGAAAAATATTACACCAACCTTATCATTATTGTTCACGGCAGAAAAAGCAAGTACGGCGCAAACTTCGGTTATCAAATCTTTTTTACGCTGATGAATGGTACCGAATAAAGAGCTTGCGCTGATATCAACCAGCAGCAGCATCGTCAGTTCTCTTTCTTCTTCAAACATTTTGCTGAAAGGCTGATTCATCCTCGCAGAAACGTTCCAGTCAATAAAACGTACATCATCACCCGCGCTATATTCTCTCACTTCTTTAAACGACATACCCTTTCCCTTAAATGCAGTATGATATTCACCGGTAAAAAGATTGGCTGTAAGTTTTTTACTTTTTATCTCCAGCTCTTTTACCTTCTTCAATATCTCGGCTACACTTAAAGTGTCCTCGTCTTTGCTGTTGGTATGTGTTCGTTTTTTCAAAAAATTAATTGGTATGTGAAAAGAAAGGTTACAAGTTGCAGGTTACTGGTTTCAGGTTCAGGCGTTTCAGGGAAATATCTATCGTCTCACATTTCACGCCTCACTAATTCACTATTGCCTATTCACCTACCTATACCCTACACCTTCCACCTTTACTACGGTACATTCACGGCTCTCAGCACTTCATCCACCACATTTTCTGCATTAATATTTTCTGCTTCTGCTTCATACGTTAAACCAATGCGGTGGCGCATAACATCTTTTGCTATACTCCGCACATCTTCAGGAATAACATACCCGCGTTTATTGATAAATGCATGCGCTTTTGAAGCTAATGCAAGATTTATGGAAGCCCTGGGCGACCCGCCGTAAGCAATTAAAGGTTTTAATTTTTCAAGCCTGAATTGCTCGGGTTGCCTTGTTGCAAAAACAATATCAAGAATATAGTTTTCAATTTTTTCATCCATATAAATCTGGCGAACCAAATCACGCGCCTGCAAAATTTCTATACCGCTTACAACAGGTTTTACTTCAGGGAGCTTTACGCCCGATAAATTTTGCCTTATTATAAGTTGCTCCTCCTGCCGGCTTGGATAATTAATCAATACTTTCAGCATAAACCTGTCAACCTGTGCTTCAGGCAGTGGGTAAGTTCCTTCCTGGTCAATTGGGTTTTGTGTAGCCAGCACAAGAAAAGGCTCATCTAATTTGTATGTATTCTCGCCAATGGTTACCTGCCGTTCCTGCATGGCTTCCAGCAGGGCGCTTTGCACTTTTGCGGGTGCGCGGTTAATTTCATCAGCCAAAATAAAATTGGCGAAGATTGGTCCTTTGCGAACTACAAATTCATGTTGCTGCTGGTTGTATATCATAGTGCCCACTACATCAGCCGGCAAAAGATCAGGGGTGAACTGTATACGACTGAATTTTGCATTAATGGCCTGCGATAATGATTTTATAGAGAGCGTTTTTGCAAGCCCGGGCACGCCTTCCAGCAGCACATGACCATTGCTCAGCAACCCGATCAGGAGGCGGCTCACCATATAGTGCTGCCCAACAATCACTTTCGCTATTTCACTTTCAAGCCTGTCAACAAATGATGATGCTACCTGTATTCTTTCGTTCAGCGCTTTTATATCTTCTGCCGTTTGTAACATGTTATATAATGATTGTTTATAAAGCTAAATTATGTGATTGACACTTCTGTTTTGCAAAGCCTTTGCCAAAATTCTGCTATATCACGCTTTATTTTTTGTATCAAGGATTATAGTGACCGGCCCGTCATTCAAAAGCAACACTTTCATATCTGCGCCGAAAATGCCGGTTTGTATTTTTTTACCCAGCTCTTTTTCCAGTTGCGCTATCATTTTTTCATATAAAGGAATGGCAAAATCCGGTTTGCTTGCCCGTATATATGAGGGGCGGTTACCCTTTTTTGTAGACGCATGTAAAGTGAACTGGCTTATCAATAATATATTTCCTCCTGTATCTTTTACCGATACATTCATCACACCGTCCTCATCATTAAAAATGCGCATATTCACTATTTTGCTGCTCAGCCATTCTATGTCTTCCGTGGTATCTGCATCTTCAATGCCAACCAATACCAGCAAACCATTTTGTATAGCGCCGGTAGTATTCCCGTTCACCACTACCGATGCATGTGAAACACGTTGTAAAACTGCTCTCATACCTTACATAATTTCCTTTTTATAATAGCTGCCACGAATACGCGAATAAGACTTGTGCATTCCTGGCTATGTACTCTACTTCATTTCTTTCTTAAACAATCTGCCTTCATTCACCCACCACCAATACCATTTACCTCCGCTTGCTTTATGCATATCAAAGTCTGCTACAGAAAAACTTCCGCTGCCTGCAGCGGTTGCCTGTATTTCGTATACCTGCAAAGCCTTTTCTTTTCGCTTCCATTTTAGCGGTTTTCCAGGCTCGCATATTTCAGGTGTTTTTGATTTATCTGTTATAATAAAATACGCTTTGCTTTCACCAATAACAGTAGCTATGCCATTTTCATCAATACAAACCGCGGTGCGCTCGTCGGGCGCAATGCCTTTGGCATACAGGTTAAAATCTTTAATAATCCGCGCAAGAAAACTAACATGCCTGCCCTCCCGCTTGCGGGCAAGATAATGCTGATCGCTGATTACCTGCTGCAAAAAAGGCGCATGCAAAAAATCATTATTGTATAGCGTAATCCTGTTGTTATACGGATTGAGCATTGACGAATCTGAAACTGCGCTTCCATTTTCTCCGCTATAATATAACCCGGTGAGTATAGCGCAACCTGCACTGGTGCCGCCCACCGGAACTTTTTTTTCATTCATCAAATAATTAATTGCCGCGTTCAATTTTGTGCTGCGCCAGTTATTCATATACCGCGACTGGTCGCCGCCTGCAATAAAAAGCATTTCGGCGTTTCTAACAGTCATGGCTACCGTATCATTATCTGCAAGCTCTCTTGAAGTTATATTAAGTGTTTCAACAGAATTTACGCCTCCAAGTGCATATATATCTTTATTATAACCATCATTACCGGAGGCAGTTAATACCACTGCATCTCCTCCACCGCTTTTAGCTATCATCCATTTAAAAGCGCCGGGCACATTACCTCCGCCTCCAATTAGCGCAGCGCCTGCGGTAGTTGTGGTTATTATATCAGCACTATTGCCCACCCGGCCCAATGAACCTGGTTTAACCTGCGCCATGGAAAGGCTGAAAAACAGGCTGCCGGAGATTAAAAGGCTTATTCGTCTAAAATGCTTCACAATTTTGATGTTAATATGCAGATGATATGGTTGAAAAAAGGTAAATTTCCTGTGCAATATACTTCTGATATACACAGCATTATAATTGATCAGTAGTTTTGCAGAAAATTGTTTAAGCCAGGGCATTGTGCAACCGGCAAAAGGTAATAGTAGTAGTATGAGTAAGACAGATATACAGAAGGAGATTATTTTTAAAACAGCGAGAAGCGGCGGTAAGGGAGGGCAGAATGTGAACAAGGTGGAAACAATGGTAGAAGGATATTTTCATGTTGCTGATTCTAAAATATTAAATGAAGCACAAAAAGAAATACTTCTTCAAAAATTAAGCAACCGGATAACGGCAGAAGGATATTTATTAGTAAAATCACAGGCAGAACGTACACAACTGGGCAACAAACAGCTTGTAATAAAAAAGATGCATGAACTAGTTAATCAATCCTTAATAAAGCCACGCAAACGCATAGCAAGCACACCCTCTAAAGCAGCTAAGGAAAAAAGAATAGGGCAGAAAAAATTAAAGTCGCAGGTAAAAGAAGGGAGAAAAAAAGTAACTATCAGTAACGACTAAAACCACCTGCGCCAAATGTGATTATTATGAAGAAGGTTTCTTTATACGGCATATTTTTTTGTGTGTTGATTTTTTCTGCCTGCCAGAAAGAGCTTACCGGCAATGTGAATACAGCGCGTCAATATACTGTCAGGATAACTTTTCAACCTGCCGTAAACAGCCAGGCTTTGGCTATTGGCGAAACCTATCAAAATGATTTGGGAGAAGACTATACTGTAACTGCTTTCCGGTTTTATGCAGCATATCCATCTTTAAAAAATAATAATGCTGCATTAAATGTAACCAACGAAAAAAAATACAGGCTTGTTGATGCAGGTATAAGCAGCAGCGTGTCGTTTACTATTACTACGGCTGATAGTGTATTCAACGGCTTATCCTTCCAGGTTGGCGTGGATAGTATTGACAATGTGAGCGGCGCTCAGTCAGGCGATCTTGATCCTGGTAAAGGAATGTTCTGGACGTGGAACAGTGGTTATGTAATGGCAAAGCTGGAGGGCACATCTTCTTTTTCAAGTATGCCGGCAAATGAATTTACGTATCATGTTGGCGGATTTTCAGGAGTGAATAATAGTATCAGAATTATTGCCCTTTCAACGCAGCAGGTAAAATTAAATACCGGCCATACAACGGATATAATCGTGCAGGCTGACATCAACAAATGGTTTAGCGGCGTGCATGCCTTAAAAATCAGCGACAATGCTTTTGTGCATAGCCCCGGAGCGCTTGCAAAACAATATGCAGATAATTATGCAACAATGTTCAGTATTGCGGAAATAGTGAGTGAATAATGAAAAGATCGATTTTATATATTTTAAGTTTACTTTTTGCGGGCTTGTTTGCAGTTGAAAGTTGCAAAAAGCAGGATGGAGGCTCAGGCGCACCTACCCCGCTTACATTTACCGTGCCGGATGGATTTCCTGCTCCTGTATATACATTTGAAAACAATACGCCAACAGAACAGGGTTTTCAATTAGGTAAAAAATTATTTTATGACGGGCGGCTTTCAAAGGATGGAAATTTTCCGTGCGCTTCCTGCCACCAGCAGTTTGCTGCTTTTGCTACGCTTGATCACCCGTTGAGTCATGGTTTTGATAACCAGTTTACCACCCGCAATGCGCCCGGCTTGTTTAATATAGCATGGATGAAAACACTTCATTGGGATGGAGGAATTAATCACATAGAAGTGCAGCCGCTTGCCCCCTTAGAAGCTACCAATGAGATGGCTGAAACCATTGATAATGTAATTGCCAAATTAAAGGCAGATGCTACTTACCGGCAAATGTTTAAAGCCGCATTTGGAGAGGGAGAAATAGATTCGCAACGCATGCTGAAAGCGCTGGCGCAATTTGTTGCGATGATTGTTTCAAACGACTCCAAATATGATCGTGTAAAAAAAGGGCAGGCAACATTTACCATTGCTGAAGAAAGCGGCTACAAAATTTTCCAGGCAAAATGCGCTTCATGCCATACAGAGCCGTTGTTTACGGATGATTCTTTCCGCAATACCGGACTTGCGTTAGATGATGTTTTAAAAGACTACGGCAGAATGCGTATTACCGGCGACCCCGCAGATTCTTTAAAATTTAAAGTGCCGAGCTTAAGAAATGTATTTGCTACTTTTCCCTATGGGCATGATGGAAGATTTTATTCTGTTGGCGCGGTTATAGATCATTACCGTAGCAGTGTTATAAACAGTGCAACTACAGATCCGCTGGTTAAAAACAAAATCCCCATAAGTGATTACGAAAAATTAGACCTGCTGTCTTTTCTTGAAACACTTACAGATTCTACATTAATCAACAATACACGTTTTGCCGCAAACGAGTAAGTATAAAATGATAATGCTCCTGCAAACCACAGGAGCACTATACTATGGCTGGTTAATCGGTTGCGATTATATCTTTACGTGAGCCCAGTTTTCCTTGGTTTTTATACGATGTATCTGCATGTCAGATACATTAAACTTCTTGGCAATTGCTTTCAGTGTTTTCTTTTCTTTAAGCAACTGTTTTATCACCTTCACTTTTTTAATATCAAGTTTAGCTCCCTTAACTGTTGGATTATCTTTTCTGTATTTTATAGCTGCTTTTACACGTGGGTTCTTCCTGTTATGTGCGGATACTTCATCTTGCGTAGCCCACTTTAAATTTGTGTACTTGTTGTTTTCATAGTTATGGTCAAGATGAATAATAAAAAGCTGTTTTGCTTTTGGTTTAGGTAAAAAATGTTTTGCAACAAGTCGGTGCACTAATGCAGTAAAGTACTTCCCATCAAGCTTTTTTCGCCATATAGGATAATTAGCCTGGCGGCTTAACTTCAGAATAAAGCCATCTGACAAGCGTTTATTGTACTTAATTATTCTGCCATGATTTGATATGGCATACTTATACCATACAGCGCCTTTGGTTTCATGTTCGGGCAGATCTTTCCAGATTTCGTTGGGGAGCATTTTTA
The DNA here is from genome assembly GCA_020847395.1 of Chitinophagaceae bacterium. Lineage (GTDB taxonomy): Bacteria > Bacteroidota > Bacteroidia > Chitinophagales > Chitinophagaceae > Agriterribacter. The sequence continues at coordinate 22,516 of JADLCD010000072.1, forward strand.
CAGATTCCCTGATAGCCATGGTTTTTATTTTTTTGGATTAAGAAGGGGTTAAACAAATAATAAAATCACAGTTTAAAATAGGATATAATGTTCTTCAAGATCATGCCTGCGGGAATTTCATCAACTTCACTTTCGCGCTGCACAGCAATTTTTGGTGAGCTTATATAAACAACTATTTTCCGAAGTTACAACAACATCTGATATAAAGAAACAAATAATTAAATTTTCAGTCCATCTACCAAAATGACAATCATATTATCTTCTAACTGTTCTGCGGAAATCTTCTCCAATGAACGATGCCATGATTCAATGCCGCTTACTGCATGAAGCATTATGATTACCGCAGTGGGGGGATCAATGGGTTTAACCTGCTTTTTTTGAATTCCTTCAATAATAATATTTGCCAGCCGTTGCCGGTAAGCCCGGCGTTGCACTTTGAAATTGGAGAGATAGGGCTCTGTAAGATGTCGCCACTCCCTGTCGGCAACCTGCACCTCTTCATAATTGTTTACCATCTGCCGAATATGAAATCGAAGAATGGTCTTAATTTTTTCAATAGCAGAAACCTGGCTGTTTTCTATATTCTCAAGATTTTGGGTGAGCAGGTTGGCGGTACGAAAGCATATATCCTGTAAAATTTCTGCTTTCGATTGTATATGATTGTACAGGCTTGCAGCTTCCACGCCCACTTCTTCTGCAAGATCTCTCATAGAAGTTGCTGCAAAACCTTTCTCTCTGAACAGCTTAGCTGCTTTTCCTATAACAAACTGCCTTTTGGAGCTGTTTCGTTGTGTTTTAATAACAGGCATGGGTATTCATTATTTTCGCCACCAACTCGTTATTTATATAAGCAAATATTATGAAAATGATACTCAATCTTAATCAATAGCCCAGCTTACACTTCCATTTTTTTCATCTTTTAAAGTTATGCCCTGCTGCTGTAGCTTATTTCTTATCTTGTCAGATGTGGTAAAATCTTTTTTTTCCCTTGCTTCTTTCCGTATCTGAATAAGTAATTGCAATACGCCATCAAGCAAGGCGCTATCGTTTTCCTTCTCATTTTTTAAGCCAAAAATATCGAAAAGATAGGCGCTAAATTTGTTTTGGAGCAACTCCAGCGTTTGCTTACTAATGCTTGCCAAAAGCACCTGGCCATGTTTTAAAGAGTTGATTACAGGCGCCAGTTCAAACATGTTTGCCAATACTTTAGCGGTATTAAAGTCGTCGTTCATTGATTCATCAAACCCATTTACCAGGTTTATACAACGCTTTTCGAGTTCATTATCCAATTGAGCGTTATCAATATCCTGGTACACTAAAGAGCTAAGGTTTTCATATGCTTCCCATAGTCTTTTTAAACCTTTCTCGGCAGCCTGCAATGCTTCATTGCTAAAGTCGAGCGTGCTGCGGTAATGGGTTTGCAGCATAAAAAACCTTACCGTCATAGGCGCATATGCCTTATCGAGCAATGGGTGATCGCCGGTAAATAACTGGTGAGGTAAAAAGCCATTACCTGCTGTTTTACTCATTCTAGCACCGTTAACCGTAAGCATATTGGTATGCAGCCAATAGTTTACCGGGCTGGTATGGTAACAAGCCTGCGATTGCGCTATTTCGTTAGTATGATGTGTTGCAGCCAGGTCCATACCCCCGCCATGTATATCAAACTGTTTTCCCAGGTATTTTCCACTCATGGCAGAACATTCAATATGCCATCCGGGAAAACCCATTCCCCAGGGTGAAGGCCATTGCATTAAATGTTCGGGCTTTGCCTTTATCCATAGCGCAAAATCAAGGCGGCCTTTTTTCTCATCCTGGCCGCCTAACGCTCTTGTACCTTCCAGCAAATCCTCCAGTTTTCTGTTGGTAAGAATGCCGTAAGGTTTTTCCTTATTGTATTTTTCTACGTCAAAGTAAACTGTTCCATCAACTATATAAGCATACCCATTGGCAATGATTTGTTTTACCATTTCAATTTGTTCAGATATATGCCCGGTGGCAGTTGGCTCAATAGTAGGAGGAAGATTGTTGAAAAGTTCCATTACTTTATGAAAACCAAGTGTATACTTCTGCACTATTTCCATGGGCTCTAATTGCTCAAGCCTTGCTTTCTTTGAAAATTTATCATCACCTTCATCCCTGTCACCTTCAAGATGGCCCGCGTCAGTAATATTTCTTACATAGCGTACTTTATATCCCAGGTATTTCAGGTATCGGTATATAATATCAAAAGAAATAAAAGTGCGACAATTGCCAAGATGCACATCGCTGTATACTGTTGGCCCACAAACATACATACCAACATAACCAGGTGTAACAGGCGTAAATACTTCCTTTGTTCTTGTAAGCGAATTATAAACTTTTAGTTCAGACATAATGTAATAGACGTTATAGGCAGATGTATGCAAATATAAATGGAATAAATTGAGGTAGATAAACCCTGAAGCTATCTAAACCTATTATTTCTGCAGTTGCACATCTGCAACTACCGGAAGGTGATCGGAAAAAACTTTGGGGATACGATCGCATTGCAATATATTAAACCTGGGATCTGCAAAAATATAATCAATACGCAGGGTTGGTAACTCCCGCATAAAGCCTGAAGCGAAACTATAGTACGTTTGGCCGAAGCCAAAATTGCTGGCAATAAAGGCATCTCTTTTATCTCCCTTTACGGAAAAATAGGTATAGGAATTAGGAACATCATTTAAGTCGCCGCAGAACACTTCGGGGTACCTGCTTGAGTCAAGCTTATTCCGCATAAATTCCGCCTGTTCTCCTCTTCTTTTAAATGCATATCTCATTTTTCTGAAAATATTCTTTGAAGCATCAAGGCGTTCGGATGGATCATTCTTTATTTTAGATATATCCTCATATTCTCTTTCTTTAAATCCAAAAGATTGCAAATGCCCTGTATACACACGTATGGTATCTCCTCTAAAAAGAATATCTGCCGATAAAAGGCTTTCTGTAACATCTTCTTTTGCCAGAGATAATGAAGACTTTAAGGTGTCGATGATCGGGTATTTGGAAAATATGATAGTGCCGGAATAATGGTGGCGATAACTATTTTGATCTTTTGAGAAATAATAATATGGATATCCCATATCCTTTGTAAAATGCCATACAGTATTGAAATATTTACCTGAATCTACTGTAAAAAACTCCTGCATCGTTAATACATCCGGGTTATACGCCTTAATTAAATCATGCATTTTCATCTGGTGAATACTTAAGCCCGGCTTTCTAAACTTTTCATCACCGCTGGTAAAGCTTCGCACATTCCATGTCATTATTCTTAAAGCATTTTCCTCCTTTTTTTCTTTGTTAAAAGAGCCGCCTATATGAAAAGCAAATACAGCTAATATACTTTTCCAGCCAACAATAAAACATATAACTGCTATTATACTCCATTTGGGTTTAACAAAAAGCCAGAAAAAGAAAAAAGCAGTAAGGACAATAAGAATATATGGAAACATAAGCCCTATAAATCCAAACAGCCACCATCTGAAAGGATTAAAAAATGGAGACAAACAACCTACAAGAAAGGAAATACAGATACAAACATATATCAGGACCAGTAAGCGTTTTGCTAATTTTCGAATCATTTATTACAATTATAAATCCTCTTCTGAAGCCCGGCGAAGCAGATCTTTTTCTTCGGCAGTAAGGTTATTGTAACCTTTTTGATTGATTTTATCCAGTATTTCGTCAATTCGTTCCTGGTTTAAATTAGGCCACCTGTTAAAAGGTTCACGCCCCTGGGTATTATAAAACACCTTTGATTTTTCTATATAATGAGATGGTTGCTTATCCGGATTAAATAAATCAAACACCCAATTATACAGTTTGCTCATCCAGGCTCCCGTATCATAGCCTTTATTTAGAAGTTGTATAAACAAAAAGCCTGTTGCCGCCGCCGCCAGTTGAGCGCCATATGCCGCAGGGTTGTTGAAAGATGTACCCGCAAAATTAATAACAGCATAAACAACAGTTAACAACCATAAGGGAATGCCGCCGTTCAGCAGTGGAAATATGCGATAATTGGGCGCCGTAAATGTTGCTGCTATTGCAATTGACATAACGGAACAGTTGGCGCCGGCCAACATCATCTGGGGTGCGTTTGCTGCAAAAGTGGGTATTAAATTACTTGCTGCTAAATATACCAGAGCGCCTATAATGCCGCCGTAAATATAGATGGGTACTAATTTCTTTCCGCCTAATAAAGATTCTATAATAAAACCAAAAGCCCAAAGCCAGAGCATATTGGCAACAAGGCTCCAGATATCTACATGCGAAAACATGAAGCTAAGTAAAGTCCAGGGGCGGGATAAGAACTTGGCCGCGCCGGCAGGTAAAACAACCCAATCTGTTATTTGTGTTTTAAAAAACGATTCTTCAATACCCGTAATCTGGTATACAGAGCGAATAAAGAAAAGTATGGTTGTTACAAGTACATTAATGATAATAACCTTCACCAACGCATCATTATCTGCCCCGAAAAAAACCCTGCGTGTTTTTGTTTGTTGAAGCACTCCCATTCCTTACATTTTACAGCCTATAATAACATAAATTTACTAATAAAATTTTCTGCGGTTGGTTTTATTCCAATATAACACCAGTAAAAAGCCAATTAAAGCCCCACCCAGGTGAGCCCAGTGCGCCACATTATCGCCTGCGGAATTCTGAATACCCAAAAACAACTCCATTGCACCATATAAAATAACAAACCATTTGGCTTTGATTGGAATAAATAAGTATAAATAAATCAAGCTGTTAGGAAATAAATAACCAAATGCAGCAAGACAGCCAAATACGGCGCCTGATGCTCCGAGGGTAGCCGTATTAATTTTATACAAAGGGGAGTATAATAAGTCCTTTTGTTGATCAGGGGGCAGGTTCTCAAAAACTTTTATAATAGGAAGATTTTCATAATATAAAACGCCCAGGTGAAGCAACCCGGCACCAATTCCGCAAGCCAAATAAAAAATAATAAATCTTTTCGGACCCCAGTAACTTTCTAATACACTGCCAAACATCCACAAAGCAAACATGTTAAAAAAAACATGCCCTAAACTACCATGCAAAAACATGTACGAAACTAATTGGTGGGGGCGGAAGAAAACAGAATGAACATCGTGTAATGCAAAGAGATTTTCTATGGAAACACCTATTGACTGTTCAAAAACCTTCTGTGCTAAAAAAACCAATGCATTAATTATAAGCAGATTCTTTATAATTAATGGTAATACCTGGAAACCGCCCGGACGAAATTCTGTCATAATCTTTCCAAAATTAGATGCGAATTTAAACCAAGAGGCAGAATTATCAACCCCATATATACTAAATCTTACCCAATAGCCTGTTTACTATAATCAGCCGCCAAATTTGATAAAACAGGGAATGCCCTACTTCCTACACCTTCCACCTTACACCTTATACCTTCGCCTTCTTCCTATCTCAGCCTAAGCTGCGCTACATTCTCAATATGATGGGTATGAGGAAACATATCTACCGGCTGTACCCGCGTAACTTCATAATAATTATCCAATAACTGCAAATCCCTGGCTTGAGTAGCAGTATTGCAACTTACATACACAATCTTCGGGGCTTTTATTTCAATAAGCTTTTGCACCAGTTTTTCATGCATGCCTGCACGCGGAGGGTCTGTAATCAACACATCAGGCTTGCCATGCACGGCAAAAAAGGCGTCATCACAAATATCAATAACATCGCCGGCAAAAAATTCCGCATGATGCACTTTGTTTAAACGGGCGTTTTCTTTCGCGTCTTCAATGGCTTCAGCAATTACTTCTACTCCTATAATTTTTTTTGCCTGCGCACTCACAAATATACCGATGCTTCCGGTGCCGCAATACAGGTCATAAACCACTTCACTGCCGGTTAATTCAGCAAAATCTCTTGTAACCTTATACAACCGCTCACCCTGCCTGCTATTGGTTTGAAAAAATGATTTCGGTCCTATTTTGAAGATATAGTTTTCCAGTTGCTCGTTTATAAACCCATTTCCATAGTATGCCACAGGTTCAAGGTCATATATACTATCATTTTTTTTAGGGTTGATGGTATACAGCAAAGTCGTAATAGATGGAACTGTTTTCAGCAGGTGGTCAAATAAGATTTTCTGTTCTTCTTTGTCTTCATAGGCAAGGCAAATGTTTACCATCACCTCACCTGTTGTGCATACCCTTATAACCAGGGTGCGCAGCCAGCCTGTATGGTTCCTGATATCATAAAAAGGATATCCTCTTTCAATTGCAAAAGTTCTTATGGTATTTTTTATGAGATTGGTGGGCTCGTTCATCAGGTGGCAGGTATGTATATCTATTACCTTATCAAACAACCTTGGCACATGAAAACCAAGCGCCGGGTTTTCTTCCTTTTTTTCGCCAGATGCATCAATCGCCCTTAATTCTTCCCAGGTTTTATAGCGTTTATTGCTGAAGGTAAATTCCAGCTTATTCCGGTACCGCACATTGCTGTCGCAGCCAAGTATAGGAGATATTTCAGGCAGGGCAATTCTGCCAAGTCTTTTCAGGTTTTGTACCGCTTCGTTTTGTTTATACTGTAATTGCTTTGCGTAAGGCAACATTTGCCATTTGCAGCCGCCACATGTTCCAAAATGTTCGCAAAAAGGGTCAACCCGGTCGGGTGAATATGATTGAAAATGAATGGCTTTGCCCTCTGCCCAGTCTTTTTTGCTTTTGGAAAGGCGTATATCTACAATATCTCCCGGCACTGCTCCTTCAATAAAAATAACTTTTCCGTCTACCCGGGCTAAAGATCTGCCTTCGGCGGCATAATCTTCCACTGTAACCTGCTGCAAAACCTGGTCATTATTTCTACGTCTGCTCATTGTGGCAAAAATAGCGTTAGTTATAGGAGAAATTATTAGAAATACACAAAAAATAAGGGTTTGATCAGTGCAGTTTTTGCAGGATTCTTAAAAAGAGAGAAAAAAATTAAGGAAAAGTTAATGCTTTAAGAAAACATGGTTATATTTGACAATTCTACAAAGAAAAAAGGTCTTCTGTAGAAACAGATGACCTCTAACGATTGCTTGCCATATGAAAATTCTTAATAAGTCTTTTTTCTGTAAATGATTGCAACTGTTTGCTATCATTTGGATGCCTCTAACTCACTTGCCATTTTCTTTCTCACGATTTGCTTGCCTTTTTCTCTTTTTCCGTTTGACAATGTAAAAGTAATACGCGTTTTTATGCTGTGCAAAACAACTTGTTCGTAATTTTATCATGCCAAAAGGGTTGTAAAACCTATGAAACCCTTACTGGTATTGAGTTTTAGGAAAAAAACATTATGACGTCCAACAGTTTTACAGATGCTTTATTTCAGCTTGTTCGTTCTTTAGAAAAGTCGGAAAAAAGGCATTTTAAGTTATATATAAAGAGGAGTTCCGGTAAAGAGGATCTTAAAATCATTCAATTATTCGATGCTTTAGATAAGCTTCCCGAGTATGATGAGAAAATATTATTAAAAAAGCTGAAAGGAGTTACCAAACCCCAGTTGGCTAATTTAAAAACACATCTTTATAAACAGCTTTTAGCCAGCCTCCGCTTACTTAAAACAACAGAAAATACTGACCTCCAATTGAGCGAACACCTGGATCACGCCCGTTTGTTATATAACAAAGGGCTTAAAATTCAGAGCATGAAAATATTGGAGAAAGCCAAGGAGTTAGCAAAAGCCAATCAAAAATTTAATTTTCTTGCCCAGGTAATTTCGTTGGAAAAGAAAATTGAAACACTGCACATAACAAGAAGTACGCTCGAAAAAACAGAGCAACTGTCTGAAGAAGCACTGGAAATAAGCAGTCATATAGATCGTGTTACCAGGCTTTCCAACCTTGCGTTGCTTTTATATCGCTGGTATGTAAAATTCGGGCATGCACGTAATGAGAGTGATGAAAAAGATATAAAGGCATTTTTCAAAAGTTATCTTCCTGAAGATGTAACTGCCATTAATGGATTTTATGAAAAACTTTACCTGTTCCAGAGTTATTGCTGGTATGCGTTTATACGCCAGGATTTTTTAATGTACTATCGTTACAGTGAAAAGTGGATTGAGCTATTTGACGAACATCCTACCATGATAACAGTTGAAACCGGGCATTATATAAAAGGATTGCATAATTTATTGAATGCGCATTTTGATCTGCGTAATTTCAGAAAGTTTCAGGGCACTATCCGCAAGTTTGAAAACTTTGCTAAAACACCAGCAGCTACACACCACGATAATTTCCGAGTGCATACCTCCATATACATCAACGTTGCTAAATTAAACTGGCATTTGATGGTTGGTACATTTAAAGAAGGGCTCGCTCTTATACCTGAAATAGAAGCCAACCTTAAAGAGTATGCGCTGTTTGTTGACAGGCACAGGATCCTTGTATTTAATTATAAGATAGCCACCTTGTATTTTGGCGCAGAACGCTACGAAGACTCTATTGATTATTTGCAGAAAATTATTCATGGCTCACAGGATCTGCGTCATGATTTACAATGTTATGCAAGAGTGCTGCATTTGATGGCACATTATGAATTGGGAAACTATGAGATTATAGAATCGCTTATAAAATCTGTATACCGATTTATGGCGAAGATGAAGAACCTGACCGTAGTTGAAGAAGAAATGTTTCGCTTTTTAAGGCGCTCATTCAATGTTTCTCTACGCCAGTTAAAGCCAGAGCTGGAAAAATTTCTCGAAAAGATAAAACACCTTGAAAAGAATCGTTTTGAAACACGTGCCTTTGCTTACCTGGATGTTATTTCGTGGGTAGAAAGTAAAGTGTATAGTAAATCGCTTGCTGCTATTATTCATGAAAAACATATGCGCAGTACAAGAAGCGCCCGTCCCGCAAAAAGAGTATTGAATAAAGCATCGTGATATTTTACACCCGCATTAAATCAGGCATCCATTTTTTTATACTTTCTTTTATTTGGGTTGGGGAAAGATTTTCCGAAAGTGTGCGTTGCACTAAAGATTCCAGCTCTTCATTTGATGCAAACCGCAATGCAGCAAGTTGCCCAAAGCTTATTCTTTCTTCAATATCTTCTAATCGTTTTCCGGTGAGCTGAAAATATCTCAACCGCATTTCAAGCCTTACCATCCTGTTTTGCAATATGAGCGCATAATGTTGCCGCATCATAAAACTTAACCATCCTGCTAATACAACCAGCAAAGCAATCATTAACCAGAGGGCTTTGTTTACATCATCTGTAAAATACTTATAGAGTGCTATGCCCAGCAATATGGCAATAACAGGATAAAAAATAAAATGATGAGGCGCATAATAGCGGACATGATTTTTATACTCCTGATGCTGCATAGTAAGTTTTAAAAGCTGTATTGCAATATACCAACTATATTGGGTAACTTCCTATAACAATATTTATAGCCGAATTAAAATTGTTATATGAATACACGTCGTGATTTTCTGCAAAAAATATCTATGGGATTTGGTGCGGCCGCTTTGTCGCCATTAATGAGCCGTGCATCCCTGCTATCAACCCATACAATTTCCGGCCGGAAATTAAATGTTGCGTTAATGGGTTTAGGCGGTTATGCAGGAATAGTGGCAAGAGCAATGAAAGAATGCCAGATGGCGACTTTAACCGGCATAATAACCGGCACACCTTCTAAAATAGAAAAATGGAAAAAGGATTATAACATAGCAGATAAGAATATATACAATTATGACAACCTGCAGCAGATTGCTAAAAACCCGGATATACATGTGGTGTATATCACTACGCCAAACTCCCTGCACCACAAACATGTATTACAGGTTGCCACTACCGGCAAACATGTTATTTGCGAAAAACCGTTGGCAGATACTGCGCAACAGGCAAGAGAAATGATTGATGCCTGTAAAAAAGCCGGCGTTAAATTTTATGTAGGCTACAGGCTGCACTTTCAGCCGCATACCCGCGAAATAATAAGGATGAGGCAAGCCGGTGAATTTGGTAAAATAATGCATGTAAATAATTATATGGGATTTAAAATTGGCGACCCAACGCAATGGCGATTGAGAAAAGCGCTGGCAGGTGGTGGTGCAATGATGGATGTGGGCGTATACGCACTTAATGGCGCCCGCTATGCAACCGGTGAAGAGCCTGTTTGGGTTACCGCACAGGAATCGAAAACCGACCCGGTAAAGTTTGCAGAGGTTGATGAGACCATTACCTTTCAACTGGGTTTTCCCGGCGGGGCAATTGCCGAGTGTGGTACCTCATATAACTTCAACAACTTTGAAAGACTATACATGATTGGGGAGAAGGGCTTTGCCGAACTAAACCCGGCCTTTGGCTATGGCCCTATAAAAGGAAGAACGCATTTGGGCGAATTACAAATTCAGGATGTAACACACCAGGCGGCGCAAATGGACGGGCTTGCGGATTGTATATTGAATGGTAAACCCGACCCCAATATGACTGGTGAAGAAGGTTTGAAAGATATGATTGTAATTGACGCGGTATATGAATCCATAAGAAAGAACGGGCAGAGGATTCTGATTAATCAATAATGTTTTATAGCGCTCGTTAAATAAGTTCCGCTATTGCGAATAGCACGTTCGTGCATGCGGCTCTCGTAAAACTAATACTGTTACTTCCGCAAAAGCATGGTATAATAGTTGAATTATCTCAATACAAATTTGAGTATATGAAAGCATTTATATCATTATTGCTTATGTTTTGTGTTAGCTTTTTAAGCAGTTGTACTGCTGTTGAAACAATTTTTAAGGCAGGAATGTGGTGGGCGTTCTTTCTTGTAGGGCTTGTGGTAATCCTCATTTTGTGGATTGTATTCAAATCAAGAAAGGAGTAGCCGAAAGAATTCACAATACGGGGTATCTATTTCCCTTCAATAGCCGTGCCCTTAAGGGCGCGGCTATTGAAGCAATCATTAAATTATACAAAATGAAAAAGAATAAATCACCTGAAAAGGGTGGCAAAGCTGATTTTCCGGATGTGAAAAAAATAGAAAAGAAAATACAAACCGAAAATCAAAACAAAATAATTGAAGTGCCGGATAATGATACAGGCGACAAACCAAATACGCCAGCACCAACAGAAATACCTGAAAGAAAAGAAGAGGATGAAGTTGATCCCCCGCCCGCATCAGCATTTGAGTTGAAACGAAGATTCGGCGGGAGAAGCAATCTCCCAGGGCTCAAAAGTACTAATACTCAACATTTGCACTACAGCCCAACAGATTCCTCCCCAGCCGCAACATACATTTAGTTCAAAGCAACATTCTGGCGGGTCGGAATAACTCCACTTTCTATTGAAAATGAAATTGCAACCCGAGGCCGGTAATGAATAGGCTGTTCTTGAATTTTTTTGTATCAGCCCAGGAAGCTGTAAACGAGCTAATAAGGTCAAGATGCGGGGCAATAGCATAGCCAATAGAAGGAGCAATAGCTGGCGCCCATGTTCTTGAATAATGTATGTACGAAACACCTGCATTTGCCTCAATAAACCAACCACCAACTTCATCAGTAAAATGGTGAATCATGTAGCGCGGCACTCCAAAATTAAACCGATAACCCCCTGTTAATAAAATAGTACTAATATTATTATAATGATTTTTATCAAACCCTCTAAAAAAACCTCCATCTGTGGCAGGACTATGTAACGCTTTGAAAGCAATTACATATTCATTAAAAGTATCGTGATTTTTCTGTGCTTTTATCATAATTTTTGCAGCACCGCTAACACCGTATCTGGCGGGGTATTCCGCTGCATTAAAATTCCCTTCTGCAGTTAAACCATAGCGGATTGACTTGAGGGGATAAGTAATTTTTTGATTAATTTGAGCAGATGCAAGGTTAATGCTCAAAAACAGGCACAATCCGGCAAAAAAAACACTTTTCTTCATTATTAAGAGGTTTGAAGTTGAAACAATTGTATAGAAATTAAATTAGACGATGTTTTTAAACAATTGGTTTCAGGAAAGGATAGAAAACTTAGATGTGCTTACAATGGATAGTGAACTCGTTGGAGATAACCGGCTAAAACGGTTTAAAAGAATAGATTTATACAACTGCCATCAGAACCGATAAAGCGGTAATGCAAATGTATATTTTATTGCATAAATTTCTAAGAATTTATGCTTATGGCTACCAATAATTAATTTATGATAACAAACAGGCTTTTTCATATAAGTTTAATGATGCGCCACAAGCCTGTATCCACTTTTTTGAGCTCTGCTTTTATAGTTGCCTGTTCATTAATTTCAGCCGATTTACATACCTCTTTACTGATAAGAGCCTTTAGATTGCAATCCTCTTTTTCATTAAATAAAAATGGTTCGTCCTTTTTGGGAGAAGCATTTTTAACATTTAACGATAATACGTTAAAATCACTTTGCCTGCTATAGGCTTCAGTATGTGTTACAATTGCCACAACAATCGCGCTGTTGGGTCTTATTGAGGGCATAAGCCAACTATTTTTGAATAATACAATTAATCAATTCTTATTGTAAAGTTTACTTCTTTATTTGCTTTGTTTTTTTGGTAGTGGCGGCTCCTGATTTTACGTAAAGATCAGCAGTAACTTTTCCACCGGAAAGTTTAATATTTTTAATGGACACCTTAGTATCTAATGCGCCATAACTTTTACTATTTGGCTTTGAAGAGCGGCTGAATGTTTTCTTTTTTGATGTACCGGGCCAAACATCACCTGCATCACCACCATTTGTACCTTTTTCCAGTTGCTGTTTACCATCTGCCTGTAAAAGCGCTACTTTATAATGTTGTTCATTGCTGTTATCTTCTACTGAATCATCTATATGATATATAAGCAAACCTTCCGCAGGAATATATTTATCATAATTTTTTTTCATTCTATGCTCTGCAAGAAAATATTCATTGCCTGGTCCTCCATCTTTCCATAGCCTGTATACTTTTTTTCCTTTCTTAACATCATCTATAACCACAGCTTTACTATTTGAGCCCTGGTTAATAGTGGTTACCCAGTTTTGCTGCACCTTGCACCATGCGCAGGGATGCGCAGGTGTAAGCCCGTTATTATTCCAGCTTCCTCCTGCCATAAGGCACCAGTTTCCAACACCCTCACTGGTGTAATCAATATCATATAAATCGGGGAAGCCAAAAAGCAGGTGACCAAGTTCATGTGCACATACGCCCAGTTCACAATCTTCCGGCACGGTAAGGTACGCATATATATGAGTGCCGTCAGCATTGTATACATCGGGCAATACCCATTTATGACTCCAGATATCATTAGCGCTACCTGTAACTTCGGCTCCGGGGCCGGCATGTATCACAACAAATGCATCCACATATCCATCGTTATCATTATCATACGTGCTAAAATTTATTTTGGAATTTGCGGCTTTAGCTGCATCCTGTGCCAGCGTGCGGGCATTTGGTGTAGCGTTGCCTGTGCCGCTATCGCCGTGTGCATATTCACTTAATTTCTTTGGCATTCTGTAAGGCCCAACTACCTGCCCGGTAATAGATACCAGTCCGTTGGTAACTTCTTTATAATATTCTTTTACACTGCCGGTTGCTATTACACCTTCACTAAAAAACAAATCTTCAAACCGCTTCTTAGTTTGCGTCATAGGCTTATCGCTGAAGTCAACCAGTATCACTGCAACTTTAAGTGTGCCTTGTAAAGGTGCCCTGGAAGCAGAGCGTGTGCGAATGGTATTTGCCGATGTACCTAAAGCAAACACGCTTCCGGGTTTTAATAAACCATCATTAAAGCCTAATCTTGATTTGGCTAATGGCTTAATGAGATTGCTGAGCACTGAAGTTCCCAGGCTTCTTTTCACCTGCTTTAAGTCTGCCTTTAATTTCTTTTTTAACTCTGGGCTTGGTGCTATCATACACCGTTCTCCATCATTGCTTTGTGCAGCCGCATTAATAATGTTGATGTAGTTGCTTAATAATTCCGGCATTTGTTGCTTTTTCATTCTGTATTATTTTAATAACTAACAATCAGGTTAAGGAATTGAGGGGAAGATTAAGTTACAAAGTGTACAGATGGTCAGGATAAATACGAGTGCTTTCAGAATAATTAAATGTACTGTTTATAAGTGGTTATCGCAATACCCATTTAGTGTGACAGGCAAAACATTTTTCTTTTTAACTATTGTATAACCAAAGAGAGGATTTTGTAGTTAAAAAAGAAAAGGCTGCCTTCGGCAGCCCTTCCATATTATTAGAAAACTATTTTGGTTACAGCTTCCTGATCTTAATATTTTTATACCATACTTCATTACCATGATCCTGCAGCACAATATGTCCCTGCTTTGCTTTTGCAAAGGCAGCCATATTTTTAAACTTGCTGCCCGCTACTAATGTATTCCATGCTTCATCTCCTATTGTAGTTGACACCACGTTAGCCCCATTCTGCCATAATTCCAGCTTGCCATTTTTAAGTTTAATGGTAATGCTGTTCCACTCACCGGCAGGTTTTACATTTTCGGGCTTGCTTGTAATAAGGTCATACAAATCGCCGGCACGGTGCTTAATAATTTTAGCATCGGGATGCCCGTTATTATCCAATACCTGCATTTCAGGTCCTGTTAAATAAGAGCGTTCATATTCAGGGGATTCATTTACCAGGAAGATAACACCGCTATTGCCGTTTGGTGATATTTTCCAATCAAGTTTTAATTCAAAATCGCCGTATTCATCGGCGGTTGTTGCATCACCTCCGGCTTCTTCACCTTCGTGTTGCCCCAGGTGCAATGTGCCATCCTGAACATTCCATGCTTCTCCTAATGCTGTTTTACCATAAGAGTGCCAGCCATTGGTGGTGGCGCCATCAAAAAGTAATTTCCATCCGGCTTTTTTTTCTGTGGCACTCAATTCGTTGTCTTTTGTTTGAGCATTTACATTGCTTAATGCTAACACACTAAGTGCAAAACCGCTCAATATTATTTTTTTCATGCTGTTTTATTTGATTGTAAGAATATATTTTACCATTGCTTCGCAATCTTCCTCAGATAAAGCCGGGTGAGGTGCCATTGGTATTTCTCCCCAAACACCAGATCCGCCATCCTTTATTTTTTTTGCAAGCTTTGGGATGTCTTTTTCCTTATATTTTTTTGCAACTTCTGCATATGCCGGCCCAACCAGTTTTGTTTTTTCCTGGTGGCATGCAAGGCAATCAGCGCCCGCAATTAACGCTTTACCATCTTTTACAGGAGGTGGTGGCGGGGTAGCTACAGTTACTGCGCCGGTTGCTGTATCAACCACAAAAGCTTTTTTAGCTTTAGCTGCGCCAATCTGCGGGTTAACGCTTTCACTTATAGGTTTCTTAGGTTCTGAAGGATTACTTCCACATGCATAACATAATGCTGCTAAAATCAAGGCCGATGAAATTTTCTTCATTACTTACTTTATTTAAATTTGTCATACTAATGTCAAAAAAACGGCCATAAATATCCGAAGAAAAACTACTCAAGTCCCAAAACCTTGCGATTAAATTTTTCATCGCTGCCGGTTCCGGCAAAATCATCAAAGGCATGTTCTGTAACCCGGATGATATGATTTTTAATAAATGGCGCTCCTTCTGCCGCTCCCTGTTCCGGATGTTTAATGGCACACTCCCATTCCAGCACAGCCCATCCTTTATAATCATATGCTGCCAGTTTACTGAAAATAGATTTGAAGTCAACCTGCCCATCGCCCAATGAACGGAAACGACCTGCACGTTCTACCCAACCCTGGTAACCGCCATATACGCCTTGTTTACCGGTTGGGTTAAACTCCGCGTCTTTTACATGAAACATGCGGATGCGCTCATGATAGTTGTCAATATAATCAAGATAGTTTAAGCATTGCAATACAAAATGGCTTGGATCATATAACAGGCATGCCCGTGGATGATTATTCACTTTCTCCAAAAACATTTCATAGGTAATACCATCATGCAAATCTTCGCCGGGATGTATTTCGTAGCAGAGGTCAATACCCTGTGCATCAAATTCATTTAATATAGGTAACCAGCGTTTTGCCAATTCTGTAAAACCTGTTTCAACCAAGCCCGCAGGGCGTTGCGGCCAGGGATATACCGTATGCCATAATAATGCACCACTGAATGTGGCATGCGCATTCAAGCCAAGATTTTTAGATGCTTTGGCCGCATTTTTTAAATGCTGCACAGCCCATTCCGTACGCGCTTTGGGGTTATTATGATATTGAGCGGGAGCAAACCCATCAAACAATGCATCATAAGCCGGGTGAACCGCCACCAACTGGCCGATAATATGAGAAGCAAGTTCTGTTATTTGTAATCCCGCTTCATTTACCACGCCCTTTATTTCATCGGCGTATGTTTTGCTTTCAGCAGCCTTATCTATATCAATAATATTGGTAGCCCATGTAGGAATCTGCACACCCACATAACCCAAGCCTGCAGCCCATTCGCAAATAGATTTTAAACTATTAAAAGGTGCTTTATCACCTAAAAACTGGGCGAGGAAAATTCCAGGACCCTGGACATTTGTCATGACTATAAGATTTAAAGAAGATTATTAATGAGGTAGAGGGTTTAAGGTGGAAGGTGTAGGGGTTAAGAAATACAAATAAATTTCTTATTTGGTAGAGACGATGCATGCATCGTCTCTACACCCTACGCCTTATACCTTACACCGTAAATTCTGTCCATTTTTCATTGCTGGCACCGCTCTTTACTACATTATCAATAAACGCCATGCCTCTTATACCATCTGCCGCTGTTGGAAAATCCAGCATTTCAATGGTAGGCGTTGTGCCGTCTAATTTAGCAGAAAGCGTGAGCGCGAAATTGCGATAGATATTACCAAACGCTTCAAGATATCCCTCCGGGTGACCTGCCGGAACGCGGGTATTATGTTTAGCAAAATTGCCAAGATAACCGCTGCCTGTTCTGTATATCTCTGTTGGTTTATCAAGCCATTTCAGCAATAATGTATTGGGTTCCTGCTGCGCCCAGTCTAACCCACCTTTATCTCCATAAATTCTTATTCTGAGGGCATTTTCTTCTCCTGCTGCAATTTGTGAAGCGATAAGTACACCGGCGGCGCCGTTGTCAAATTTCAATAATACGTTTCCGTCATCATCCAGTGCACGACCAGGAACCATAATATTCAAATCGGCGCAGAGCTTTGTTATGCGTGAACCTGTAATATATTCTGCAAGATGTGCGGCATGTGTACCAATATCTCCCATGCAACCAGACTTACCTGATTTTGAAGGGTCTGTTCTCCATGCAGCCTGTGCATTACCTTCTCTTTCGGTCATGCGGGTTAACCACCCCTGCGGATATTCCACGATTACTTTTTTTATTTTACCCAGCGCGCCGTCTTTCACCATTTGTCTTGCCTGCTTCACCATCGGGTAGCCGGAATAGGTGTGCGTTAATGCAAGAATAAGTCCTGTTTCTTCTACTTTTTTCTGTAGTTTTTTTGCTTCATCCAAAGTAAAAGTAATAGGCTTTTCCACTACCACATTAAAGCCATTGTCGAGCGCCATATATGCCGGATCAAAATGTACAAAGTTTGGCGTAACAATGGTTAAAAAATCCATCCGCTCACCTTCAGGAAGCTTTGCCTCTGCTTTTATCATTTCCTGGTAAGTAGTATAGGTCCTGCTTTCCGGAAGAAATAATGATTTTGCAGAGTCTATCGCGATATCCTTGTTGTGGCTCAACGCACCACAAGCTAATTCAATCAGGCCATCCATGTTGGCAGCAATACGATGAACGGCACCAATGAAGGCATCTTTACCTCCACCTACCATTCCCATTTTTAATTTTCTGTTCATGAAAAAAATATTAACGTGATGAAAAATCAGAGAGGGATTAAAAATAAAACATTTACGTTTTACAGCAATTTCTTTTATGTGAAATAATTTTTGTTTATATACACCATAAAATATTTTATAGATGAAAAATACTTTTATAACCTTATATTTTCATCTTAGCTAAAAAAATGTCTTTCTAACAATTAAAAAGAATTTTATTTATAAAACATTTCCTACCTTAACTGCCTGTTTATAAGATTATGTCCACTTCATCATCTAATCCACGCAGGCGTGCCATAAAAAATATTATTGCCGGGTCTCTTGCCATAGGCGCCGCACCGGCATTTGCCGGTTCCATATCTTCCAAACGTGGGGAAGAAAGTAATTATAATATGAAAGGAAATATCAATCACTCCGTATGCCGCTGGTGTTATGGTAGCATACCGTTGGAAGAATTTTGCGCATCCGTAAAAAAAACAGGCATCAATGCCATTGACCTTGTTGGGCCAAAAGATTGGCCTGTTTTGCAGAAGTATGGCATCTATTCTTCTATGTGCAATGGCGCTGAAATAAACCTGGAAGATGGCTGGAATCATACGGAATTTCATCCGCAGTTAATAAAAAACTATAGTGAGATGATTCCGCTTGTTGCCAAAGCAGGTTACAAGCAGCTCATTTGCTTCAGCGGCAGCAGGCGGCAGCTTGATAATGAAACAGGTTGGAAAAATTGTGTGGATGGATTAAAACAGGTAATAGGTATTGCTGAAAAGCATAAAGTAACGCTTGTGATGGAGCTGCTCAACAGCAAAATTGATCATAAGGATTACCAATGCGACAGAACAGCATGGGGCGTGGAATTAGTCAAACGTTTAGGATCAGAAAACTTTAAATTACTCTACGATATATATCACATGCAGATTGATGAAGGTGATGTGATAAGAACAATTAAAGAATATCATCCTTATATTTCTCACTATCATACCGGCGGAGTTCCGGGCAGAAGAGAGATCAACGAAACACAGGAATTATATTATCCTGCCATAATGAAAGCAATAGTTGATCTTGGCTTTAAAGGATATGTAGCGCAGGAATTTATCCCTACACCTAAAGATGCTAAAGGACAGATTGCATCTTTAGCTGCAGCCGTAAAAATTTGTGATGTGTAAAATTTTCTCAAAACCATTTTTATTCATATAACCGGATTGCTAATTTGTAAACTATAATGTATGCCAGATAACGTTTATGATGCCATTGTAATTGGATCAGGGATTAGTGGTGGTTGGGCCGCAAAAGAGCTGACCGAAAAAGGGTTAAAGGTGATAATGCTTGAGCGTGGCAGAAATATTGAGCACGTAAAAGATTATGTAAATGCCAATAAAGACCCCTGGGATTTTCCTCACCGCGGCGGACGAACGGAGCAAATGATAAAGGACTATCCCGTATTGAAAAGAGATTACCCTCTTAACGAAACCAATCTCGATTACTGGTGTAGCGATAAGGATAGCCCTTACACAGAAATCAAACGATTCGACTGGTTCCGCGGATATCATGTAGGCGGCCGTTCATTAATGTGGGGCAGGCAAAGCTATCGCTTAAGTGATTTGGATTTAGAAGCAAACGCAAAAGAAGGTATCGCCATTGATTGGCCGGTTCGCTATAAAGAAATTGCTCCATGGTATGATCATGTTGAAAGATTTGCAGGCATCAGCGGATCAAAAGAAGGCTTACCGGAACTACCAGACGGTCAGTTTCTGCCACCAATGGAAATGACTTGTGTTGAAAAAGATGTTGCCGCCCGTATAAAAGAAAAGTTCGGCGGCAAAAGAAAAATGATTATCGGTCGCACGGCTAATATTACCGTTCCTTTTACCGACCAGGGCAGGCAAAATTGCCAGTTTCGTAATAAATGCTGGCTGGGCTGCCCGTATGGCGCATATTTCAGCACACAATCTTCCACATTGCCTGCTGCAATGAAAACGGGAAAGCTTACTGTTCGCCCGTGGAGCATTGTTACAAAAATTCTATACGATAAAGATAAAAAAAGGGCCACTGGAGTGGAAATACTCGATGGTGAAAACAATAAAACATATACATACACTGCAAAAATTATTTTCCTCAATGCATCTGCGCTTAACAGTGCATGGGTATTGATGAATTCTGCAACGGATATATGGCCTGACGGGCTTGGCAGCAGCAGTGGTGAATTAGGCCATAATGTTATGGACCATCACCTCGGCGTGGGCGCCAATGGAATGGTGGAAGGCTATGAAGATAAATATTATTTTGGTCGCCGCGCCAATGGCATATACATTCCACGTTACAGGAATTTCTTTAGCGACAAGAGGGATTATCTCCGTGGCTTTGGCTACCAGGGCGGTGGAAGAAGGGGTAGTTACAACCGGAGTGCCGAAGAAATATCCATAGGTGCAGATTTGAAAAATGCGTTAGTTGAGCCAGGTGCATGGACAATGGATATAGGAGGATTTGGCGAAACATTGCCTTATCACGAAAACAGGGTATATATAGATAAAAATACTTACGGTGATAAAATGGAGCAATTTAATGATCCCATTACAGGTAAGGATTTGGGTATGCGCCCTGTGCCGGATAAAAATGGTAAACAGCGCGTAGATAAGTGGGGATTACCTGTACTTGCCATGGATGTGGAGTATAAAGAAAATGAAAAGAAAATGCGCAAGGATATGTTGAATGACGCGATTGAAATGCTGGAAGCTGCAGGTGTAAAAAACGTGCAGGGCCGCGATGGTGATGGCACTTTAGGAAGGGGCATTCATGAAATGGGAACGGCACGCATGGGTCATGATCCTAAAACATCTGTACTGAATAAATTTAACCAGGTGTGGGATGCGCCAAATGTATTTGTAACAGACGGGGCATTCATGACTTCAGCAAGTTGTGTAAACCCATCACTTACCTATATGGCGTTTACGGCAAGAGCTGCAGACCATGCGGTGAGTGAGCTGAAAAAAGGTAATCTTTAATCCAGTATATAAATATTATTGACAATTCTAAAATTTGAATTATATGAACAGACGTGATGCCTTGTCGAGAGTAGCACTGATACTTGGAGGAACAGTTGTAGGGGCCAACGCTTTTTTAGAAGGTTGCAAACCGGCTGATAAAAAAACCGGAGACGAAGCTAAAGACGGCAAACCCGTTGCTTTATTTGCAGCTACAGATTCGGCTTACCTTGATGAAATAGCTGAAACTATTATTCCTGCCACAGATACGCCCGGCGCCAAAGCTGCCAAGGTTGGTGCTTTTATGACGGTGATGGTAACAGACTGTTATCCTGAAGCGGATCAAAAAGTATTTACAGAAGGAATGAAAAAGCTGGACGAAGCCAGTAAGAAAAAGAGTGGCAAATTATTTATGGAAAGCAGCCCTGAAGAGCGCAAAGCTTTGCTGATAGAAATTGATAAAGAAGCCAAAGATTATATGGCTGCCAAAAAGAAAGATGACCCGAAACACTATTTCAGAATGATGAAAGAGCTTACCCTGCTGGGTTATTTCACTTCTGAACCAGGAGCAACACAAGCATTGCGCTATGTTGCTGTTCCCGGCAAATATGAAGGCTGTATAGCTTACAAAAAAGGCGATAGAGCCTGGGCTACTTAGTAAATATTATTTGGAGCAGAAACTATTGTTGAAAAGTTTAGATGGCAAATGCATCTAAACTTTTTTTATGCGTATACCAATGTTAACTGAAAGATTTTTCTTGCAGGTTAACGGTACAATAAATACATTGCTTATAATTACAAGCATAAAACAAAATATTAATCACTTCATTATTGCATAATCACACCAGTTATTTCAGCAAATAAATTTTATGAGCCATCACCTGCTATTAATTATACATCTTATTTGTGCCAGTATATGGGTAGGTGGTCATTTATTTATTGCTATACGGATTCTTCCAAAAGCTTTAAAGCAAAAGAATCCTGATATTATTCTTCATTTTGAAAAAGAATATGAACCTATTGGCATAGCGGCATTACTACTATTGGTAATAACAGGCATTTGGATGACTTTACAATTTGGCATAGCAGTAAACAGGTGGTTTACATTTTCATCGCCGATAGAACGCGTTACTTCAACTAAATTATTATTGCTTTTGGGTACTGTTATATTTGCTGTGAGCGCTCAAACCAGGGTACTACCACAACTCAAAAAATCTTCCGGAAAAATACCTGAAATGGCAGCACATATTATAGCTGTAACCGCGATTGGGGTAGCCATGCTTGTGTTAGGTTCTTTTGCCAGGTATGGCGGTATATAATCATATTACTTTATAAACGAATAATATTTGTATAGTCCATCACGTTATACATTTTCTTTAAACAAAAAAAATCATCAAATTATGGGATTAATAGAAAAAAGAGCTACCAAAGCCTTCCAGGATAACGCATATGCCAGCCTCACCAACGAAATAAATACAATTGCAGGATTTCCTGTTGAGTTTGATGTTAAGTGGGATACTCTTGCGGTATCTGATTATTCCCATTTATACGAAGAAGCATTTACCAAAGTATATTTTACACCGGTTATTAATGCGTTTAAAGAAATAACGATTGATGACCTGGGAAAAGAAGCACTTAAAGAAACGGTTAAAAAAATCGTTATTAAAAATGAAGGTGGTTTTTATTATGGCGAGAGCGCTTATTCTTACAGCAATGGCACTTTAACAATAGACCATCAGCCGGTTACCAATGTTGATGACATAGATAGTCGTACAAACTATCTCATTAAATTATTATCATCTAAAATGTAATAACGTACATGAATGCTGTTTATAAAAAACTTAAAAAAGTTCCGGTTGTAAGCAAGCAGGAGCTTTTAGTTTTTCTGTCGCAACAGGAAACTGAAACACCTGTCAAGCTTACTACTTCATCAGGCTATTCATACATAGCGTTTATAATAAATTGTGCCGTTACACGAGAAGATGGATATATTATTACTGCAGAATTGTTGGATGACAGGGGGCGGCCGATGGAAAATTATCTACACCTGTCAATACATCATATTCTGTCTATAGAAATTTTCGGTACAGATAATGCCGTTAAAGTTTTATCGTTGGGCAGGGTGCAATCAGGACAGGTATATGAAGTTTCAGGCAAGTTAGATGTGAATCGAGCCTTCAAAACTTTTAGCGAAAAAATAAAGGAAGAAACACAGGTAGATACAGGCGCTCCTGAAATGGAATTACCCGCCGACGGACAATCATTAAACAGGATTGTGAAATTAACGGGCATCATTCAGCAAACATTGTCTGATGTTTTAAAAAGTGAGGATGCGCGTGAAAGCTGGCAGGAAAAATATAATAAAATCGCTTTTATAAACAGCACTCATTTTGACATTATCAATCAGGGAAAAACACTGCAAATACATTTTCCATTTGCAGATACAGAAGCTCCCGAAATACAGCAGGTAACCCTTGCTGATAAAATAATGTCTGTATTATAAGATAAGCGCTATTCAATGTATTAAAACAGCCGCGGGTTAACATTGCGTTATCTGCGGCTTTTTTAATTTATATATCTTGAAAATTGCAAACCAATTAAAAATAATTGAACATTTATCCTAACGCCGAACAACGTCTTGCCGCTTTGTATTCTATGCACGAGGGGTTTATGCGTTAAGCAGCATGAGGACAAACTATATAGCAAGCGAAAATTTGGGACGCACCCTGCAATAGTACGTTCATCCTGATTTTTGTACCTTCCTTTAATAATTATAAAGAATATTATCCCTATTTTAAATAGCAACTATGAACTGGCTGTTACTTCTTGAAATAGCATATGGCATTATAGCTTTTCTTGTTTGTCTTCGTATTATTTATGATACACAGAATAACATAAAAACACTGGCATACCTGCTGCTGGTTGTTTTTATTCCGGTAGTTGGGGCTATTATATATTTTTCATTCGGCATCAATTATAGAAAACGCAGAATGTATGATAAAAAGCTGGTTGCCGATGATGTGCTTGCAGAAAAAATAAGAAATCAAACTATACAGGCTTCAGAAAAAACATACAGGGATAATAAAGAACTGCTTGAAAGTAATCGCGAACTGGCGTATATGCTGGTAAACGACAGCCTGAGTACGCTGACGGGCGATAATGACGTTAAGCTGTTAATTAATGGAGAATCAAAGTTTCCGGATGTTATTGCGGCATTAGAAAAAGCAAAACATCATATTCATATTGAATACTACATTTTTGAAGATGATGAAATAGGAAAAAAAATTGAAGAAGTTCTTATCCGCAAAGCCAGAGAAGGTGTTGAAGTTAGATTTATTTATGATGATTTTGGCAGCCGCTCTATCAGAAGCACATTAGCCAGGCGCTTAAAAAGCAACGGAATACAAATCTTTCCGTTTCATAAAGTAATTTTTATAGCCTTTGCCAACCGGCTTAATTACAGAAATCACAGAAAAATAATTGTAATAGACGGAACTACCGGGTTTATTGGCGGCATTAATGTTAGTGACAGGTATATTAACACAAAAGAAAACAAGCTTTTCTGGCGGGATACACATCTTTATATACAGGGTTCCGGTGTAAAATACCTGCAATATCTTTTTATGTGCGACTGGAATTTTTGCGCTAAAGAAAGCTTAAGGCCAAATGATATTTTCTTCCCGAATTATACTTCTGCGCAAACACCAGGCAATAAGATAGTTCAGATATCTGCAAGCGGTCCTGATTCAGAAGTGCCTGTTATTTTATATTCCATATTACAGGCAATCAACTTAGCAACCAAAGAAATATTAATTACTACACCATATTTTATACCGGGCGAAAGCGTTATTGATGCATTGTTAGTATCAGCATTAGGTGGCGTTAAAGTAAAAATTTTAGTGCCTGATAAATCGGATTCAGTGATTGTAAATGCCGCAGCAAGATCTTATTATGGCGACCTGGCAAGAGCCGGTATAGAAATCTATTTATACAAAAAAGGGTTTGTTCATGCCAAAACACTTGTTGCCGATAGAAAGTTAACGGTAGTGGGTACTGCCAATATGGACTACAGAAGTTTTGATTTAAATTTTGAAGTGAATGCCATTGTTTATGATAAAGATATTGCAAACCAACTGGCCGAAACTTTTTTTGATGACATTACAAATGCTGAACTGATAAATATTGAAGCGTGGGATAAACGACCGCTTTATAAGGAAATGATAGAAAAAACAGCAAGACTAATCTCCCCGTTATTGTAATACAATATACAACTTACTTAAACTACGGTTTATGTTATTTCAGGCATTGCCATTATCTTCTTTTTACGCTTTCGTATGGATTTAATCCATGCCATCAACCCTACAATTATTCCCCCGGTTCCGGATAATAAAATAAAAATGGCAAGTATTTCACTGCCACTACAAATTAAAGAACAGGATAATACAGCTATCGTTATACCTAAAACAACAGCAACCGCAATAGCTAATACCATTTCAAGAATAAGCCAGGCGTGCTTTTTAAATAATTCCAAATCCTGGGGCGTATCCCAAATCCTGCAATTGGTATAAAGCGCTACAAAATGAGTCTTTTTGCAGGGCCGGTGCTATCAGTTTTATAATGCTATATCTAATATTGTTGTTCCGGGGGTAATATGTACACTTTGTAATCCTGCAGCTTTTGCGCCCTCAATATTCAAAGCAGAATCATCAATAAAAAGTGTTCGCGATGCATTTAACCCCTGTTCGCCAATAATATATTTATATGATTCAACATCTGGTTTGCGCATTCCTAATACCTGTGAATAGTATGCCTTTTCAAAATGATCATCAAAGTTGGCATTATTAAAACTATCTGAATATATTTTGTAGAATTTATCGCGATGAATAGCGTTGGTATTACTGAATAAGAATAAGCGGTATTTCGATTTTAGTTTATGCAGTAAATCAATTCTTTCTTTTGGAAATACACCCAGCATGGCATTCCATGCATCTGTCAACTCATCATCAGAGAGCGGCAGCCCTGACAGGGCTCTTAATGAATTAAGAAAAGCAGCATTATCAATAGCGCCAACTTCATAATCTTTAAAAAAAGAAGAAACATTGCCGCTGCGAAATAATTCATTATAATTTTTTACACCCAATGCCATAAATTTTTGCTCTGCTGCCGGCATATTTAGTGTAAGAAGTACACCACCAAGATCGAATATGATATTATCTACGTTTTGCATAGCGTAAAAATAAGGAGGATTTTAGTAATGTGCCAGAGGCGACAAGACGGGAGTGCGTGGCGAACCTGCCTGACGGCAGTCAGGGAGGCCGCATACAGCATTCGCTATATTGTTATATTCGCTGAGATATGTTGTTGCCCCTGGTGACTGCTTCCTATAATAATTTAAAGCCTGCCTCCTTCACATCCCTGCTGTTGGTGCCAATAAATAATTTAAAATCACCAGGCTCTGCTACAAATTTTAAATCACTGTTATAAAATTTCAGATCTTCCACAGTAATAGCAAAGGAAACCGTTTTTGATTCTCCTGCTTTCAACTCAATTTTCTGAAATCCTTTTAATTCTTTCACCGGCCGGGTAATACTGCCAACCAAATCGCGAATATATAATTGCACAACTTCCTTTCCTGTTATGTTTCCGGTATTCGTAACCGTTACAGAGGCAGTAATTTTCTCACCGGGTTTAAATGCATTTTTACTCAGTGTAATATCACTGTAACTGAAAGTGGTATAGCTTAATCCAAATCCAAACGGGTATAAAGGATCATTGGATACATCTAAATAATTAGAGCGAAACTTTTGAAACCATTGCCCATCTGCTAAAGGCCGGCCTGTATTTTTATGATTATAGTATAAAGGTATTTGCCCAACGTTCTGCGGAAAAGTAGCAGACAATTTACCGGAAGGATTTACATCGCCAAACAATACATCCGCAATAGAAGTGCCTGCTTCAGAACCCGGAAACCAAACATTTAGTATAGCAGGAACATTTTGCTGCTCCCAAACCAATGTCATAGGTCTGCCGGCAAATAATACCAACACTACAGGTTTACCGGTTTTTAATAACGCTTTTAATAATGTATGTTGCACATCAGGAATACCAATATCTGTTCTGCTGGCACTCTCACCCGTCATCTCCGCAGCTTCACCCAATGCAGCTACTATTACATCTGCCTGTGCAGCTATATCTAATGCTTCTTTTAATAATGCTTCATCGCTGCGATTATCTCTTCCTAAAGTTTTACCAAACATGGTAGATCTTTGCTCGAGTAAACTATCTTCAGTAAGATTAGAACCTTTTGCGTATACTATTTTTGCATTGCTGCCTGCCACCTGTTTCAATCCTTCAAGTACAGATATCGGTTTTGTAAAATCAGCGGATACGCTCCAGGTGCCCGGCATATTAGAACGATTATCTGCTAATGGCCCAATCAAAGCAATTGTTCCTGCTTTTTTTATGGGCAGCGTGTTGTTAGCATTTTTAAGTAATACAAAACTCTCTGCCGAAATTGCTCTTGCTTCTTTGCGATTGGCTTCGTTGTATGTTTCTTTTACTGCACGTTCTTCATTACAATAACGGTAAGGGTCATCAAACAAACCAAGCTTATACTTTTTTTCCAAAACCCTTCTGCATGCTTCATCAATTTCTTTTTGCGTAACCTTTCCCTCATGCAGCGATTTTTTTAAAGTGGTAAGAAATCCTTCTCCCACCATATCCATATCTACGCCAGCTCTTAATGCAAGCGCAGATACCTGCTGCAAATCGCCCATGCCATGATCTATCATTTCATTAACAGCGGTATAATCTGTAACCACCATTCCTTTAAAGCCCCATTGCTTACGCAGTAAATCTGTAAACAACCATTTATTGGCTGTAGCGGGTATACCATCAATCTCGTTGAATGAAGTCATTACTGTACCAACACCTGCATCTACGGCTGCTTTGTACGGAGGCAGGTATTCATTGTACATTCTTACCCGGCTCATGTCTGTAGTATTATAATCGCGACCCGCTTCACCTGCGCCATATAATGCAAAATGTTTTACACAGGCCATAATGGTATTATTCTTTGAAAGATCATCGCCCTGGTAACCTTTCACCATTGCTTTTGCAATTTGTGAACCGAGATATGGGTCTTCACCATTACCCTCTGATATACGCCCCCAGCGCGGGTCGCGGGCTATATCAACCATTGGCGAAAACGTCCAGTTTAATCCATCAGCGCTTGCTTCTGTTGCGGCAATTCTTGCAGAGCGCTCAATCAGGTTCATGTTCCATGTACACGAAAGCCCTAAGGGAATGGGGAACATTGTTTTGTAACCATGTATCACATCCATTCCAAAAATGACAGGTATTTTTAAACGCGTTTGCCTAACCGCTATTTCCTGCGCCTTGCGTATACGCGCAGGCGAAGACATACTGAATATACCGCCTACCTGCCCGTTTTTAATTTTAGATTCTACTCCTGAACTTACTACAGAGCCAGTTGTTGCCTCACCGCCGGTGAGTAAATTCAACTGTCCTATCTTTTCATCAATCGTCATCTTCTGCATCAGCCCATTAATAAAAGCATTCATTTTAGCATCTGATGCCTTTTGCGCAGTAACAGGCACAACAATATATAGCAATAACAAAATGGATAATATACTTTTCATATAGCAACCTGATTTAGTATGGTTAATTTATTTTTTTAGGTAAGGTAATATAGCATATTGCCAGATGGCGTAACCGCTCTTATTCATGTGCAGCATATCCTCCACAAACAAGGCTTTTCTCGGGTGACCATCTTCATGCATCATATAAGGGTAAACGTCAATATAGGCTGCTCTTTTTTGCGTAGCTATGTAATCTTTGATCTGTTGATTGGCAGATTGCAACTTCGGCAGGAATCGCTCCCTGCTGGGACTTGGCTTCATAGATATAAAGTCTACCTGCACTTTCGGGTATACTTTCCTGATAGTTTCAAACAATGTAACAAATCTTTGTGCAACTGTTTCCGCAGTTATTGTATCAGATGAAGCTATATCATTTTCGCCACAGTATATCACAACCTGTTTAGGCTTATATGGCACAACAATATCATCAACATAGCGTATAAGGTCGGATAAGGTTGAGCCGCCAAACCCGCGATTCAATATTGGATAGCCGGGAAAATAGCCCTTCACATCTGTCCATTTTGTGAACGATGAACTGCCGATAAATAAAATAGACTTTTTTGCCGGAGAATTCAGGCTATCCTGTTGTTTAAATTTTTGGATATCGTTATAGAACGGAGGGTTTCCATCCTGCGCAAATAATACAGCCTTCAGAAAAGTAAAAACAATTAAAAAAAGCTTTCTCATACATACAATTTAATCTTTTTAATAAAAGATTCTTATAAATTATTTGTTTGTACCGGTTTAAACCTGTTCAGGTTATCGGATGAAATCAAACAGTAATTAATATTCAACCGAACCCATCTAATAAACAACTTCACTATGTTGTAAAAGTTACCCAATCTTTTTTGCTATTCTACTTTCATTACCGGCAGTTTTTCTGAAACGCCATTTTCATTAATTGCTTCAATAGTATAGTAGTAAATCTTCTGGCTATCCATTCCTTTAAACCAGTACTCATTAAAATCATGCACCATTATACAGTTATATAATTTTTCCGGATGAGTGCCGTAATAAATGTTGTAAGCATAGGCATTATTAACAGGACTCCATTTTATATATGCGCTTCGTTTGTCTTTCTCCGTGCGTAACACAATAAATTGTTTTACTTTATCCGGTTTGGCTCCGCCGCCATTGCCAAATATTCTTAACCCGCTTATTGCAAACTTACCTGTAGGCATGTGTATGTTTTCCATTTTAATATAGCGGGCCTGCACCGGTTGTGTAAGTTCCACATAGTCGTGGGGTACGTCTGTTTTATTATTGCTTTTATCCGTTAATACCTTCCATTTTTTTCCATCAGGTGAATAATATAATTTGTACTGGTGAAACTGGTCGGTTCTTTTACCCAGGCGATCATCATCCACATCCTGGTCGGCATAATTAATTTGTATAGCATTTATGGTGGAGATATTGCCTAAATCTGTTTGTATCCACTCGCCTTTAGTGCCGGTAGCTGCACTCCAGTATGTTTTTATCAGTTCATCTACCGCGTTGTTGGCATGGTAACTGCCAAGGGTAGACGAAACCTGCACAGGTGTTTTATAATTCAGCAACATCCATCCTGTAAAACCACCTGCACTATCCGTGCCGGGTAAATATGTTGGATAATCGCCGAATGCAGTATTGCACCACATAACGTCATCCTTATCAAAACCTGTTGGCCATATTCCCAGCCGCCGTTCAAAATTGTTTTTAACAGAAAGCACTACCGTGCTTACATGCCAGAATTTTTTATCGTTATCCTGAAAAGTTGCCCCATGCCCGGCGCCTCTTACAAAGCCTCCTAATTTAAAACTTAACGGATCAGATTGCGGCGTAAACGGTCCAAGCGGATGCTCTCCAACTATTACGCCATCTGCATAACCGCTGAACTCTGTGCCGGGCGCCCCATACTGCAGGTAGTATTTACCGTTATACTTCGTC
>JADLCD010000073.1 GCA_020847395.1 Chitinophagaceae bacterium
CCAAATAAAGTTGCAGGATCATCTAAATCCAATTCAAAATAAACTTCGTGGCTATTGCTGATTGCCCGGCGGCAGGCATTGCTGAAATTAATATCCTGTTTACATAACAAATGAAATGTACCAAAAATATAACTTGGCTTTGCTAAACCATTGCCACTTATTTCCCAAAGCAATGTATTATCATCGGTATTTGTTTCACTTAAATTTGATGTGTTTTGTGCCCCTGAAATAAACGAACACAACAAAAAACAAAAGACAATCACTTGTTTCATTAAATAGTTTTATTTAAAATTACTGAATACCTTTTTATTACTGATTTAATTATATAATTTAGTAAAAAAGATTATCAATGAAAACTGCTATCATTACTTTACTGCTATTTATTTCTTGCTTGGTTACAACTACAGCTCAAAAAGGGCAACCAGCTTTTGGTAAAATAGATAAAGCCGATTTAGAAATGAAAGACTGTGATTTTGACAAAGGCGCTGAAGCCCTTGTGCTGATTGATTATGGCAATACCTATTACGACCGGGGTACCGAAGGTTATTCGTTATTTAAAACCGTGTATGAACGCCGCACACGGATAAAAATATTAAAAGAAAAAGGTATTGAACAGGCTAATATAGAAATACCTTATTATACACATAATAATGAAGAACGCATATTACGGTTGAAAGCCAAAACTTATAACCTGGATGAAACCGGTAAGGTTATAAGTACAGATGTAAAGAAAAGCAGCATCTACTCAAAAAAGATAGATGCATATTATTCAAAGATGATTATTGCGTTTCCCGAAGTAAAGCCCGGCAGTGTTATTGAATATTCGTATGCTATGGAAAGAGAAACCATGAGCCAGTTGCGTAACTGGTATTTCCAGGGCCGTATACCTGTACGATACAGCGAATACCAACTTACCATTCCACAGATATTTGTTTTCTCTGAACAGTCGATGACGGTTGACCCAATTGAAAGAAAACAGGAAGTGGTTCAGGACCTCATTACATCCAGCCAGGGTGTGGTAGAAACAAATTCTATCAAGAAAGATTATATCATGCAAAACCTGGTTGGTATTAAAGACGAACCATACATGGGCGCTGCCGTAGATTATATGCAACGCCTGGAATTTAAACTATCGCAAGTTGCATATTCTGAAAATAATGTGATTGATATTAGTCTTAAATGGAAAGATGTGATTAAGAACTTAAAAGAGGATGAAGATTTTGGATTACAATTACAGAAAAATGTACAGGGAGCCTCTGGCCTTATTGAAGAATCGGCAAAGTATACCAATAAAGAAGAAAGGATGAAGTTCCTGTATAACCGAATCAGGAAACAAATAACATGGAACGGCGATTATGATGTATATACCGATAATGGTATCAATAAAACCTGGGAATCAAAATCAGGCAATTCGGCTGATATAAATCTTTTGCTTATCAATATACTTAACCAAGCCGGTATTAAAGTAACTCCAATCCTTTTCAGCACCAGGCTTAACGGCCTTGTATCTTCTGGTTATCCTACCATCAAACAATTTAATGCAGTAATGGCCTATGTGGAAGCAGAAAATAAATCTTTTATATTAGATGCAACTGATAAATATATCAATTATAATATGGTACCTGCTGCTGTTGTAAACACACAGGGTTTGTTATTAAAAGGCGAAGAAGGAATGTGGAAAGAAATCTTAAATGGCAAATACAAGTATAAAGTAATGGCAGCCGTGCAGGCAGAAATTGATGCAAATGGAAATATGAAAGGTAATGGCCTTGTAAATTGTTACGACTATGCCCGTTTACAAAGATGCAAGAGCTATTTTTCGGATAAACAAAAGTTTAAAGAAAATTACTTTATTAAACCATACCAGTCTCTTTCTATTAATGATATTACTATTAATAACACAGATGCCGATTCGCTGCCGCTAGAACAAAAAATTAATTTCAACAGTAAACTAAACAGCTCAGGCGCCTACCAGTATTTTTCAATAAACCTTTTCTCTGACCTGGAAACAAACCCTTTTCTTGCAGAGAAACGGGTTAGTGATATTGATTATGGTGTGCCACAAACCTATAATATATTTGGTAGCTATACCATTCCGCAGGATTACGTGTTTGACGGCCTGCCCCAAAATATCAGCTTAACAACACCCGATAAAAGCATTGTATTTACCCGTATTTTAAAAACCGAAGCTAACCTGCTGAATGTGCACATAACAGTTGAGTTCAAAAGATCGTTTTACACAGCCACAACTTACCCCGACTTTAAAGAGTTTTACAAGAAAATGTTTGACAAGTTGAACGAACAAGTGGTGATTAAAAAGAGCAGCAAGCCCTGATGTAAAATTACCGGCAGCAAGGCTATAAATAACAAAAAAAGATATTTAACTTTAAGAAAAGTTTTCTTTCTGTATGGAATCTTTTTTTCCTAACAATCATCAATTAATAAGATTATGAAAAAGAATCTACACTACACCTTATTTTTTATCCTGTTCTTATTCTTTAGCAATTCATTGTTTGCACAGCAGGCTGCTACAAGTTTTCAAACAATAGAACCGGTAAAAAATGAAACAAGCGATGCTATCATGCAGCGTCAGGCGCTAGCACCGGCAAAGCTACCAAGGATAAGGCCCGAGTTTGAAGAACTTGAAAGAGATAACCTGCCTCAGAACCCTTTATCAAAACCACAAGCAACATTTCCTTATAGCGAAACCGGTTTTACCGGCGATGGAGGAGCAAGTTCTTTTGTAACCGGAACTTCATTTAACGGAGTAACAGGCCCAACAGAAACAGGCGCTTTTCCCCCGGATGATATGGGAGCAATTGGCCCTACACAATATATTTTGGCAGTTAATGGCCGCATTAGAAGTTTTAATAAAACAACCGGTACTGCTGACGGTGTGTTAAATGTAGACCCTGATGTATTTTTCAGCACGGTGATGACACCTGTTGGCGGATCGGTAACCCAGGTTTTTACATCCGACCCCCGTATTCGTTACGACAGGATATCTGCCAGGTGGCTTATTATAATTATAGATGTACCGCTTAATGCAAGCGGAGGTACACCAGTTGCAAACAGGGTATTGGTTGCTGTTAGTAATAGTTCTACCATTTCCGGTTCTACTGTTTGGACGTTTTCGCAGTTTACCGGACAAGCAAACACTTTTTTTGATTATCCCACCCTTGGTGTAGATATAAATGGGATTTATATAGGTGGTAACATGTTTAGCCTGGCCGGAAGTTTTTTAAGAACCAACGCTTATGTTATTAACCGTGCCAATGTGATGGCAGGTGGCGCTTATACTGTTTATATGTTTAGTGCAATTGCTACCACATCTGTTGCAGGCCCTTATACACCACAGGGTGTAGATAATTTTGATTTATCGGCTACAGAAGGATATTTTATTGGTGTAGATATATTGAGTTATGGAATACTGCAAATAAGAAGAATAAGTACACCCGCCGGGGTTCCTACTATCTCGGCCAATATAACAGTAACGGTGAATACAACTTCATCGCCACGCAATACACCACATTTAGGAAATACAGGTGGCACCAACGGGCAGCTTGATGCAATAGATGACAGGCTTTTTGCAGCAGTAATAAGAGGTGGCAGGCTTTGGACGGCTCATTGTATATCGGTAAATACATCAGGCGTTGCAGCTACAACAGGTACTATTAGACGTAATGGTAGCCGTTGGTATGAATTACAAAACCTAACCGGTACACCAACTGTTTTTCAGTCGGGTACAGTATATGATCCATTGCCCACTGCAAGTAACCCACGCTGGTATTCTTTTCCAACGGTAATGGTATCGGGGCAGGGACATGCCGTTTTTGGTATGACAGCAGCCGGTAATAACGACCGGGCAAATGCTGCCGCTACTGTTCATTTAAGCGGCGATGCTGCAGGTACCACACAAACTGCCGCATTACTAACTGCAAGCACTACGGCATATAATCCTCCCGCAGATCCGGGCCCGGGCAGAAGATGGGGCGATTACTCTTATGTATCGCTCGACCCATTGGATGATATGACCATGTGGACGGTGAACCAATATTGCTCGGGCACTAATGTGTATGGTTGTAATGTTACTAAAATATTAGCGCCCCCGCCTGCAACACCAACAAGCACATTCCCGTCAAGTACAAATCCTGGCCAAACATCGGTTAATATTGTAGTAACCGGTACTTCTGTAAGTGGCAGCGGTTTTTATGACCCCGGATTAGATATGGCACCACCTGCCCTACCATTCAATCATATTACTGCATCTGTTTCGGGTGGCGATGTAATAGTTAACAGTGTTACCTATACCGATCCAACGCATATCACCATCAATATAAACACCGTTGGCGCTGCACAAGGCGCACGCAATATTACGGTAACCAATCCCGACGGGCAATCATTAACAGGCAATGGCATCTTCAGTATTTTAGGTGTTGTTCCTATTACAAGTACCGGGTTGCATGGAAAGCTTAATAACAACCTTACTGTATCTTTAACCTGGAGTACCGAGTCTGAATCAAACAACAAGGGTTTTTATATTGAGAGGATTGATGATAACTCTTCATCTAACTGGGTTAACATTGGATTTGTAAATGGTGCAGGAAACAGTGTATCTACAAAAAACTATTCATCCATTGATAATAATATACAGCTTGATAAAATATACCGCTATCGTTTAAAACAGGTTGATTTTGATGGCAACTTTACTTATTCAAACGAAGTGGTAATTAGGGTGAAAGATTTACAAAAGAACATTTTAATACTTTCCAGCTCACCAAATCCATTTAAAGGAAAGACTTCAATAAAATACAACTTACCTGCAGATGGGGTTACAACGCTTAAAGTGTATGATATAACCGGAAAAGAAATTGCAGTGCTGCAAAGCGGATTCCAAAAAGCAGGTGTTTATACCAAAGAGTTTAATGCAACAAAACTTAGCAGCGGTACTTATTTTTGTAAACTTGTTTTTGGTGAAGAAACAATCACCAACCAACTTTTACTAGTAGACTAATACAGTAAATGATAAATAAAAAAAGGAGCAACTTTAATGCTCCTTTTTTATTATTTTAATTTACAATATAGATTAAAATCCAAACATCGAAGGATATTTAGCCAGTATATCTTTATTGAAATATTTTTTAAGCATGGTTTTAAAACCTTCCAGCATACGTACATTGTTAAGGTTTTTATCTGTCTCCCACAGGGGCAGTTCTACCATTCGTTTATCCAGTGCAATATTTAAATTCTTTAAAGATTCAACAGGTTGTTTACCCACACTGTATGCTGCGCCTAAATTATAATATCCCCATGGATCATCTGGCAAAAAAGCTACCTGGTTATTAAACATAGCAATAGCTTCGGGTATCTTTTTTTGATTCAGCAAGCTGTAACCATATCTCTCTAAAATATCTTTTTCGTTTTTATTTATCTGCCAGGCTTTGTTATAATAAAATTCGCTGCTGTCGTATTTATGCAGTTGTGTATAAAAAACATCGGCTGTCAATTTATAACCATTCCACTCGTTGGGTAAAATTGAATTATATTTTTTAAAGCAGGCAATAGCATCTTCACTTTTATCAGTACCAGCATAAATAACACCCAGGTTGAAATAAACATTGGCATTGCCGGGTTGCAAAACCACCACTTTTTTAAAATCAGAAAGTGCACCTTCTTTATCATCTAAAATAAAACGTGCATTACCCCTGTTAAGGAATGCGGCTGCAAGTGTTGGATTTAATTCAATAGCCTTGCTAAAATCACTGATGGCAGCCTTATAATCTTTCAGCATATTTCTTGTGTTTCCAAGCCCCAAATAACCATCTGCATCAGCAGGTTTTAACGCAATACATTTTTGATAATCCTTAATGGCTTCATCAAATTTCTTTTCAGCATAATAAAGTACTGCCCTGTTTTTATATGCTGTATAATAAGCCGCATCCAATTCAATGGCTTTGTTATAATCTGCCAGGGCGCCGGTATTATCGTTCAACCTGTATTTTACAATGCCCCGGTCGTTGTAGGCATTTGAATAAGCCGGGTTTAGTTCAATAGCTTTTGTATGATCTTGTATGGAGCCTTTATAATCTTTAAGTGCATATTTGGTAAGGCCCCGGTTATGCCAGGCTTTTTCGTTTTTAGCATCAAGCTCAATTGCTTTATTAAAATCTAAAAGGGCATTACTGTAATCCTTAGCTTTAAATTTAGCAAGTCCCTGGTTATTGTATTCTGTAGAACTTTGTGCTTGCAATATTTGCATATTAAGTGCAAGTCCCAATAGTATAAACAGCAGGTTCTTTTTTTTCATAACAGCATAATTAAAATAAAAATTGATTTACTAAGTTACTGCATAGCAAATATCAAACCTATGCAAAGCAATTTGTATTATTTTATTAGGATAGTTTAATAATTACAATTGAATGAATGTAAACTCCCACTTCACCGGGTTTTGCCAGTCTTTACCTTTAAAACCGGCAATTGGTGCTTTAATTAAAACATTGTTCCAGCCTTTTTGTAAAAAAATTTTTGTCGGACTACGGTACTCATAGCCTTCGTCAGCTAGTGGCAATTCACTATTTCCCTTCATGCCTGCATGTTTCCAATGTGGTGGTGCAATTAATTTTCCATTAACCCATACGGCACTGCCTTTATTATCCCATTCATTTTGCGGTGGTGAATCAGTAGCCGGTGAACGGGAAATATTATTGAAGCCAATCCAAAATTTTTTTTCGCCGGCTTCATCAACCCAGATTTTTGTGGTAGCATACCAGGTTGTATTTTCTTTGGCGCTGTCAATAGCTCCTTTAATGAGTGGCGCCCACCAATGCCGCAGTACAATAGTACCTCCGGTTACTTCTTTATAAACAGGTTCTTGTATTTTATCAAATGAGTTTGTTTCCGGAGAAAACTTTTTTTGTACTTCACCATTGTTATCATATGGGCCATAGAGTTTCCAGATCTGATTGGTCTGTTTTGTATAGGGAAAAGGTTTTTTGCTGAAATATTCATTTTTAAAATCCAGCAGCCGGTTTTCAAAATCATTAAATGCTTGTACTTCGCCATCGCTGATGTTGGTAATCCAGCCTTGTTTGCCTCCACCCCGCCAGCTTCTTTCGGCAAAGGCCAGTATGCCGGGATAAACAGGATTCATCCGCAACACATCCTCTTCCTTAGCCACTGCCCTGTCATGCCACATACAAATGGTACCGCCTAAAAGAGATGCATCTCCTTTTTCCTTGTCACCAATCCGGCGATTGAAAATAGTGGTTACCGCTTCCAGCGGATCCATGTGATTGAGGTATAAATGCCGTGAATCAATAAACTGAATTTGATTGTTAGAAGAAAGATGTGCATTATCATCCATCCACAATTGACGGATAGTGCTGTTGGAAAAATTACCACCCGGTTGCCATCCAATTACTTTTTTGCCCATGTTTTCAATAAAGCGGGTTACTTCGGGCACAAATGCTTGATTGGTAATTTTTACTTCATCGGCACCAATGTGGATGTAGGGTACATCATAGGTTTCACAAAATTCACTGAGAATATTTTTTACAATTACTAAGCCGCTATCGCTTTGCATATCGGTTTTCATGGCCCGTTTAAATGCAGCGCTGTGGCCGGGCATATCAATTTCAGGAACAAAAGTGATATGTCGTTCCTTGCAATAGGCAATCAGTTCTTTTATCTCGGATTCGGTATAATACATGCCCTTGTTGCGGAGCATGTGCTCGGGTGCGGTGAGTTGTGGATATTGCTTAATGGCAATGCGCCAGGCAATATCCTCAGTGGCATGAAAATGAAAGATGTTGAGCTTTGCAGCAGCCATTGCATCTATCTGCTGCTTTAATAAAGGCAGGCTCATATAATTTCTACCCACATCAATCATATATCCCCGCCAGCTAAATGCAGGCCAGTCGGTTATTTCACAAGCATCCACTATGCAACCATCACGCATTAAATGCTTAAGCGTTTGTATGCCATTAAAAATACCATGTGCCGTATTGGCTTTTACACGAATATTAAAATCGGATACCGTTAACCGATATGCTTCATCATTATATTGCGGAGCAATAATATTTTCCAGGCTCAATTCAATCACCTGTTCATTTGACTTTGCTTCCGCCATTACTTCCATTGGCCAACCCAGGCTTTGCAGATACTGTTGCAATTGTTGCGCCTCGGCCAATAATCTTTTATCTTTTATTACAATCTTATTGCATTGAAATAGTGCAAAGGCGCCGGACTTCCATTGCAATTGCTGTGGCAGAGGAATGAGCGATGGTTTTTGCTGCAAGTCATATACCAGTGGGTAAATGATATGCTTCCATTGCAGGTATGCATTACCCATTAAATGCAGGCCATCATTGGTAAATGCTTTCTTGAGTTTCCCTTTTTCATCTACAAATGAGCTAAACAAATCAACATACTGAAAATGCCTTGCATCAGCATTGACCTTGAGCTGTGCATTGACTTGCAGAATCAAAGCAGTGTTTTTGGTATGTCCTTTAAATTTTTCAAAAGCATCACTTACCGGTAAAATGCTTTGCACAAAAAGCTTGGTGGCCGGTGTTTCCTGTTTTATATAATTTGCAATCAAAAAAATATTTTTCAGCACACTATCTGCACTAATGCCCCGGGCCAAATCGTTGGTACCAATCAATAAAAATATTTTGGAAGGTTTTCTTTTTACTACTGCATCCAGGCGATGAATTATGCCGGCAGTTATATCGCCGCTGATGCCCTGGTTAATTATTCGCTTGTCATTAAACAACTGCGCCCATTCGGCACCATCGGTAATGCTATTGCCCAAAAAAATGATTTCATTTTCCCTAACCGGCATGCTTCTAAAAAAAGAAACCCGCTGGTGAAAGTAAGTTGGGAAAAGGGTATCGGATAATTCAGGGAGTTTAACCTGTGCATAAGTATTAACAGAAAATAATAATACAATTATGTAAAAGAGCCTTTTCATAAACAATTTCACAAAAAAGGA
The DNA here is from genome assembly GCA_020847395.1 of Chitinophagaceae bacterium. Taxonomy (GTDB): domain Bacteria; phylum Bacteroidota; class Bacteroidia; order Chitinophagales; family Chitinophagaceae; genus Agriterribacter. Next base: position 8,993 of record JADLCD010000073.1, read on the forward strand.
ATTCAAAATCAATTAATGTATGTTTTCATAAACAATTTTCAACGCTTCCTTATCTTCATATTTCTCAATAACTTTCTTTAATTGTTTCCTGAGTTTTTTTTGAATGCGTTGGTATTTTTTTTGGCCATATACATTATTCATTTCGTGTGGGTCTGCCTGTAAGTCGTACAACTCCCAACTGTTTACTCTTTTATAAAAACGAATGAGTTTGTAACGTCCGGTGCTGATGCCGAAATGAGGCGATACCAAATGTTCCCCGTTTTCGTAATAATGATAGTACAAGGCTTTTCGGCCTTTGTACTTTTTATTGAGCACCTGCGATAGAAAAGATTGCCCCTGCATATCATTGGGAATGGGCACGCCGGCTGCCTGTAACAAGGTGGGGCCAACATCTACATTCATCACCATATTGCTGTCAATACTGCCAGGGGCGATGTGGCCGGGATAGCGCATTACCATGGGAGTGCGAAAAGATTCTTCGTACATAAAACGTTTGTCAAACCATCCATGCTCACCCATATAAAAACCCTGATCGCTCATGTAAATAACAATAGTGTTTTGGGCAAGACCATGCTTGTCCAGGTAATTTAATGTGCGTTCAATATTACGATCCAGCGATGCAGCAGTTGCCAGGTAATCTTTCATGTAGCGCTGATATTTCCATTCGGTAAGTGCCTTACCGGTCAGATTTTGTTTTTTAAAATCTTTGTAAATGGATTGATAGTAGGCATCAAATTTTGCCCGCTGTGCAGGGTTCATTCTTGTAATCGTGCCAATTTTAATTTCGCCTTCATACATTTTTAAATCATAATCCAGAATCATTGTTTTAGCA
>JADLCD010000074.1 GCA_020847395.1 Chitinophagaceae bacterium
ATGGAGATTGATACTACAGTATTATTCAATTCTCCTTTAAAGCAGAAAGTTACTAAAAGCAGCATTGGAGGTATTATAGATTTTAAACCCAATATCAGCTATACGGATGGCACAGTTTATTATTGGCGCACCAGCAGTTCCGGAGGTAGTGGTGTATGGAATATTTCCTCATTTCTTTATAATACTCAACTTGCACCGGGCTATAATCAGTCCCATTATTTTCAGCATAATAATAGCACGTATGATTCTATGCGGCTTGGAGATGATAGGAAATTTAGCTTTAATGAACGACTCATTACTGTTAGAGCTAAAGCAGGTACCTATCCTGCATATGTTGATGCAGCTATTAGTGTAAGCAGAAACGAGCAAGTTATTTCAAGTTGGACATGCGAATTTAATACATTGCAAATTGTTGTATTCGATGCATATACTTCAAAACCCTGGAAGAATTATAATGTGTCGGCTACAGAAGGTAGATATGGCAGCAGGCCTTTATGCCATTTGCCACCATATAGTTTTAGTTATTTATTTGGTGATTCATCACAGCGAAGAAAGGCAATGCAATTTCTTGATTCAATTCCTGATGGAAGTAAGGTAATGATGTATTGGGTTGGGGTTGGAGAAGATACCTGGATAGCTGCAAATACTTCTTTCATAGATGAGTGGAAAGCGGATACAGCCCATCTTGGTTCAAACAATTCTCTATATCATAAAATAAAGCAATTAGGATTAACGCAAATTGATAGTTTTACAAAAAATGTCCCATTCTTATTTTTCTTCAAAAAGGGAGATACCAACCCTATATATCAAAAAGCGGGTGCTACTCCATCTGATTATATTGTTGAAGATTTTTCTCTTATTGAGCATTTAGAAAGTGGTAGTATGGAGTCTCCGTGGTTTGGCCCTTCATTAAAATGGCAGGAGTTGCATTGGGATGGTAGTGGTATTGATAATTTAGCCACTGATGTAAACGCATTACAGGTTTATGGAAAAGATAACACCAATGAGGAAAAATTGGTCACAACAATATATGCTGCAAAAGATACTTCATTGAGTTTTATTGATAGTAAGCAATATCCTTATTTAAAATTAAAATTACTTACAAAAGACAGTGTATACGCAACGCCCTATCAATTAAAATTTTGGAGACTGAACGGCCAGCCTCCACCTGAAGGATCGCTGGCTCCCAATGTGCTGTTGCAAATGGTTGATACGGTAGAGTCAGGTGAAAAATTAAAATTTGCTATTGCATTTAAGAATATTAGTGACCTCAACTTTGATAGTTTAAAGATTAAACTCACTATCACTGATAAAAATAATGTACCGCATGTTACCTACCTGCCAAAAGGAAAACCTTTAGTGTCTGGAGATACACTGTCTGTTTATTACGAAATAAGCACTGAGAACTATCCTGGTCTTAATACATTGTATATTGATTTTAATGCCGAAGATGATCAACCGGAGCAATATCATTTTAATAATTTCCTTTTACAGAATTTTTATGTTAGAACAGATGAAGTAAATCCTTTACTGGATGTAACAATAGATGGGGTACATATTCTTAATAATGATATCATATCTTCTAAGCCAAACATTATAATAAAACTGAAAGATGAAAATAGCTATAGAGCTCTGGATGATACTGCATTGGTAAAAGTTCAGGTTAAATATCCTTCTGGTATATTACGTACTTTTAATTTTAATTCAGATACACTGCGTTTTACTCCCGGTGTTATTGGACAGGGAAATTCAGATAATACTGCATCAATAGAATTTAACCCTAACTTTTTAGACGATGGAGATTATCAGCTTATAGTATCCGGAAGAGATAAAAGTGGTAATACTGCCGGAAAATCTCAGTATACCGTTGCTTTTAAAATCATCAATAAGCCGATGATTTCAAACATGTTTAATTATCCCAATCCGTTTACAACATCTACAGCCTTTGTGTTTACATTAACAGGAAGTGAAGTGCCCCAAAATTTGCGTATTCAAATATTAACAATTACCGGAAAAATAGTGCGTGAAATAACCCGGCAGGAGTTAGGATCAATCAGAATTGGAAGAAATATTACTGAGTTTAAATGGGATGGCACGGATCAGTTTGGACAGAAGCTTGCAAATGGAATTTATTTATACCGTGTTATAACAAATTTAAATGGAAAATCACTGGATAAATATAAAACTGATGGAGATAATACTGATCAGTATTTTAATAAAGGTTATGGAAAAATGTACCTGATGAGATAGAATAGCTAACTACTTGTATTCCTAAATAGCGGTGAGGAAGCTATTCCATATTTGTTCAACATGTAGATTAAGGTATTGTATAAAACGCCTAATCCATATTTTATACTGCGTTTAAAATTTATTGAAGATGCTTCTGGAAAATAGCGCGCAGGACATGATATTTCGCCTATTGTAAAACCTTTGTACAATATTTGCGTAATTACCTGGTTGTCAAAAATAAAATCATTATTATTGGCATTATAGTTAATGCTAAGTAAAACCTCTTTTGAATAAGCACGATAACCTGTATGATACTCTGATAGCTTCTGATTTAGTAGTAGGTTTTGTATAAAGGTAAGTGCTCTGTTAAAAAAGTATTTATAGACGGGCATTCCGTTTTTGACAGCATTTTTCCCCAAAATTCTTGATCCCATTACCACCGGATATATACCTTTTGCAATGATTTGAGTCATAGGAGAAATTAACTTGGGGTCGTATTGGTAGTCTGGGTGAAGCATTACTATAATATCTGCTCCAATGGTTAAAGCCTTATTATAACATGTTTTTTGATTAGCGCCGTATCCCAAATTCTTCGGATGTTTTATAATATGGTTAATGCCCAACTGCTCTGCTAAGTTAGTGGTGTTATCAATACTTCCATCATCTACCAACACAATTTCATCAACAATGTCGGTAGGGATATCACTTATTGTTCTGGATAAAGTTTTATAGGCATTATATGCGGGTAGTACAACAACCAGTTTTTTCCCTTCAATCATACATCGGTTAATATGAGTGAAATTACAGGATTTTAAAATTTAAGAACTAATAAAATATATTTGTATTCAGCTATGTATAATAACCTGCTTAAATCAAAGGCATTTATTTTTTCCTTTATAGTTTACCTGAGTTTGTTTTTGCTTACATGCAAAAATGGATTTTTCTGGGATACTACACATTTGGCTTCAAAGCAGGCATGGTGGTTTTACGAACATAATTTTAAGCATTTTTTTATTCCTTCATCTTTTGATAGTGGTCATCCTCCTTTTTTTGCCATGCTACTTGCATTATACTGGCACTTGCTTGGTGTTAGTTTACCGGTAAGTCATCTAATGATGTTGCCATTTATTTTATTATTAATTATCCAGGTAATAATTATTTCAAGATATTACTTCGGTGAAAAATATCTGTATCCATCGGCAATAATTCTTCTTAACCCAATTGTTTTGTCCCAGTGTACACTGGTAAGTCCGGATATTGTATTATTAAGTTTCTTTTATTTAACGCTTAATTCAATTTTAAAAAAGAAATATATATTGGTAATTCTTGGAGGATGTATTCTTTGCGCTGTTAGTATGCGGGGAATGGTGACAGCAGGAACGTTGTATTTATTTGCAGTTATATCTAATCGATTATCGTTAAAAGATATGATCCGCTGGAGTTTGCTTTTTTTCCCGGGGTTTATACTTGCGGCAGCTTTTCTTTTATTGCATTATATCAATACCGGTTGGATTGGTCATCATCCAGATTCTCCTTGGTCATCCTCTTTTGAATATGTTGGAATTAAAGGGTTCTTCAGAAATATTATTGTTTTTGCCTGGCGAATGGTAGATATGGGAATGCTTATTATGTGGGGATTGGTGTGCTTTGTTATAGTTAAGGCAAAAAAAACTTTTTCACTCAATAAAAAAACGTCAGAGCTTTTAATACTCGCATTCCTTATTTTCATTTTAACTATAATGCCCCAATTTTTCTACGCTCACCTGCTTATGCATAGATATCTTCTTCCATTTATAGGAATATCTTCCTTGCTTTTCTTTTCCTGTTGCACACTATACCTGCCGCTCAAAATAGCAAAGAAATTTTCATTATTGGCGATAATCGGGTTACTGTCAGGTAATTTATGGATATATCCTGATAACATTGCTAAAGGTTGGGATGCTACCTTAGCACATTTGCCTTATTATAAATTAAGGCATGATGCGCTTAATTATATCAGGCAGCATCAAATTCCCTTAAATCAGGTAAGTGCGGCATTCCCATACGATATGGAGAGTAAATATATAGATCTGAGAAATGATACATCTACGTTTTCAGTACTACCCCCTGAAGAAGCTCCTTATACACTCTATTCAAATATTGCAAATCAATATTCGGATGATCAATTATTATTGTTAAAAACTAAGTTTATACCTGTTTATACATTCGGAGGATGGCCGGTTAGATTTGTTTTATATAAAAATCCTGAAATTCGATAATACGTTAATAGTAACTTATGAATTTAAAAAAGGCGTCCCACTGGTCTAACAATTTCACATTGCTAAGGCATGTGGCGGCTTTGTTTGTGATTATAAGTCATTCATATGATTTGTTGGGAAGATCAGGAGAAGAAAAGCTGTCAATGTTAACAAATGGTACACTTTCTTTCAGCAGAATTGGATTAATAGTATTTTTTTTTTTAAGTGGTCTTCTTGTTACACAAAGCCTTATGACCTCGGAAAGTTTAATACATTTTATATGGAAAAGAATATTACGGATTTATCCGGCTTTAATAATATTGATTTTAATAACTGTATTTATTGGGGGTCCGGTATTTACTACAATGCCTTTAATAAATTATTTTTCGTCTTTTCAAACCTGGCAATATTTTATTGGAGGGGTATCACTTATCAGGTTAAAATTTTTTTTGCCTGCTGTATTTAATGAACATGGTGTTAACGGCTCTTTATGGAGTTTGCCGGTAGAATTTAGATTGTATGTATTACTTGCCTTATTATACCTGGCGGCTTTTTATAAACGTAATCATCTTCTTATATTAATTGCAATAGTTATTGTTTTTGCTTTTGGTTTTTCAACCGGCTTATTTTTCTCTCTTCCTAAATGGTTTAATGTATATACCTTTTGGGGGCTTTATTTTTTTGCAGGTTCGTTGGTATATTTTGTGAAACATAAAATATCATTAAGTTACTGGTTTTTTATATTTTTTTTTCTATTCTGGATTTTCACAAAAGAAATCGAAGTTTTGGGTAGGATTAGCCAGTTATTAATGATATGTTATGGTTGTTTACTTGTTGGTTATAAATTGCCAAATTTTAATGTTTCGTTTTTTTCAAAGAATGATTATTCCTACTCTCTTTATATATATGCATTCCCCATTCAACAAAGCATAATTTATATTTACGGAGTTCAGCATATTTCTCCAATATTGTTAACAATTCTGTCATTAGTATTATTAGCGCCTTTTTGCTTACTATCATGGAACCTTGTTGAAAAACCTTTTTTAGGTTTGAAAGATATATTTATAAAAAAATAAACCAAACCAGGCTATGATTATTTATTGCTATAACTCATAAATTGTTTTATCTTTTATATTTTAATTATATTGAATTAGACATAACTGTAAAATATTATGCAATCTTCAAGACGAAAATTCCTCCGTAATTCAATTAAAGCTTCTGCCGCATTATCCATCGGCGGTATCCTCCCCGGTTTTACAGCAAAAAGCTACGCCGCCATACCGGGGGCTAATGAAAGAATTAAAGTGGGTGTAATGGGCGTTAATTCCCGCGGATTAGCATTGGCGCAAAATTATGCGGCTCAAAAAAATTGCGAGGTAACCAGTATTAGTGATGTTGACAGCAGGGCGATTGATAATTGTATTAAAAAGATAACGCCTGTACAAAACAGCGAGCCTAAAGCTATTCCTGATTTCAGGAAAGCGCTGGAAGATAAAGCGATTGATGCGATGGTAATTGCCACTCCTGACCACTGGCACGCGCCTGCGGCTATACTTGCCTGTAAGGCAGGTAAGCATGTATATGTGGAAAAACCCTGCTCACATAATCCACATGAAGGCGAATTGCTTGTTGCGGCTGCAAAAAAGTATAATCGCAAAGTGCAGATGGGCAACCAACGCAGGAGCTGGCCAAATGTAATAGCCGCAATACAGGAAGTAAAATCCGGTGTTATAGGACGACCTTATTTTGGCAGGGGCTGGTATGCCAGTAATCGTCCTTCAATAGGTATAGGGAAAAAAGCTGAAGTGCCTTCATGGCTTAATTATGATCTGTGGCAGGGGCCGGCGCCAAGAGAAGCGTTCAGAGATAATATTATACATTATAACTGGCATTGGTTCTGGAACTGGGGTACCGGTGAGGGCGGTAATAACGGTACGCATATGGTTGATTTGCTGCGTTGGGGCATGGGTATTGATTACCCGGTGAGTGTTACTTCTTCGGGTGGTCGTTACCGTTATAAAGATGATTGGCAAACTGCAGATACACAGGTGGTGTCCTGGACTTTTCCGAATAATACTTTAATGGAGTGGGAGGGGAGAAGTTGCAACGGACTGGGTATGGAGGGTTCGAGTGTTGGAGTAGCATTTTACGGGGAAAAGGGAACGGTAATAATAGGAGGCGGCAATAATTATAAGATGTATGATCTGGAGGGTAAGTTGTTGAAAGAAATTAAGGATGAGGAAAAATTTGATGCTGGTAACCGTGTTGACCCTTTAAAAGACCTTGATGCGCTGCATATTCAAAATTTTTTTGATGGCATACGCAAGGGAACGGTTTTAAATTCAGATATAGCAGAAGGCTTTAAAAGTACGCTGCTAAACCAGTTGGGAGATATTGCAATGCGCACACAAAGCACCCTCAAAACTGATGAACGCAACGGGCATATCATTGATAATACTGAAGCAAATAAACTCTGGAAAAGAAATTATGAACCGGGCTGGGAGCCGGTTATTTAATTGACCTTTTTAAATATTTCGTAGCTTTTTTTTCTTTAAATACGCTGAATGTCAAAGCATAAAAACACCATTGCACTTGTAGTAGCAGGAGATGTAGGTGATGAACCATATGCAATCAGAAATACGCTGGAATATTTTGGATACAGGATTATTTACATACCAATTGGCAGGCCTAACGATTTTATTGCTGTTTTAAATCGTGAGTTTCTGTATGATGATGTTTCAATACTGATTATTTGTTCTCACGGTAATGAAGGAAAAATTATAATGCCGGTATTGGCAGATGATATTTATACAGATGGTGAACCTAAAATTGACTTTGATGGCGCAATGATAGAAACATATGCCCAACTAACAGGATTAACAGTTATACTAACCGGGTGCACTTTAGCAAAACTGGCAGAAAGTTTTAAAACGTCTGGTTGTAAGAATGTTATTGCCACAAATGAACATATTGATGGAAATGCCGCGCTGATTTTTACACTCTACCTGTTTTATCAGTTAAGCGAGGGCGATAATATTGCAACAGCATTCGAAAAAGCTGCTGCAATCAATAATGAAACAAAATTATTCCGGCTGTTTTAATATCTCTATACATTAAACCTGAAATGCATTATATCCCCATCTTCCACCACGTAATCTTTTCCCTGCACAGCAAGTTTTCCTGCATCGCGGCAGGCAGCTTCTGATTTGTAATGAATAAAATCAACATACTTTATAACTTCTGCACGAATAAAACCTTTTTCAAAATCAGTATGTATAACGCCTGCGGCTTGCGGTGCCAGCATGCCTTTGGTAATTGTCCAGGCACGAACCTCCTGCACGCCGGCGGTAAAATAGGTGTATAAATGCAGCAGGCGATAGGTAGATTGAATAAGTCTCGCCACGCCACTTTCCTTTAGTCCCATATCTTCCAAAAACATCTGCCTGTCTTCATAACTATCCATAACAGCTATTTCACTTTCAATAGCGGCGCTTATCAGTAATATTTCCGCGTCTTCATCTTTTACCAGCTCTCTTACTGCTTCTGTATGCTTATTGCCCGATACCACACTTTTTTCATCCACGTTACACACATAAATAACCGGTTTTATGGTAAGCAGGAAAAGATCAGCAAAAAACTTTTCTTTATCTTCCTTACTTACAGAAAATGATCTCGCATTTTTTCCCTGCTCTAAATGTTTCTTTAAATTTTGTAACAGTTCTAATCCCCTTATCAGCTCTTTATCACCGCTGGTACGGGCAGATTTTTCTGACTTGCTGATTTTTTTCTCAACGCTATCAAGATCTTTCAATTGTAATTCGGTATCAATAATTTCTTTATCCCTAACAGGGTTCACGTTCCCGTCCACATGTATCACATTATCGTCATCAAAGCAGCGCAATACGTGAATAATGGCATCTGTGGCGCGGATATTTCCCAAAAACTGGTTACCCAATCCTTCGCCTTTGCTGGCACCTTTTACAAGTCCGGCTATATCCACAATTTCCACTGTGGTGGGTACTACTTTATTCGGTTTAACCAGTTTTTCCAGTTCAATAAGCCTTTCATCGGGCACGGTTATCACACCCACATTGGGTTCTATAGTGCAGAATGGAAAATTGGCAGCCTGCGCTTTGGCGCTGCTGAGTGCGTTAAACAAAGTTGATTTTCCTACATTGGGCAATCCCACAATACCAGCTTGTAATGCCATAATAATACTTTAAGGGTAATTTTTGAGGCGGCAAAGGTAACATTACACAACAGATTTAAAAAACAATGCAGAAACATTTTGTGCGTTTACCTTTTAGCATTTAACTTCAACTATGACATTGACGTATATATGGATGGCGTTTTTTTTGCTGGCATTTGCTGTTGCCTTTGTTAAATGGGCTTTTTTAGGTGATCAGCAGATTCTGCCTGCACTGGTAGAGGGCATTTTTAAGGCCGCTAATGATGGTTTTGATATTTCTCTTAAACTGGTAGGTGTTATGGCTTTATTTCTCGGTTTTATGAGTATAGGAGAGAAGGCGGGTGCTATCCGTTTTCTTTCAAGAAGTGTAAGCCCTTTCTTTTCAAAATTATTTCCTGATATACCCAAAAATCATCCTGCTACCGGGCAAATGATGATGAATTTTTCTGCCAATCTGCTGGGGCTTGATAATGCCGCAACTCCTTTTGGTATAAAAGCGATGCAGAGCCTGCAGGAACTTAACCCAAATAAAGATACCGCCAGCAATGCACAGATCATGTTTATGGCTTTGCATGCCAGCGGGCTTACATTAATACCAGTAAGCATCATTGCGATGAGGGCTTCCATGAAAATTCCGGCAGCAAACCCGACAGATATTTTTGTACCCTGCATGATCGTAACGTTTGTGGCAACCCTGGCAGCTTTAACCATCATGTCGTTCAAACAAAAAATAAATCTGTTGCAGCCGGTATTGCTCGGTTGGATACTTGGCCTGTCTGCAGTAATCGGGTTGTTGGTCTGGTATCTTACCACGCTTGACAAGCAAAATCTGCAATTGTTCTCCAATACATTGAGCAGCGGGTTGATCTTATTGATTTTTCTGTTGTTTCTCCTCGGTGGGCTACGCAAAAAAATAAATATGTTTGATGCTTTTGTTGATGGTGCAAAAGGTGGTTTTGAAGTAGCTATCCGTATTATTCCATATTTGATTGCCATGTTAATAGCGATAAGTGTTTTGCGTAATTCAGGCGTGTTCACATATCTTATAGATGGATTGAGATACTTGTTCGGATTAACCGGTATGAATACAGACTTTGTTGAAGCGCTGCCTACTGCTTTAATGAAGCCCTTAAGCGGGGCTGGTGCAAGAGGTATGATGGTAACGGCCATGGAAACATACGGTACTGATTCTTTTGTTGGAAGGTTATCCTGTATTTTCCAGGGAACAAGTGACACTACTTTTTATGTGATTGCAGTTTATTTCGGCGCTGTTTCGGTTAAGAATACCCGTTATGCTATTCCTGCTATGTTGCTGGCTGATTTGGCAGGAATTATTACAGCTATATTTGTGGGGTATTTATTTTTTCATTGATTTTTATAATCACGAATGCACGAATTAATATTCGTGCATTCGTGGCAGATTCAATTCAAATTAACCTGCCTGTCTTTTGCATATTTTACGTTATACCCAAATCGTATTTTCTTTGTTTCTCCAGGCGCCAGTTTCAACTGCCAGCTTAATACGCCGGTTTCTTTATTAATAGAAGCGCCTCCATCATCTGTAAGTTCCGACTCAATATCTTTATTGGTAGATAATGGATATTGATCTTTAAGCAGTATTTCCACTGCATCTTTCTTGTTATTTTTAACTGTAATCTCGTACGTGAATTTTTGAAGCTTATTTGCCCCGAGAAATTTTACACTGCTGTAATCAGTCAGTTTCTCTTTTTTAACTACCACCCGTTTATCTCTTCCCAATGTAAGATTTAAAGTGTCGAGCGTGGAATTAGGGTCAATAAAAGACTTACCTACATAAGTACCTTCAAAAATAATATTGGCATCGCCGGGCAGGAGGTTTAGTTTTTCCCATTCAGATATGTCTGCCAAAAGATAGGCGTCTTTATCAAGCCGCGGTACGGAATAAAACTTATAATTGGCATCCACTGCATATTCTTTTAATACAGCCGTTTGCGCTTTACCGTTAGTAGGAATATCAAAAGGAATGTCTATATCAAAAGTAACATTCAGTTCATTATCGCTAACGGTTACATAATCGCCCAAACCTTCTTTTAAAGTAACTATAATGGCGCCACCTGAAGCTCTCGAACCGTATATGGCAGTAGCAGCATTATCTTTTAATACATCCATCTTTTTAATAGCTATTTTATTGATTTTTGAAAATTCCTGCTTCGTCATTTCTGCACCGTTAACAATATAGATTGGCGCTTTTTCTTCAACCATTGTACCTGTTGTATTACTATTAGTGCCATAGCCAACTACTACTACTTCATCTAAACTGCTATTTCCACGAAACTGAACCCCCGCTACTTTTCCTGCCAGCGATTGCTCCATCACATTTACCGGGTTAATATAGGCAAGAAACCAGGTGTTCATTACCGGTGCATTGCCCCATTGGTTTGGCACTGATGTAGAAAGCGAAAGCTTTACCTTTTTCCAGTCTAACCCTGTGGTTTGCGTGATCTTTGATTTGTAAATTACTTTTAGCGGCGTTTTAATATCATCAACCCTAATATCATAGTAGGGAGTCCAGTATGCGTTGGGTGTTATGTAAGACACTACAAAATCATACTTACCACTCACGGCTACGGATAGTTGCAGGTTGATGCGTCCCTCATTTTTGGTGTTCTTCTTCTCTTCTTCCGCTACCTGGTTATTTATTTTAGTAAGCAGTTCATTCCATTTTTTTTGCTTTTCATTTTGCTGCTTAAGTTCCTGCTGCAGTTCGTTAGACTTTGCTTTATAGTAATCCATCAGTTTCATTAATTCCGCCACGCTCAATCCTGTTTGTGAGCCTTTAATATCTTTATTTGCCTTTAGTACGTCCAGCAATTCATTAATAGTGGTAATCTGTCCTCTCACCTTTGCTATTTCATCAGATATGTTGTTTGCAGAATCTTTCAGTTGTTTTATTCTCTGGTTTTCCTGCGGCGTTACCAAGTAATTGCTGGAGAACTCAACGCCTATTAATGTAACAGCAGAAGGGCAATTGATCTGGATGCTGTTGATATCAACCGCATTGCTGATACCTTCAATAATCAATTCGTTAGCGCCTTGCTGTAAGGAAGCATTGGCATTGTGGATCATTTCCGCGCCATTGCGGTAAACAGTTACTGTTTTAAGAGATGATGGTACTTTAAGCGGCTCATTTCCGGCATTTACAAAAAGAGAAAACAATAAAAGGATGGATAAGCAAGTTGTTTTTGTATACATAAAAATGGCTTTCCACAATGGATGCGAAAAGCCGGGTAATTACATAAGCAGTCAGCTATCAGGCATTAATTGTTAAAAGCTGATAGCCGATAGCTGACAGCCCAAAGCCGATAGCTCAAAGCCCTTAATCAAAAATCTTTTTCATCCTGTCAATAATCACTTTTAATCTTTCCCTGTCACCGCCGGGCACTTCCGCAGAAGCCCAGCCATTATAGCCGATCTTTTGTAAAGCTTCTATAATAACCGGCCAGTTGTTGTCGCCTTCCATTAATTCTACATCAAAACCTTTCCACAAACCTTCATCATTCTGTTTTTTACGACTATACTCTTTTACATCGAGCTTCATGATGCGCTTATCCAAAATTTCAATCCATTGTTCCGGCCAGCCATATCTTAAAATATTGCCTATATCAAAATACCAGCCAACCAGCGGGTGATTAATTTCATCCACATATCTTGCTGCTTCAAGCGGGCTGATCAGAAAATTATTCCAAACATTTTCTATTGCTATCTTAATACCCGTTTTTTCAGCATGCGGAATTAATTTTCTTATCTGCTCCTGCGTGCGTGTGTATGTGTCAGCATAGCTTATTTTTTCATTCACTACACCTGCAACCAGCAGAACCGTTGTGCCGCCGTACAATTTGCAGTCGTTCAAAGATTGAATAACGGTATTAAAACATTTATCTCTTACAGCAGGGTCAGGGGAGGAGAGCGGGGATTTCCAGTGTTCTGAATTTACCACTCCCGGTATCAGTAAACCTGTTTTATCTCTTGCGGCTAAAATTTCTTTGTGATCATAATTATGCGGCGAGCTGAATTCAACGCCATCATATCCCAGCTCCTTCAGCATTTTAAATTTGTCCATTAAAGGCAGCTCTCCCTTTACCATTTCTATCTTCAAACTTTTTTTAATTTTTGGTTTGAAGCTGTTTTTCCGATCCAATGCTATTGCAGGAAAACCAATGCCTGCTCCGGCAGCAATGAGGCTGCTGTTTTTAATAAATGTTCTTCTTTGCATACAGCGGTTATTTAAATGGCGTGATACCGGGTTTTGCTACTTCTGTTACAGGAATAGTAAGATCAAATGTATAGGAGTCTGTAGACGGTCCTAATATTTCTTTGCTGTTCATTGCTTCCTCCCAGGTTATTTTTTTACCTGTATAAGCCGCCATTCTTCCCATTATAGCAATCATGGAGCTTAAAGCAACATCTTCTCCCTGGCTTATGGTATTGCCTTTGCGCAGCGCTGCAAACAGCTCATTATGTTCTGTCTGGTACATATCGTTTTGTTGTCCGCTGTATGTCCACTGTTTTTTGCCTGTGTTTATCTGGTGAACATTGGCAGCACAATCAACCAACGCCCGTCCTTTGGTTCCCAGGGATTCAACCGCATAGCTTCTCTCGCAGCCTTCCTGCTGGCGCGACATATGAAAACCTTTGGCTCCATTTGCAAATTCATAAGTAATAGCAAAGTGATCAAAGATATTACCATTTTTTTCGCCCACTCTTACCTGCCGCCCCCCGGTGCCAACTGCATTTATGGGTAACTGGTTACCAAATGCCCAACTCATCATATCAATACTGTGTACGGCTTGTTCTACTATATGGTCGCCAGACAGCCAGTTGAATAACGGCCAGTTACGCAATTGCCATTCTGCGTTGTCGAGCTTCGGAGTATCAAATTTATATGTACGATATGTATCTCCCGTATTGTAGGTATTGTATACAGCCAGCACATCGCCGATGGCGCCGTTATTTATTTTTCCAAAAGTGGACCTTTTAGGTTCATGAAAACGCCAGCAAAAACCAGACACTATACTCACATTTTTTGCTTTGGCTTTTTTTGCCGCTTCCAATACTCTTTTTATTCCTGCTGCATCAACCGCTACAGGCTTTTCACAAAAAATATGCTTGCCTGCTTCAACAGCAGCTTCAAGATGTAAAGGACGAAATGCCGGAGTAGTTGCCAGTATTACCACATCAACACCGGAGTCTAAAACTTTTTTGTAAGCATCAAAACCTATATACTGATGCTCCGGACTAACATTTGCTTTATCGCCATGTAATTCTTTAAGGTTGGTCAGTGATTTTTGTAACCTGTCTTCAAAGAGATCAGCCATTGCATGCAATACCACATTCGGATCAGCGCTTAATGCCTGGTTTGCAGCACCAGAACCCCTGCCTCCACAGCCAATCAAACCTACTTTTAAAGTATCGGCATTTATATTTTTTGATAATGGTTTTGCGTGGATAATATTAAATGGTAAGGCGCTGGCTGTTACTGCCATTCCCGAAAGCTTAAGAAAGTTTCTTCTCTTCTGATTGATCATGGCTTACAATTATTTTTAGGTAAAACGCAATATAAAATTTTATTCGGGAATATGCGTCCTGTATTTGGCTCTCACAAGGCCAAATGAGAAAATTTTTAATTCCTTTTGCATTAATATACCGAGGAAGGTGGAATTGAATCAGCATACGCAAACGATTTACTCTTATCAGGAAATATCAATTGTAATTCACTATCATGTAATAATCGCCGCACAGGTATCGTGGATACGTCCCTATTTCACCAACTCACCTTTTAGCCTTAGCAATTCTGTTTCAGAAAGCTTGGTATTATAGCGTGCGGCAATCAGGCGGTCATAAGCATCTTCCAGGCTTTTTTGCGCTTCGCGTAATTCAAGGAAAGTAGATACTCCCAGCTTAAAACGTTCCAGTGCGATGGAGACATTTTCTTTGGCGAGTTCAATATTGTCTTCTTCCAGTTTTAATAAACTTACCTGGTATTGGTAATCATAAAAACCTGCTTTAACCAAAACATCCACTGCATTTTTCTGTTGTTTCAATGCTATCTCCTGGTAGGCAACATCCAGTTGCGCCTGTTTTATATTACGGTTAACGTTTAAATAATTAAGAATAGGAATTGATGCTGTAAAGCCATAATTAAATCCTTTATTCTGGCTGAAAATAGATGCAAACGGGTTAATGTTATTAACATTATTGACCTGCGTAAAATTATAAGCTGATCCAAAAGATACGGTTGGCCACCGTGTGGCCTTAACTTCTTTAAGCATTATCCTGGAAATATCAACATTCTTAATTGCCTGTAAAATTGTTGGACTTGTAGATTGTATATTATTCTGAATAGTTTCAATGGTCATACCATCATTAATAGGAATGCTATCCGATACCTCAAAGGGTTGGGGTAATTGCATGCCTGTTAACTGGTTGAGTTGTTCTTTTGATTGAGCCATTATAGATTGCTGCTGCAGGCGTGTGGCTTTTTGTGCATTAAGATCAACCTTTGCCTGCAATAGTTCCGGTTTTGTGCCAAGCCCTACAGATAATTTTCTATCTGCCAGCTTTACTCTTTCTTCATTGATGGACATTTGTTCATCGATGGCTTTGAGTTGCTGCTTTTGCCTTACTATAATATAATATGCATTAATAACCGCAGCCGTTGAATTTACAACCTGGTTTTTTAGATTGATTCTTCCGAGTGCATATAATTCATTTATACGATCTCTTGTTGCAAACATTTTCAAACCATCAAACAAAACAAGATTAAGATTGATGGCTGCATTTAAGTTAGTGGAACGTATACCTTTTCCTTCCACATCATCCCTGCCGTCAAACTTTTGCTTTTGTGCGGAAATGGTTTGCGCTCTTCCAACAGTTCCATTTACCGTTGGCAAAAAACCTCCGTAAATATATTTCTTGTTGATGGCTGCAGCCGCTGAATCATTTTCAGCCAGCAGAATATCGAAGTTGTTTTTTAAAGCTGCTGCAATCGCCTCTTCAACCGTAACCAATTGCTGCGACCTTGCAATGCTGCTGCAAAAAACAAATACTGTAATAAAACTGAAAATTCTTTTTCCACTCATAAAGGTCAGGCTCTTTTTTCTTCCGTAAAATATTCGTCAATATGGCTTTCATGTTTTCTTGCAGAAAGAAAACTATACATAGCCGGAATTACAAACAAGGTAAGCACCAGTGAAAATATAATACCGCCCACAATTACAATACCCAATGGTATACGGCTGGTAGATGCTGCGCCTATTGACATGGCAATAGGCAAAGCGCCAAGCGCCATTGCAAGGCTCGTCATTAATATTGGCCTTAACCTGGCTACTGCTGCTGCTACAACCGCTTCAGCTTTTGTTAAACCTGCAATTTGTTTTTGATTGGCAAATTCCACAATAAGGATACCGTTTTTGGTTACAAGACCAACAAGCATAATCATTCCTATTTGTGAAAATATATTGAGCGTTTGCCCGAACAGCCACAACGATAATACGGCGCCGGCAATAGCCAGCGGAACAGTGAACATAATAATAAACGGATCAATAAAACTTTCAAATTGCGCGGCAAGCACTAAGAAGATGAGTAACAGTGCAAGCACAAATGCAAACATGGTATTACCTGAGCTTTCAGCAAAATCTCTTGATGAGCCTGAAAGCGAAGTAGCAAAAGTATCATCAAGCATTTTATCAGCAATACCCTGCATGGCTTTTATACCTTCTCCCAGTGTTCTGCCTTCTGCAAGCCCGGCAGAAATGGTTGCAGATTTATACCTGTTAAAATGGTATATGGTAGGCGGTGTTGTACTTTCCTTAATATTTACCAGGTTATCAAGCGAAATGCTTTCGTTACGGCTGTTACGCACATATATATTGCGAAGATCTGTGGGATTATTTCTGTCATCGCGTGGCACCTGGCCGATTACCTGGTATTGTTTACCATCTTTTGTAAAATAGCCAAGTCTTCTGTTACTATATGCCAGTTGCAGTGCTTCAGAAACTGCATCAATGCTTACACCCAGCGCACTGGCCTTTATACGGTCAACCGTTACCGACAGCTCGGGCTTATTAAATTTGAGATCAATATCCACGCCCTGGAAAGCAGGGTTTTTATTGGCTTCTTCCAAAAATTTCGGCAACATATCAGTCAGCTTGTCAAAGTTATTGTTCTGTATTACAAACTGCACGGGTAATCCGCCTCTGCGGTTAACAGAAATGGTTTGCTCCTGTATAGCAAATGCCCTTCCTTCAGAAAATTTGGGAAGATTTCTATTTACCATATCAACTATTTGTTGTTGCGATTTCGTACGCTGATTAGGATCAACCAACATAACACGAACAAAGCCAGTATTTACAGAGCCTGCACCCGAAAAACCCGGAGCCGTTACCGTTAATGCTGATTTCAGTCCCTGTACAGAATCTATCACAAATCCTGTGAGCTTATCTATAAACTGATCGGTATATTCAAACGAAGAACCTTCGGGCATTGTAACCTGCAACCTGAACTGGTTTCTGTCTTCCATTGGTGCAAGTTCTGATTGCAGGTTTCTACCAATGCCCCATATTATTCCACCACAAATGAGAATAATTACAAAAGCTAACCAACGCCATCTCATAAATGCTGCGAGCAGGCGATGATACCCGTTTTCCATTCCTTTAAAAAACGGTTCTGTTTTGCGGTAAAACCATCCATGTTTATGTACGCTCTTTGTCATTTTTACATTCAGCACCGGCGTAATGGTTAGTGATACAAAAGCAGAAACCAATACGGCGCCTGCTACCACTATACCAAACTCACGGAAAAGCCTACCCACAAAACCCTGTAAAAAGATGATGGGTAAGAATATTACAGCAAGCGTGATAGAAGTTGCAATTACGGCAAAGTATATTTCTTTGGAACCTTCCAGCGCGGCCTGCCACTTGTTCATGCCCTGCTCCATCTTTTTATAAATATTTTCCGTTACCACAATACCATCATCTACCACAAGCCCTGTGGCGAGTACAATTCCCAGGAGGCTTAGTACATTAATGGTAAAACCGCTCAGGTACATTATAAAAAATGCCGCAATAAGCGAAACAGGAATATCTATCAACGGGCGTATTGCAATGATCCAATCGCGGAAGAAAAAATAAATGATGAGCACCACCAGCATAACGGCAATGATCAGGGTTTCTTCAACCTCTGTGATAGAACGTTTGATAAAAACGGTTTGATCAAGTGCTATGTCCAGCTTGATGTCATCCGGTATTTCTTTTTTTAACTGTTCAAAGCGCTTATAAAATTCATCTGCAATGGCAACATAGTTTGAGCCAGGTTGGGGTACCAATGCAAGAGCTATCATCGGAACACCATTTAGCTTTAATACGGTTTCTTCATTCTCAGGTCCAAGTACAGCTTCTCCAACATCTTTTAAACGAACGATACTGTTGGCGGTACTTCTTATAATAATATTGTTGAATTCTTCTTCAGTGGTAAGCCTGCCAAAAGTGCGAACGGTGAGCTCAGTATTATTACCTGCTATTTTGCCTGAAGGTAATTCTACATTCTCCCTGCTTAATGCAGCCTGTACATCACTGAAGGTAAGTCCGTATGCGTTGAGCTTTGAAGGTTGAAACCAAATACGCATGGCGTATTTTTTTTCGCCCCAGATTTGTATACCGCTTACGCCGGGAATGGTTTGTAATCTTTCCTGCAATACATTGGTAGCATACTCGGTAATCTGCAATTGATTTCTTGTATTGCTCTGTACGGTCATAGAAATGATCGCATCAGAGCTTGCATCAGCTTTGGTTACCACCGATGGTGCATCAAGATCCTGCGGAAGGCTGCGTTGCGCCTGCGATGCTTTATCACGAACATCATTCGCTGCGGTTTCAAGGTCTACACCCAAATCAAATTCCACAGTAATGTTGCTTATGCCCTGGCTGCTTGAAGATGTCAGGTTTTTAATACCCGGCACACCGTTGATCGATTTTTCGAGAGGCTCGGTTATTTGTGATTCAATAATGTCGGCATTGGCGCCTGCATAGTTGGTGCGAACATTAATGATGGGAGGGTCAATAGCAGGGTAATCTCTTACGCCGAGAAACGTAAAACCTATTACTCCAAACACTACAATAAGAATGCTTGAAACGGTAGCCAGCACCGGCCTCCTCAAACTCAATTCTGAAATGTTCATTATTTTATATTACTGAGTTGTACCTGGGAATTAGGTTTAACAGCCATCAATCCGCTGGTGAGCACGGTATCTCCTAAACTAACACCACTGAGCACCTGCACATAGGCTGAATCTCTTATGCCGGTTGTTACTGTCACAAAATCAGGAACACCTTTTTTATACACTATTACCTGTTTACCACGCGAAAGAGGAATTACTGCCTGGGTTGGGATTATAATGGCATTATCGTTTTTATCAAGATCAAGATCTACTTTGGCAAAAGCACCGGGAACAAGCGCCGGGTCATTACTTTTAACTATGCCTTTAACTGTAAGGCTTCGTGTATTGGCATCAATAAAATATTCTGTAGCAAGCACAGTTGCCTGAAATTTTTTATCTGCACCATCTATAGAAAAAGTAATTTGTTTGCCGGGCTTAAACGCATTGCTGTATTTTTCAGGAACAGTAAATTCAAGTTTCAGTTGATTTACCTGGCGTATGGTGGCAATAATATCTGTAGGCGAAACATATGCGCCAAGGCTTACATTTCTCAAGCCGATTCTTCCATCGTAAGGAGCTCTTATTTCCGTTTTGCTGATATTAACTTTTACAAGCTGTATATCCGCTTTATTGTTGTTTACCTGTAATTGGCTGAGATCCACTTCCTGCTGACTTATACCCTGTATTTTTATAAGTTCATTGTACCGTTCAACGGTTTTTTCGTTGATGGCTAACTGCACTTCCAGCTTTTTTAACTGGGCCTGCAAATCTTCATCAAAAAGTTTTACAAGCAAAGTACCTTTCTTTACAAAGCTGCCTTCCCGGAAGTTAATGCTCACAACACGCCCTGAAATTTCAGGACGGATATCTGTTCCTTCGGCGGGAGCAAGGGAGCCGGCTACCTGTATATCTTCACTGATAGGGCGTGCTTTTACTACATATGCATCGGCTTGTACCGGGCGATTGCGGGATGGGGCAGGTTGGGTTATTGCAGTTTTTTTCTCTTCTTTTTTTTGAGAGCAGGCAAACAAACTCGCAATACCTATAAGTAATGGTAAAAATAACTTTTTCATCAACTGCGAAACTAATGCAATTTGCAGATGAAAAGGCTTTTAAGGGTGACTTAGTAAAGGTTAATTAATGTTAAATCAATAAAGCTTCTCCCTCCTTCGCCCTCTCCAAAGCCTGCCTGTCGGCAGACAGGGAAAGGGAGCGGTACAGCGGAATAGTTCCAAACTTTTTGTTCTTCCGCATCATCAAGCCTCATCCTCTTATCCTTCTCCCTGCCTACCGGACAGGCAGGCGCACGGAGAAGGACGGTGCTACAGAATAATTCCAAACTATATTATCTTCCAAATCATCTACAAAATATATCCAAACAAGCAGTTCACAATTTCCACACTTTCATATTTTCACATTGTTCCCTCATTTTCAAATCATCAAATTTTCAAATTAACTCCGGGGGTGAGGTCACTCCGTCCTCAATACCTTTACCGGGTTGCTTACAGCGATTTTGTAACATTGCAATACAATAAAAATGATTGTTGCCAAAAGAATAAATCCCGATACCATAAGATAGGGTAAAAGCTGTGGCGGCATACGATATTCAAAATTCTGCAGCCAGTAATTGTTAGCCAGGTATGCTATCGGCCAGGCGATAATATTGGCTATTATAATCAGCCATGTATAATCTTTTATAAAAAGAAATAATATTCTATTAATATCCGCGCCTAATACTTTTCTAACTGCTATTTCTTTATTTCTTTTAACTAACGTAAACGCCACAACGCCAAAAATACCCATAAACACTATTATAAGATTAAGAACGGTAGCGGTTTCTGTGGCCTTTTTTAACTGTAATTCTGATTGGTATAATTTCTGGAATTTTTCATCCATAAAAAAATATTCAAAAGGATTGCCCGGCGACAAAGCATTCCATTGTTTTTTTATAGCACTGATAGTACCTGCCATATCAGAGGTATTTAATTTTAACGTAAGAAAGCGATACGACAAAAGGTCTTCTGTATGCAGAAAGGAGAGTGGTTCAATTTTTTCGTGAAGTGTGGAATAATTAAAATCATTTACCACTCCGGCAATAGTAAATACGGCATTGTTAAAAGAAGGTATGGTAAGCTGTTTTCCTGTTGCATTTTCAAGGGTAAGCCCTAACGACTTAACAGCAGATTCATTCAATACAATTTGCGAGGGAATATGTACCCCTTTGCCGTGATTAAAGAAATTGCCAGCTTTTACTTTTAATCCTAATGTTTCTGCGTAATCTTCATCAGCGCCCATAGTAGCAATTAATACGGGTTGATTACCGGCAGCACCCACCGGCAACATGCCA
This sequence comes from Chitinophagaceae bacterium, assembly GCA_020847395.1. Lineage (GTDB taxonomy): Bacteria > Bacteroidota > Bacteroidia > Chitinophagales > Chitinophagaceae > Agriterribacter. The sequence continues at coordinate 21,195 of JADLCD010000074.1, forward strand.
ATACTGTTGGGCGGTTTACGATCGGGAATTTCAAATGATAAGCTGGCGTTTTTTATGGCAGGAATAGTAAGTAAGCCCTTCTTGATCGTTTCCATTTTTGCAACGCCGGTAGAATCCCATTTTTTAGGAAATGCTGTAACTACCATTAATTGCTCTTTATTATAACCAAGATCTTTATTAAAAAAATAAGTAACCTGCCTGGAAACATTTAATGCGCTGATGAATACAACAATGGCCAATGTAAACTGCACAATTAATAATAACCGTCGCAATACAAGCCCGCCTTTCGCGGTATCAATTTTACCCTTGATGGCATGTACCGTATTAGAAGCGCTCATAATAAAGGCGGGATAAATACCTGCTATTAAGCCTACCAACACCACAAAACCCGTTAATGAGCTGATTCTGAAAAAATCAAATTTCCACAGCGGAGAAAGCGGAGTATTGAGCATACCACTGAAATAACTCCGCATTAATTCATACAACCCTAATGATAAAACTCCCGCAATAAAAGTTAACAATAACGACTCTGTCAGATATTGAAAAATCAATTGCCTTTTTGCCCCGCCAAACACTTTGCGTAAGCCCATTTCTTTAAGGCGGTAGGAAGATGTGCCAATATTGATATTGATAAAATTGATAACAGCCATCGTAATAATAAATATCACTACCAACAAAAGCGTGGTGATCATTTTTTGTACAGCTCCGTTATTATTGCTGGTATAATAAGTTTTCATCGGCGCCAGTTCAACCGTTAGATTATCACAGATATCTTTTGAAGCGTATTTTGTCAATAGCTGTTTAACAGGCTTCTGCAAAGATTCAGGGCTGATGCCTTTTCGCAATTCTATTGCCGCTATCTCAAATATACCGGCCCAGTTTGCTGCCGGATCATCAGTACCCGGATAATACCGGTTACCCACAGTTGGCACAAATACACTGTAGGTGTCGCCTAAAAGGTTCATGATGGAATTATATGGGATATCCTTTAATACCGCAGAAACCGTATACAATTGTTTGTCATCTCTCACCGTTTGTATGTCCAGTGTTTTTCCAATGGCGTTCTTATCTCCATAAAGTTTTAACGCCAGTGTTTCTGTAATAACCGCGGAATTATTATTGGCAAAGGGCTGCTGAGGATTGCCATACAATAACGGAAACCCATACATGCTTATTAATGTAGTATCCCCAATAGCAATATCTTCTTTAAAATGTTTATCGCCTGCAGAAACAACATTTAATACCGGGTTATAGCGATAATAGTTAGCTACCAGTGTAGGATATTCTGTTTTTAATGTTTGTGCCAGCGGCCCCAGGGTAGTAAAGTCGAGACCCATGCCCTTTTCTTTCCACTTGCTTTTGATAATATATTGCTGGTTTACATTTAGCAGATCTGCATTCACTCTTTTTTCATGAATAATATATTCACCAATCAGCATAGCGAATGTTATGCCTATGGCAAGGCACAAAATGTTGATAATGGAAAACATTTTGTGTTTGGTAAGATGTCTTACCGCTATTTTGAAATAATTTTTAAGCATCTATATGACTTTAACTATTGTTGTGGGTTAGTCTAAGTACAGTGAAACATTATTGTTTCCGCGAACATCTACACGGGCACCTCCACCATTGATTGTTCCAACCAGGCTGTTATTATCTCCTTTACCACTAAAATTGCTGATTTTTGGCGTTGAAATTTTATTGCCGTGAATATCAAGATCTGCACCTTTATTACCCGGCATATGCAGTGTTATATTGCCCCCTGAATTTGAAATTTTTGCGTATTTGCCGAGCTCCGCTATTTCCACCTGTATATTGCCTCCGCTTGTTGAGGTTTCAAAGCTGCACTTCATTTGCTTAAGATCAATACTTCCTCCTGACGTGCGGGCAACTAATTCTCCCTTTATATCATCCCCATTTAGTGAGCCGCCGCTTGTTCCGATATTTATGTTGCCGTTGAGATTTTGAAAATGTATTGAACCGCCTGACGTATGAAGCTTAAGTGTGCCCTTTGCATCTGCAGCCGTAATGCTTCCGCCACTGGTTGACAAATCGATATTTCCTTCAGCATCTTTCAGCGATATACTTCCTCCTGAAGTTCTGCCGTTGATGTTGCCATTGGCAGTATTAACACTTAAACTGCCACCGCTGGTGGAAAAATTCTGCGTTCCGGATACATTTTCTAAAGCTATGCTTCCGCCGCTTGTTGAAAGCTTACTGTCAATTTTATCACCTGTATAAATTTTGAAGGAAATATTCAACCCTTTTTTCCAGTTGGTGATTTTATTTTTCTGTTTTGCAATGGCAACAAGCTCATTGTTTTTTACATCAATTTCAAGAGTGTAATTTTCATCAAGCCGTTGCTGGATTTCCGCTTTGCTGAGATTGTCGTTACTATTGCCCGCATGGATATATACTTCAATGCGCGGACTTGAAGCAGCATTGCCGGATAGACTAATAGAACCACCCGAAGTTTCAGCGTTCACTTTATTAAACGATTGTGCGCTGAACGATTTTGTTATAAAAGGTTCTTTATTGTTTTGCGCATTTACGCCAACAGCTACTATAGCTGATATTAAAAACAAGCTTATTTTTTTCATGTTAATATTTATTAAGAGTGTTTAATTGAAGCCTCTTCCTCACCTCTCCCTCCTTCTCCCTCTCCTTGCAACGGAGAGGGAGCGGTACTACAGAATAATTCCAGGCATTATAACTACCACATCATCTATAAAACATATCCAAACAAAACGCTCAGTATTCGCTCATACTTTTACATTCGCAACCTCCCGCTCATTGTATTTTATCGGCATGCTTTGAGTTTAAACTCCCCTCTTCCCTTTGGGGAGAGGGGTGGGGGAGAGAGGCTTTACTCCGTTCTCAAGCTCTTTACCGGGTTTGCCGCCGCCGCTTTCAGGCTCTGCAGGCAAACCGTTAGCAAAACAATCAGCAGCAATATCAATGGTGGCAGCATAAACATAAGCCAGCTTAGCCTGATATGGAATGCATAATTATTCAGCCATTCATTGGCCGCCCAGTAAGTAATTGGCACAGCTATTACAGCAGCCAGGCATACCAGTTTGATAAAATCTTTTGAAACAAGCAGCAACACACTGGAGACCGACGCTCCCAGTACTTTGCGAATACCAATCTCTTTAGTACGCAGCTTTATTACAAAAGCGGAAAGCCCGAGCAGCCCAAGGCACGCCACAACAATTGCCAGCGAAGCAAATAATCCAAACACATTACCCAAACGCTGATCAGAGAGGTACTGGTTATTGAAAAAATCGTCAAGAAAAAAGAATTCGAATGGCTTTCCGGGGAATGTTTTTTTGAACAGAGATTCTATACCGGAAAGGCTTTTATCAAGATCACCTGCACCTGTATTTATATTTAATGATACATTATCCCACCCCCAGTTATTGTAAGATGGATAAATGAACAATATAGGCTCATACGCATCCTTTAGGGAGCGCTGATGAAAATTTTTCACAACACCTTTAATAGAAGCATAATACTCCCCGTTACCACCCAAAAAAATAATCCGCTGGTTTAGGGCCTCCTTTACGGATTTAAAGCCCAGACTTTTAACAAGTTCTTCGTTAACCAGTACTTTCAAAGCTTTATTCGTTCCAAAAGTACCCTGCGCGTTGCGGCTCAAAACTTCTGAACTGTCTGCAGGTGAAAGATTGCTACCCGCTACAAGAGGCACCTGGTAAGTGTTTATAAAGTCGTGATCAATCTGTGTTACAAATGTGGGGTAACTATGTTGCTTGTCCTCCCCAACCTTTCTTATATTTTGGTGATCTTTTATCGGCCTTCCGGGCACTTCCCCGGTATAGGATATATTTTTTACAGAAGAAAACTGTCGCAACACTTCCTGCTTAAAATAATTCAATTTGGCCGCATGGGTTGAATCAGTAAATGCCGATGACATTTTAACAACCAATAGTTGATTTTTATTATATCCCAGATCACCCTTGCGCATAAAGTTTAATTGGGCAAATACAACCAGGGTGGCGGCAATAAGTATAATAGAAAGAAAGAACTGAAAGGAAAGAAGTGCCCGCCTTAGCGAAAGTTTTGTATTTGATTTTATGATCAGCCCTTTAAGTACCCTTACCGGGTTAAAAGACGATAAAATAAACGCGGGATAGGCGCCTACCAGCAGGGAACCTGAAAGAAAAATTACTGCGCTCCAAAACCAGAAAGATGGTTGACTTCCCATTCCGCTTGTAAAGAATGCCGCACTGATATTTCTTCCGACAAGCTGGTTAAACAGGGGCATGGTTTGGGTAATAATAATAATGGTGATCACCAGCGCCAGTAAATTAGTCATTAACGACTCTATGAGAAATTGTATGATCAGTTGTTTTTTTGCTGCTCCCGATACTTTGCGAATGCCCACTTCCTTAGCCCGTTCCATTGATTTGGCGGTTGAAAGGTTGATATAGTTAATCCAGGCAATCAGCAGAATGAACACTCCAATAACAGACAGGAAAAAAACTTCTTTTTCATCACCGTTTACTTCAGCTTCATCAATATAATGCGATGTAAGGTGGATATCTGTAAGCGGCTGCAGGTGGAAATAAGGCCGGAAATTCATTTCCTTCATTTCTTTACCCAGATATTTATCAATAAAAGCAGGAAATTTTGCTTCCAGCTTTTTAGCATCGGTTCCGGGCTTCAACAGTACATAGGTATAAACAGCCGGCCAGCCCCAGTTATCTTCCGACTTCCATTCCTTCAAGGCTGGCTGTAAAGGCACCAGTGCATCAAATTTCAGATGTGAATTTTCAGGAAGATCCGCAAAAACACCTGTAACTTTCGAGGGAAAGGTATATGAAACTAATATTTTACCTATAGGATCCTGGTTCCCAAAATATTTTTTTGCCATAGATTCAGAGATCACGATCGCATTCCAATCTGAAAGACAATGCGCTTTATCGCCGCGAACCAGCGGATAAGAGAACACCCTGAAAAAAGAAGAATCTGCGAAGTAAATATCATTTTCGAAAAATGCTTTCTTTTGCCCGCCTTCTTCCTGGTAAGACAGATAATTCGATTTAGAAAAAGATTTAAAGCTCAACAGTCTTACAGCATCAACCACTTCGGGAAAATCTCTCTTCAAAGCACGGGCTACAGCATTATAATTCATAACCGAAGGCGGCGCATCCGACAAGCTTCCAGAGAAAGAAATGGGAACACGATAAATGTTTGCGGCGTTTGTATTAAACCGGTCGTAGCCTGATTCAAAAACTACATACTGGAATATAAAAAAACAAGCCGTCATGCCTATGGCCAAACCCAGTATATTGATTATGGAATATACCTTATTCCTCAACAAATTTCTCCATGCGGTTTTGAAATAGCTTTTGAACATACAGAGATCATGTTTATGGTTTATTGTTTTTAGTTTATAGTTAGCGAGCCATAAACTAAAAACCTAAAATTGTTTTCCTGCTCCGTTCTCAAGCTCTTCATCCCGATATGTATCGGGATTCCGTCACTCCGTTCTTACTGCCTTCACCCCGATATACATGCGGGGTCTTCGCATTACTCTGCTATTCGCTTCGTAATGCTGCGACCGGGTTTGCTGTTGCCGCATTTATCGAACTAACAAAAACCGTTGCAGCAGCTATTGCTATCGTAATAAAACCTGCAACAAATATGAACCATCCACTGATATTAATTCTGTAAGCATAATCTTCCAGCCAGGCATGCATCAGCCATACCGCTATAGGCGCTGATATTAAAAGCGCAACCACTACAAGTTTTAAAAAGTCTTTTGAAATCAATACGGTAATAAGTGCAGCGCTTGCGCCTAATACTTTACGTATACCTATTTCTTTAACCCGCATTTCGGTTGTAAAACTTACTAAGCCAAACAAACCCATGCAGGCAAGAAATATGGAGATATAGCTAAAGAAGAAAAACAATTGAAGAGTTTTCTTTTCTGAGTCATACTGTGCCGCCAGCGCATCATTTACCCAGCTATAATTGAATGTTTGCGAAGGATAAAATTTATCCCATATTTTAGCTATGGCGGCAATTACGTATTTGTCTGTGCCGGGTTGTATGCGAATCAGCATATTACCGTATCGAATATTATTATCCCCTCTTATAACAGAGGGTTTCATTATTGTACGTAACGATTCGTTATGAAAATTGCTAACAACACCTACGGGTGTGCCAGGCATACTTTTAGAAGGTTGATTGAGCTGTATGGAAGTAAATGTCTTTGCCGTATATGAAGAAACCAGGAGCGACTGATTCGACGACACATACATCATGGAGTCCATGTTTCCGCTTTTATAAAGCGACCTGGTATCCGGAGCATCCAGGAAAAATGCATTATTCAATAACCTGCCCTGTTCTAACCTGAGTGGTAAGGTGGAAACAAAATCAATATCGGCATCAATATACCATATATCCATTTTCTTTTCTTTTTGAAACGGGTTGTCAACTTTAACTGACATAGCACCACCACCTATACCAGGATTCCAAATTGTTATACTTGCATTTTCTACGCCGGTTATCTTTTTTATTTCTGTTTTAAAAGCTGTTCCGCTTGTGCTGAAGTTTGTATTGCCGATCAATAATAAATTATTTTTATCGTAACCCAGCTCTGAATGGTTTAAAAAGAAAAGCTGCTCTTTTACTACAATAGCCGCAATAATAATGATGATAGTAATAACAAACTGTCCAACAATAAGGCTCTTTCTTACCCGGTTATTACCGGGTTTGGAGTTTGTTGCTCCTTTTAATGCGGTAATCATTTTTGTTGATGCCAGCAATATGGCAGGGTATAAACCTGTAAACAGGCATACCAGCAAAAGCACAAGAACCGTGGCAGCAAAAAGAATGATATTTTGAGTAAAACTAACAGTTAGCTTATGCTCCAGGTATGTTTCCACTCCATTTAGGAACAGGCGATAAAAAACCACAGCCAGTAAAAATGAAATCAAAAAGAATATCAGCGACTCAAATAGGTATTGTAATACAAGTTGGAATTTACCAGCGCCAAGTATTTTCCTAACGCCCGCTTCTCCTACTTTTTTAAGTGCCCTGGCAGTAGTGAGATTAATAAAATTAAAGCAGGCGATCAATAATAAAACTATGGCCACTGCAGAAAATATATATACACTTCTCAGGCTTCCAACAACGGTTTGATATCCCTGTGCAAAATCCGAATGCAAATAAATATCTTGCAGGGGTTGCAAAACAAACTTCCTGTCCGCGCCATTTTCAACAGCGATTTTATATAAATGATCAATCTTTGTTTCAAGGTTTTTAATATTGGCGCTTGGTTGAAGTAAAATATATAGTGAATAAAAACCTCCTATTCCTTGAGGTGATAACTGGTTATCTTCATCGCTGAACTGGCTCAATATAATGGCTTCTGCCCGTAAATGTGAATTATAAGGAATGCTTTCCACGATTCCTGTTACAATATATGATGTTGGATCAGCATCGCCTGTTAAACCAAAACCCTTTAGGGTTTTTCCGATGGGATCAGCATTGCCGAAATATTTATTTTTTGCCTCTTCTGAAAGTATTACACTTTTGTAATCTTTTCCACCTGTTAATGTAGCGTTTGCAATAAACCTGAAATTAAAAATATCTAAAAAAGAAGGCTCGGTAATTATACAATGGATATTAAACTTCCCTTTGCTGCTATCCGTAAAATATTTATTGGCATCTGAGACACGGCAATAATTTTCAACTTCCGGAAAGTCCTTTTTCAAAGTAGGACCCAAACCCGATAAAACCACGGGCGTTTTTTGCCCTGTGCTTTCATCTGTATCAGAAATGCGATAAATATCTGGTGCTTTCTGCCATTGTTTATCATAAGAGAGATCATCTATTACAACATTAGCCACAAGCAAACAGGCGGCAAGCCCTATTGACAGACTTACAATATTGATTGTAGAATAAACCTTGTTTCTTGACAGGTTACGAATAGCTACTTTAAAAAAGGCTTTTATCATTAACATTATTTTAAAAAGAGACTTGATTTACTGTTCTGCCATATTTGTGGTTAGAAATTTCGCCTCACCCTCTTATCCCTCTCCTTGCGGAGAAGGACGGTACAGCAAAATATTTCCAAACTATATCACTACCACATCTGCCTCTCCCTCCTTCTCCCTCTCCAAAGGAAAGGGAGCGGTACAGCAAAATATTTCCAAACTATATCACTACCACATCTGCCTCTTCCTCCTTCTCCCTCTCCAAAGGAAAGGGAGCGGTACAGCGGAATAGTTCCAAACTTTTTGTTCTTCCGCATCATCTATTGAATATATCCAGGCTAAGCGCTTTACTATTAATTATACTTTTAGATTCACAAGCGTCCCCTCACTGCTATTCATTAACCTCATTTGAATTTAGGCACCCCTCTTCCCTTAGGGGAGAGGGGCGGGGGAGAGGGGCTTTACTCCGTTCTCAACGCTTTTACCGGATTGGCAGTTGCTGCCTTAACTGCTTTCACACTCACCGTTACAAACGCTATCAATAATCCTGTTAAACCTGCCACGGCAAAAATCCACCAGCCTATATTAATGCGGTATGCAAAATCCTGCAACCATTTATTCATCATTATCCATGCAATGGGCGTCGCGATTACTATAGCTATCATTACCAACTTTACAAGGTCTTTTGCAAGCAACAATACAATACCACTAACGCTGCTGCCTAATACTTTGCGTATGCCAATTTCTTTGCGGCGCTGTTCCACGGTAAAGGTTATCAATCCAAATAAACCAAGGCATGCTACAATAATGGCGAGTATAGTAAATGTCATCAATAATTTTCCCTGCATTTTTTCAGCGCCATACTGCCGCGCAAAATTTTCATCAAGGAAACTATACTCAAAAGGATTAACGGCATCAAACTTTCTAAAAACATTTTCTACATGCTGCACGGCCGCATGCATATCCTTACTGCTCACACGCACATATATATTATCCTTATCGGCATCTCTTAAAGGCAACTGCACTATTAAAGGTTCTATGGTATGCTGTAATGAATACACATTAAAATCATTCATCACACCTGCCACTATATATACATTAGGATTGCCCGCCGAATCCACGCCCATCTGAATTTTTTTTCCAAGTGGTTCTTTCCAGCCTTCCCGCTTAGCCAACGCTTCATTAATCAATAACACCCTGTCTTTATCTGTACTCATGTCTTTCGAAAAATTGCGTCCGGCCAGCATTTTAATTTGCATCGTATTTATAAAATCTTCATCAGCCAATAATACTGTGGCCATCCTGTCTTTATCGCCTATTTTTCCATTGGCTTCCTCTGCACGATAATCACGTCCTCCGAGATTATTATTGCCTATAGGATTTCCGGCCGCAGACACCATTTCTATAAGCGGACTTTCAAGCAAAGCGGCTTTTATCAGCGGCACTTTTGTTCTTGCCTCACGATTGCTTACATGAAAGCTGAGTACCTGGTTTTTATTGAATCCTAAATTTTTATTACCTATATATTGCAATTGCTGATAAATGATAAACGAACCTGCAAGCATAGCAATAGTAATCACAAATTGAAAAACCACTAATGACTGACGGAAACGAAGGTTGCCATTATGATTACCTGTTTGTCCTTTCAGCGATGGAATGAGTTTAAATCCTGAAAGAAAAAAAGCAGGATAAATGCCGCTTAAACATCCGGTTATTAATGCAAATGCCAAAAATAATCCTGTTGTTTGCCATGGGCCCGGTTGCGCTATACCTGCATCTTTACCAATAAAATACAGGAACCAGGGCAATAATAATTTTACCAGTAATATGGCTATTAACGAAGCGATAAAAGTAATAAACACAGATTCTGATAAAAACATAGCTGCCAGTTGCCAACGGCTTGAGCCATTTACTTTACGCACACCAATTTCTTTAACCCTAAGTGATGAACGGGCTGTAGACAAATTCATGTAATTGATAGAAGCGATAAGTAAAATCAATACTGCTACCAATGAAAACACAACAACATAACGCAAACTACCATTGGGCGCTATTTCAAAACCGAGATTAGAATTAAGATGTATAGAAGTAAGGGGCTGAAGCTCCATATGATAATCTACTTTACCCGCTACACTCTCCATCGACGCCTTCAAATAAGTGTTATAAAACGAAGGAAGTTTCGCATTTAATTTTTGTATGTCGGCACCTTTATGCAATAAGATATAAGTATACAGATATGAATTACCCCATTGACTGTTATCTGTTTCGGGCATACGACGTATAGCGCTGAACGTAAAATGGGAGTTAGCCGGCACATCATCAATTACCGCGGTTACGAGGTTGTCTTCATTTTTACCAAACGAAATTATTTGATTAAGCGCAGCAGAAGGGTCGCCAAATATTTTTTGTGCAAGTGTTTTTGTAATAATAATGGACTGTGGTTTATCCAGCGCATTTTTATTACCATATAAAAATGTATAACTAAACATCCGGAAAAAACTGCTATCTGCAAAAAAGATATGCTCTTCTTTAATATGCTTATCTGCATACGTGATCGTTCCGCCGCCTTCCGCATCTAAACGAACAGCATCCTGCACTTCGGGAAATGTTTTTTTAAAAGCTTCTGCAAAAGGCGCTGAAGTTATGGCAAGATGAAAATTGCCGCCGCCCCATTCGGCATGTTGGGCAATACGATAAATGCGATCAGCATTCGCATGATAGCGATCATACTGAAATTCGTTGTTCACATATAACATAATCAACCAGCAGGCAGCCAGTCCTAAAGCCAATCCACCAATATTGATAATGGAAAATGTTTTATTGCGCAGGATATTCCGCCAGGCAGTTTTAAAATAGTTCCTTAACATGTTTGTATTACAACTTGGTTCAATGCAACTATTTCAATGTGTATGCCAATATATAACTATTTGACAAACAGTTATTTGAGGAGAATATCGTTTTTGGAACTGTCCGGTATCGTACAGGTATTGTACGCTGGAGAACAATTCTATTTGATAGTAAACGTTGTTCCGAATCTCAGCATTCTTGAATATGCTTCATTGATACCACCTATATACCCTGACATATAATTTGTAAATCCTGCTGAATATCCGGCATATATTCCTATCATTTTGTAATGAGCAGTGAGCTGAATTCTGGTTCTGATATCTGTATTGATCGTTTTTCCGGCGGGTGATATGTTATAATTTTTTCCATCTGAGTCAGTAGCTTTTGCCTTTTCTTTTGCACTAAGGCAATGTGCAATATCGAGTCCTCCGGTGAGGTCCAGTTTTATACGGTTAAAAGAAAACCTGTAACCGGCAAAGGGGTAAAAGTTGAGAAAGCTATTGTTGAAATAGCTATTTCCCCGGGCATTTATAGTGGTAGTGGTTGGTGTAGATGATGAAAAAAATGATGGAACATAAAAGATTTGAGTAATAGAAATTTTACTTTTCAGGGTTTCATATCCGGCATCAAGTCCAAATAAAAATCCTTTTTTAGTAGCTCGCTGTATGTATAAGGAAAAGCCGTAACTCAGCCCGTTTTTTGAACCATATGGATTATTAGTGTAGCCTAGTTTTTCAGCAGCAGCGTAACTAATAGCGGTCGTTTTTTCTGCTGATTTACCACTGAAAGAAAATAACCCTGAATTAAGTGATATGCCAAATGCTGTTTGTTGTGCGAAAGATGATTTGATAGCTAAGGTTATTACGATCAGCAGGAGCGTTTTTTTCATCAGAGATAGTTTTGATAGTAAAACTGACATGCGGCAGAAAAAAACGTTGCACGCACTTCAAATAAGTTTATTCTTCACCACCCAATAATTCCCTTTCCACCTCTTCCATCTGCACAATATCCCAGGCCTCACTTTCAGTGGGTGTATAGTTTAAGCTATCCAGCAAATCAGCATCTTTAAATACATCTTTTACAGGCTGCTGCATTCCGCAAATCACAAAAGAATGTCCTTCTTCATAGGCTTTTTGCTGCGCTTCGGCTATCAAAACTGCCGCATTAAGGTCAATATTTTCCACAGGAGCCATGTTCAGAACAATATGTTTAACATGATTTTGTGTAACTTCATCCAAGCTTTTACGTATTTCTTCTGTCATATTAGCAGATATTGAGGGCTGATTTATCGTTATGACATGAAATTTTTCCTTGGTATCTATTTTGACGTTCATAAACGAGTTCTTTTGATAGATTGATTTTATGAGCAATTGAGTTTACCGCTGTTCATTCTTGCCTGAATATGTAAAATGGTGTTTAAAATTACCGGTTCCTTCTTTTTTAACCCGGAACCTCAAAATCTTTAGTTGTCAACATATTGTGTTGAGCACAATAATTCACACGCCTGCAATGTTCTATTTATCAGAAGTCAAAATTATTCGTTATTATTGTACAGATCACTTTTAAAATGTATTAAATGGATAATAATTTTTCTACCCAGGTAAAAGAGATCATTTCTTTCAGCAGGGAGGAAGCTTTAAGGTTGGGAAATGATTTTATTGGAACGGAGCATTTGTTATTAGGATTGATCAGGGAGGGTGAAAATATGGCGGTTAAGATTTTGAAAAACCTGAACGTTGACCTTTATGAACTTCGCAAAGAAGTAGAGCTGGCGGTTAAAGATAAAACCGGAAAAAATATAGCTAATATTAATAGTCTGCCTTTAACCAAACAAGCCGAAAAAGTTATAAGGGTAACAGTTCTCGAAGCTAAAGCGCTTAAAAGCCCCACTGTAGAAACCGAACACCTGATGCTTTCGATTTTAAAAAACAAAGAGAATATAGCTACACAAATCTTAAATCAGTTTGATGTGGATTATGATCTCTTTAAAAACGAATTAGGTATGGTTAAAAGCAATGATGTACGCAGCGAGTATACAGACGATGCCGATGATGATTTTGATGATGAAAAGAAAAGTTATCAGCAGAAATCAAAATCCCAGGCGGCAAATGCAAAGAGCAAAACGCCTGTATTAGATAATTTCGGGCGTGATATTACCCGCCTTGCAGAAATGGGCACATTAGACCCGATTGTAGGCAGGGAAGAAGAAATTGAAAGAGTATCACAAATCCTTTCACGCCGCAAAAAAAATAACCCTATTCTTATTGGTGAGCCGGGCGTTGGTAAAACCGCCATTGTTGAAGGGCTTGCATTAAGAATAGTGCAAAGAAAAGTATCAAGAGTATTGTTTGATAAAAGAGTGGTTTCATTAGATCTTGCCGCGCTGGTAGCAGGTACAAAATACCGCGGTCAGTTTGAAGAAAGAATGAAAGCCATTATGAATGAGCTTGAAAAAAACCGCGATGTGATTCTCTTTATAGATGAGATACATACTATCGTTGGTGCCGGTGGCGCCAGCGGTTCGCTTGACGCATCTAATATATTTAAGCCGGCGCTTGCCCGTGGTGAACTGCAGTGCATTGGCGCTTCTACGCTCGATGAGTACCGCATGTATATTGAAAAAGACGGTGCTTTGGACAGAAGATTTCAGAAGGTGCTGGTTGATCCGCCAAGCGTGGATGAAACGATACAGATACTGCAGAACATAAAGCCTAAATATGAAGACTATCATAACGTAACATATTCTGAAGATGCTATTGATGCTTGTGTAAAATTGAGCGACCGCTATGTTACCGACAGGTTGTTACCCGACAAAGCTATTGATGTGATGGATGAAGTGGGAGCAAGGGTGCATTTAAAAAACATTAATGTTCCCAATGAAATAGTTGAGCTGGAAAAGAAGATAGAAGATATTAAGCAGGAAAAAAACAAGGTGGTAAAAAGCCAGCGTTTTGAAGAAGCTGCTTCTTTAAGGGACAATGAAAAACGCTTGCAGGAAGACCTGGAAAAAGCGAAAGCACAATGGGAAGAAGAAAGCAAGCACAAACGGTATCCTATAGACGAGGAAGCTATTGCTGAAGTGGTGAGCATGATGACGGGCATTCCTGTGAAAAGAATGGTACAGGCTGAAACAGAGAAGCTGCGCAGGATGGCAGATGATTTAAAAGGCGCTGTTATCGGCCAGGATGAAGCAATAGTAAAAGTGGTGAAAGCCATTCAGCGTAACCGCGTAGGTTTGAAAGATCCTAAAAAGCCAATCGGAACATTTATATTCTTAGGTCCTACAGGTGTTGGTAAAACCGAGCTGGCACGTGCATTGGCTAAATATATGTTCGACTCTGAAGATGCGCTTATCCGCATTGATATGAGTGAATACATGGAAAAATTTACGGTAAGCCGTTTAATAGGCGCTCCTCCGGGGTATGTAGGTTATGAAGAAGGCGGTCAGTTAACCGAGCGTGTTCGCCGCAAACCATATAGCGTGGTATTGCTGGATGAAATTGAAAAAGCGCATCCTGATATTTATAATATCCTGTTGCAGGTATTGGATGATGGTCAGTTAACGGATGGTTTAGGCAGAAAAGTTGATTTCAAAAATACGCTTATCATCATGACATCAAATATTGGTGTACGCCAGTTGAAAGATTTTGGCGAGGGCGTAGGTTTTGCAACTGCTGCACGCCAGCAAAGCGCTGATGAAAATAATAAAGCGGTTATTGAAAAAGCGTTGAAACGTACATTCAGTCCGGAGTTTTTAAACAGGATTGACGATGTGATGATATTCAATACACTTACACAGGAGCATATTTTCCAGATCATTGACATCCTGATGAAAGGTGTGATGAAGCGTTTGAGCAGCCTCGGATTTTCGCTGGAGCTTACGGAAGAAGCCAAGAAATTCATATCAGAAAAAGGATATGACCAGCAGTTTGGCGCACGTCCGCTGCACAGGGCAATACAAAAGTATCTTGAAGATCCGCTTGCAGAAGAAATATTGAATATGAATGTAAAGGCAGGTGATGTATTGATCGCTGATCTTAATGCCGACAAATCGCAGTTAACCTTTACGTTAAAAGGCGAAGGCAAAAAAGAAAAATCAGAAGCGTAGTTTTTTTGAATAGAATGAGTAAGAGAGGTTGTCTGGTAAAGGCAGCCTCTTTTTTTATGAAGGCCCCTCACCCCCGGCCCCTCTCCATCCCGCCTGGGCGGGAGAGAGGGGTGCCCCGGATCAGAACAGGTTGATAAAATGAAGTGGGCGGCAGGTGAGAATGTAAAAGTATGAGCGAATACTGAGCGTTTTGTTTGGATATGTTTTGTAGATGATGTGGTAGTTATAATGCCTGGAATTATTCTGTAGTACCGCTCCCTCTCCGTTGCAAGGAGAGGGAGAAGGAGGGAGAGGCAGATGTGGTAGTAATATAGTTTGGAAATATTTTGTAGCACCGTCCTTCTCCGTGCGCCTGCCTGTCCGGTATGCAGGGAGAAGGATAAGAGGATGAGGCTTGATGATATGGAAGAACAAATAGCTCGGAATTATTCCGCAGTACCGCTCCCTCTCCGTTGCAAGCCTTCCTGTCCGGTAGGCAGGGGTGAGGCTTGTTGATTAAAAAATAAAAAGAAGACACAGCCTTTCAATCCTGAGGTTTTTCTTTCCTGCGCAAAAACAACTATTTTGCAAGCGTATTTATGAAAAAAATTATCATTACCATAGATGGCTGGTCGTCATGCGGCAAAAGTACACTTGCAAAACAGCTGGCCTCGGCGTTGGATTA
Organism: Chitinophagaceae bacterium; assembly: GCA_020847395.1. Lineage (GTDB taxonomy): Bacteria > Bacteroidota > Bacteroidia > Chitinophagales > Chitinophagaceae > Agriterribacter. The sequence continues at coordinate 36,781 of JADLCD010000074.1, forward strand.
TGTGTATATAGACAGTGGCGCAATGTATCGTGCTATCACCTTATATTTTCTGCGCAATTCCATTGACTGGAAAAAAGAAAAAGCTGTAAAAGGAGCTTTGGAAAATATACGGCTCGAATTCCGCACAAATGATGTGACGAAGAAAGCGGAAATATACCTGAATGATGAAAACGTGGAGTATATTATCCGGGATATGGTAGTTGCGGAAAAAGTGAGCGAGATAGCAGCCATAAAACAGGTTCGTGATTTTGCAGTTGCACAACAGCGGAAAATGGGAGAGCAGAAAGGAATAGTAATGGATGGCAGAGATATTGGTACCGTTGTTTTTCCCCAGGCAGAGTTAAAAATATTTATGACGGCTGATAATGCCATTAGAGTGGAAAGAAGGTTTAAAGAACTCTATGCGCAAAACCCCAATATAACCATTGAGGAAGTAAAGAATAATCTTGAGATGAGAGATTATATAGATTCGCATCGTGAAGTGAGTCCTTTACGGCAAGCCGAAGATGCACTGGTGCTTGACAATTCCAATATAACTCAGGAGCAGCAATTAAAGAAAGCGCTGGAATGGGTGAAGGAGAGGGGTTGAAGCTATGAGCTGTCAGGTATCAGCAGCTATCAGCTCATAGCTCATTGCCGATAGCTGAAAGCTGATGCTATTTCCTTTATCTTCATTCAAAACATTACAATGACTAAGCAAAAAACAAGAGTGGGAGTTGTTGGTTTTGGGATCTCTGCAAAAGTTTTTCATCTTCCTTTTATTACAACTTTACCAGAACAATATGAACTGGTAAGTATCCTGCAACGCAAAGGCAATGAAGCCAAAGCACAATTTCCGCAAGCTAAAATTGTAAGAACTATTGAAGAAATGGTAAGCGACCCTGGTATTGACCTGGTTGTTATTACAACGCCTAACGATACACACTTTCCTTACAGTAAAATGGCTTTGGAAGCAGGTAAGCATGTAGTGCTGGAAAAACCTTTTACCAATACCATTGAAGAAGCAGAACAACTGGTTGATATTGCAGCAAAGAGTGGTAAAGTGTTGAGTGTATACCAGAACCGCAGGTACGTAAGCGATTTTAGAACGATAAAAGCAATACTGGATAATAAGCTGCTTGGTGATATACATGAGTTTGAAGCACATTATGATCGTTATCGTGCAGAAGAAAGGCCAACCGCATGGCGAGAAGCTCCCTTACCCGGTAGTGGTATATTATATGATCTTGGTGCGCATATTATTGACCAGGCTTTATATTTTTTTGGATTGCCCAAAAATATAACTGCAGATATACGCATGCAACGGCCACATGCACGGGTAGACGATTATTTTAACATCTGGCTGGATTACGGATTTAATAAAGTTATTCTGCATGCGGGTATGCTTTTCCGTGAGCAGGGGCCCAGGTATATGATTCACGGCACAAAGGGTTCATTTATTAAATATGGAGAAGACCCGCAGGAAGCAAGACTAAGAGCAGGTGAGCCGCCTGTAGGAGAGGGGTGGGGCGTGGAGAAAAAAGATATATACGGTTTACTGCATACAGAAATAGATGGTAAGATTGTAAAAGAACATTACCCTTCGCTAAAAGGAAGTTATGCGGATTATTATCTTGACTTATACAATACTATTGTAAACGGAATGCCCGTAAAACAAAAACCTGAACATGGTTATAATACTATCCGCATTATTCAACTGGCTATGCAAAGTAGTGCAGAAAAGAAAACGCTGCCCTGCACAGGTTTGATGGATATAAGTTACTACGATTAAAAATTATAGCCCATGGAGAAGAATGGCCTGTTTCCATAAGGAGAACGCCCTTCCTGTAAAACATCGTACTGAATCATCAATAATAAAGCACCATTTCTGCCGCCCATTGGTATAGCGGCGCCGCCGCCAACTAAAAGCGATGGAACAAATTTTCCGGGATATTTATATTTAGCGCTTCCATCATAATATTTAATAGAACCCCAACTATAATTCAATTCGGGCTGAGCTTGTAATAAAATAAATTTTATGGGATATACCCTGCCAAATACATTAAAGCCTGTATAGCCAAAACTTGTTCTTGAATAATCTGCTCCGTTGGTATAAAAAGATTTATAGCTATAATAATTAAAATTAACACCGGCGCCTGCGGCTAAAAAATCATTGAACCGATAGCCAACCTGCGGAGATATGTTTACCGAAGTGTTAGTGCCGAATCCTAAACCAAAGTTTCCGCCGAAAAACAATTTAGATTTGTCAAATCCTTTTTGCACAGGTTCGCTGTTTTCATCCTGGGCAATTGCCTGTTGTATTATTACAAAACCTGCAACAAAAAATAAGAATGCAAACTTTTTCATGAGACATCTGTTTAAGTCAGTGATATTCTGTGCTGCAAAATAACGCTTCTGCATTTTGATGATTTGTTAAATATGGAATAAAGCTCAAAAAATATAGATGAATAAAGTCATTGATTTTGTAATTACGAAAATAATCGTATTTTTATACGAATTTTATCGTAATTAAATAATTTAAAACTTTTTGTATGATACGATACCTGTTAAATCCGCGCATTTTTTTGATGATGGTTTTTAGTTCACTAACCATTTTTTCATTAGCCTTTTCGGGAGGTGAAGGCGATTTGTTTCGCCACCAGCAAACAACGGCAGATACAATACCATCCAAAAAGCAGCGTTCGCGAATCACCCTGGATAATCAGTCCTTTCAGGATAACAGAGTAAATATGCAGGCTGTGGAAGATGCTATGCGTGAAGTGGAACGCAGTATGCAAAAACTTAAACACGAACTCGGCAGAGATTATGATAATTACATTAAAGACAGCTACCGGAAGGCAATGGATATAGTTAACTGGCAGCAAATTCAGGAGGCAAAACAAAGAGCACTTGCTGAAGCGCAAAGGAATTTAAAAGAAGATATTATGGATAATAGATTGGCATTGGAACAGCAACTTGCATTAGCCGATGCAAGGAACCAATTAAAGCTGAACAGGCTAAATTTGGAAAGAAGCCAGCGATCAATGCAACTGGCATTTCTGGAGAATATGGATCGTCAAATGGCAAAAGCAAAAATACAATTAAAAAAAGCCGGTAAACAATCAGTAGAGGTTAATAATTTAAAAACTGCTCTTGAAAATGATGGTTTAATAAAAAATAATGGATCATATGAGATTGAAATAAAAGATGGAGATTTATATATAAACGGTAAAAAGCAGAATAAGAAAGTAACTAAAAAATACAGGAACAAATTTCCCGGGTATTTTGAAAAAGGGAATAAGCTTAAATTTAAGTTTACGAATGATGATCAGGAAAAATATCAGAGAATAAAAATGGAAGTTCAGCAAGAACTCATATAGTTTGAAGTGAATAATAGAGGCTGTCACGAATGTAGCTTAATGATAGCCTCTTTATAAATAACCTAAAAACAATAAATTAAAATTTTTTTAAACTCTTGTCAGTTTTAAAAAACTAACGGCTTTCATCATATCGTCATGCAAAACCCTATCCCCGGCATTAAAGGAAACTTCTTTCCTGAATGCGCTTACCATATTTTCGACTGCAGCAGAACTTTTTAACGGTCGCCTGAATTCGAGTGCCTGTGCAGCACTTAATAATTCAATAGCCAAAACCTTTTCTACATTCTGAATAATACGTAAACATTTGGTAGCGGCATTTGCACCCATGCTCACATGATCTTCCTGGTTGTTTGAGGAAGATATAGAATCAACTGAAGCGGGTGTGCATAGCTGTTTGTTTTCACTTACAATACCCGCGGCGGTATATTGCGGTATCATAAAGCCGGAATTAAGCCCGGGATCTTTCACCAAAAACATGGGTAAGCTTCTTTGTCCGCTGATAAGCTGGTAAATTCTTCTTTCAGAAATATTGGAAAGCTCACTCATTGCTATACTCAAAAAATCTAAAGCAAGCGCCAGCGGCTGCCCGTGAAAATTACCACCACTTAGTATTTCATCATCATCCGGAAATATATTCGGATTATCAGTAACGGAATTAATCTCTCTCAAAAAAACACTTTTCACATATTCAAATGTATCTATTGTTGCACCATGCACCTGTGGCACGCATCTGAAAGAATAGGGATCCTGTACTGCCTTGCTTTTTTGAAATGCAATGGCACTTCCTTGTAAATATTTTCTTATTGTTTGGGCAACTGCAACCTGCCCGGCGTGGGGGCGTATCTGCTGTATTTTTTCGTCAAAAGGCTCAGGAGAACAATCAAACGCGTCAAATGAAATTGCGGTAATAATATTTGCCCAACGTATCAGCCTGTCGCATTGCAGCAAAATATAAATACCATAAGCCGACATGAATTGTGTGCCGTTAATTAATGCGAGCCCTTCCTTACTTTGCAGGTGTATAGGCTGCCAGTTTTTTTCTTTCCAAACAGTGGCCGTTGTTTTCTTTTCACCCTTATGCCAAACCTCGCCAAGGCCAATCAACGGTAAACTCATATGGCTCAGTGGTGCAAGGTCGCCGGAAGCGCCCAATGAACCCTGTGTATAAATAACAGGTAAAATGTTTTCGTTGTGCATTTCTGTTAACCGCTTCACCGTATCAATCTGCACACCTGAATAACCATAGCTCAGCGATTTTATTTTTAGCGCCAGCATGAGTTTTACAATAGCATGCGGCACTTCCTCGCCCATGCCACAGGCATGAGACATAAGCAGGTTTGCCTGCAACTGTTCAACCTGTTCATTATTGATTTTTACATGCTGTAAAAAACCAAAACCGGTATTGATACCGTAATACAACTTGTCTGGTTGCTGCATCAGCTTGTCAAGATATTCCCTGCATTTTACAATACGCTCATGCGCATCAAAAGTGATAGATACATCCTGGTTGTGTTCAAGAAGATTTTTTAGCTGCTCAAAATCTATGGGGTTCTTGTCGAGCGGGAGATAGTTGTAACTCATATTACAAAAGTAATGAAAAGCAATCCTCCTTTAATTGCCACGCCCTTAAGGGCGTGGCAATTAAAGCTCCCTTACTTCAGTTTCATATCACTGATAATTCCTTGTATGCGTTTATCCAACTCAGCATTCACTTTTTCATAATCTGTGGTGCTTCCTAATTTGGTATTTACGCTGAAATAAAATTTAATTTTTGGTTCAGTGCCCGAGGGGCGTGCAGAAATCTTGCTGCCATCTTCCAGTATGAACTGCAATACATTAGATTTGGGCAATTTAATTTCCCATTCCTTGCCGGTTTGCAGGTTCTTACCCTTCTTTAACTCATAATCCAGCAATTCAACAACCGGCGAACCATTGATTGTTTTAGGCGGATTATCGCGGTATGATTGCATCATTTCTGCAATTTCTTCCTGCCCGCGCATACCTTTTTTAGTAATTGAAATAAGACTTTCTTTAAAGAAACCATATTTCACATACAACTCAATCAATTGCTCAAAAAGGCTCTTACCGTTTTCTTTTGCATAAGCAGCCATCTCGCATAAAATAGCTACGGCGCTCACCGCATCTTTATCTCTTAATTTAGAACCAACCAATAAACCGTAACTTTCTTCACCACCAATAATATAATCTTCCACTCCTTCTTTTTCTTTAATCAGTTCTGCAATCCATTTAAAGCCGGTGAGTACATTGTAACACTTTACGCCATTTTCTTTGGCAAAGCGATCAATCATATCTGTGGTTACAATCGTTTTCACCACCATATCATTGGGCTTAGCAATGCCTTTCGATTTGCGGGCTTCTATAAGGTAGCTGAATGCAAGCAAAGCGGTTTGATTACCATTCACCAGCAACCATGCCCCTTTGGTATCTTTAATAGCAATACCCACTCTGTCTGCATCAGGATCTGTACCCAACAAAATATCCGCATCAATTTCTTTAGCTTTCTTTAAGCCAATACTCATGGCTTCACTTTCTTCAGGATTAGGATATACTACCGTTGGAAAATTACCATTTGGCTCAGCCTGTTCGTCTACTATGGCAACATTAGTAAAACCGTATCGCTTTAATAATTCAGGCACAAGCGTAATACCCGTTCCGTGAATGGGCGTATACACAATTTTCAGATCATGCTGTTTGGCAATTACATCAGGGTATACACTTAATCCTTTTGCCATTTGCCAGTATGCTTCATCAAGGTCTTTACCAATTAAAGTTATCCTGCTTTCGCCGCCACTCCATTTCACATCGTCTATTGAAGCAATCTTATCTACTTCTGCAATTACATTTTTATCATGCGGCGGCACTAATTGTCCTCCATCATTCCAATATGCTTTATACCCGTTATACTCTTTAGGATTGTGAGAAGCAGTACATACCACACCGCCCTGGCAACCCAGGTTGCGGATTGCAAATGATAGTTCCGGGGTAGGACGTAATGCTTCGAACAGGTAAACCTTAATGCCGTTTGCAGCCATTACATTAGCGGTTATTTCAGCAAACTGGCGGCTGTTGTTGCGACTGTCGTGCGCAATAGCTACGCGAATTTCTCCACCGGGATACGTTTTATTGAGGTAATTGGCAAATCCCTGTGTAGCCATACCGATGGTATACTTGTTAACGCGATTGGTACCTACACCCATAATACCTCTTAATCCGCCTGTACCAAATTCAAGATTACGGTAAAAAGCATCTGTAAGTTCATCAGGATTTTCTGCCTGTATTTTTTTAAGCTCAGCCTTGGTAGCTTCATCAAAACTGCCGGTTAACCATGTGTCTATTCTATCTTTTATTTTAGCATCCATATTATTTAATATTATTATTCGCAATCATTTTTTGTTGTCCGAATATCGGCTAAATAAGTAAAAAAGCAAACTATTCCAACCAGGCGCCGGTTATTTTTTCATTATTGTCAACTTCTACAAAAATATGTTCCTGCAAAGTTGTTGCTATGGCAAAGCCAATATAATCCGTATGCACCGGGAAAGTTTTATGCGTTCTGTCAACAAGAGCAAGTGTCTGAATTTTTTTTGGCTGATCTTTTAAGAAAGGTTGCAAAGCATACAGCATGGTTTTACCGCTGTTAGCCACATCATCAATTACAATTACAACTGCATTATCAAAGTTGGTCGTTTTGCTCAGCGTAATATGGCGTGGAAATCTTTTATCATCAATTTCCATTTCTATAATGTCTATTTTTCCTTTAAATATGGCTGCAAGCAATGCTTTTAACCGTTTTGCAATCACCACGCCATTTTCTTTTATGCCTGCAAACAGTAATTTTTCTTCGCCAACATTACGTTCTGCTATTTCATACGCCATGCGCTGCAGCTTTTTTGCTACCTGCGCCTCTGTTAAAATATAGTTTTTCATCTTCCGTTATTAATCTTGCCAAAACTAAGCGGTATTACTGAATAAAACAATTCGTACTAAACATCTTATCTTAGCGTTACATCCACTAAAATGATGCAGTTTATTCCGCAAATACTATTTATTATTATTGCTATTGCAGCAATTGGTTTTTTTACCAAAAGACTATTACAAATACGCCGCAATATTTTGCTGGGAAAGGATGCTGATTATTCCGGCCAACCCGGCTTACGCTGGAAGAACCTTTTTTTACTGGCTTTCGGTCAAAAGAAAATGTTCCGTAATCCACTCGTGGCTGTACTTCACTTTTTTGTGTATGCAGGTTTTTTAATTATTAATATAGAAGTGCTGGAAATTGTGTTGGATGGTATTTTAGGCACGCACCGTTTGTTTGCGCCTGTATTAGGAAACCTGTATACTTTCCTGATTAATGCATTTGAAATACTGGCAGTATCAGTAATAGTGGCGTGTGCTGTTTTTTTGATAAGAAGAAATATCTTAAAACTAAAGCGCTTTATCAGTCACGACCTTGATGGTTGGCCGCGCAGTGATGCCAATTATATTTTGATAACTGAAATTGTATTGATGTGTTTATTTCTTACCATGAACACATCAGACCTTGTATTGCAATCACGTGGTTATGGGCATTATGCTGAGCATACAACAGGGCAATTTGTTATTTCTGGCTTGCTTACGCCAATATTTTCCGGGTTGAGTGATGGCACGCTTGCAGCAATTGAGCGCACCTGCTGGTGGTTGCATATACTCGGCATTTTTGCTTTCATGAATTATCTTCCATATTCAAAGCATTTGCATATAGCGCTGGCTTTTCCCAATGCCTATTATGCAAGGTTATTGCCAAAGGGAGAAATGATTAATATGCCGGCAATACAAAATGAAGTACTGTATGCCATGCAGCCCGACCAGGCGCCCGCGCCTGATCCTAATGCGCCTGCACCTAAATTTGGCGCAAAAGATGTATTTGATTTAAGCTGGAAAAATTTGCTGGATGCATATTCCTGTACCGAATGTGGAAGATGTTCTGCTGCTTGTCCTGCTAATATTACCGGCAAAGTATTATCTCCCCGAAAAATTATGATGGATACCAGAGACAGGCTGGAAGAAGTTGGAAAGAATATCATCGCCAATGGCGAATTTAAAGACGATGGCAAAACCTTACTGCACAATTATATTTCTGTAGAAGAATTACGCGCCTGCACTACCTGCAATGCCTGTGTAGAAGAATGTCCTGTTAGTATTAGCCCGCTTGAAATTATATTAGAATTGCGCCGTTCATTAATAATGGAAGAAAGCAATGCGCCACAGGAATGGAATGTGATGTTCTCTAATATCGAAAATAATTTTGCACCCTGGAAGTTTAGTCCTGATGACAGGGATAGGTGGATGGGGGGATAATAGTAGTAAGTTGTAAGTACTAAGAGTGTTGTTCAAAAGAAAAATACAATCTGCCTCAATTTTTGAAGCATCAATTTCCTTTGCCAGTTCATTGTTTTAATATTTAATCGGGATACTGAAACAGAATTATCTTTGCAGCTACCTGTAAACAACCCAGGTTGAGCAAATATTGTTTAGGTTTAAATTCACAGGAATAATTCATTAATATACATGCAGCCAGATATATATACCATTATTTCAGGCACTAACCGGCCCGAAAGCAATACCATAAGAGTAGCAAAACAGTATGAAAATATTTTGAAGGCTAAAGGCATACAACCGAAATTTATTACACTTGAAAATCTTGATGTGCTTAACAGGAGCGAAGCCCTGGTTACATTAGAAAAAGAGGTACTGATTCCTACAACCAAATTTATTTTTGTTACTCCTGAATATAACGGAAGTTTTCCGGGAGTTTTAAAAGCAATGATAGACAATACCGCCATTGAAAAAGTTTGGTGGGGTAAAAAAGCATTGCTTACGGGTGTATCTACCGGCAGGGCAGGAAATTTAAGAGGGATGGAGCATTTAACAGGTGTACTGCACTATTTAAAAATGCATGTATACCATAATAAACTTCCTATATCAATAGTAAATAAATTATTGAATACTGATTATAATATTGAAGACCCGGCTACATTAAGAGCAATCAATGAGCAGTTGGATGAGTTTATCAAATTTTAAAGTAATTTGTTACGCTCAAATCAGCAATTTTAAATCTTAAATTTCAAATCATTTTATGCGTCGTTTTTCCGGTTCGTGGATTTTTATAATAATCATGCTGCTGATTGACCTGTATGTTTTTCAGGCGTTGAAAGTGGTAATGCAACACGCTTCTCCTAAAATAAAATTGATAATATTCGGCGTGTACTGGCTCTTCAGCAGCGCCGCAGTAATTACTATACTAATAATGCCTTATATAAATTTTGATAACTGGCCGAAAGCGTTGCGAACATATTTTATTTCGATACTTATTGGTTTATTCCTGTCGAAAGCGGTAACAGTAATTTTTTTAATTGTAGATGACCTGCGAAGAATATTGCAATGGGCCGGTGGAAAATTGTTTTATCAATATGTTCATGGCGAACCTTTTAAAGCTGCGGGCATTTCACGTTCCGTATTTATGAGTTGGTTAGGTTTGGGTATTGGCGGTGGATTATTTGCTACGCTGCTTTGGGGATTTCGTAATAAATATCGTTATGATTTAAAAACAGTTCAGCTTAATTTCCCTAATCTTCCTGAAGCATTTAAAGGTTTGAAAATTATTCATATTTCTGATGTGCACTCCGGTAGTTTTACCGATAAAAAAGCAGTTATGCATGGCATAGAAATGATTATGAAACAAGGTGCCGACATTATTTTGTTTACCGGCGACCTGGTGAACGATCATGTAGAAGAGATGAATGATTATACGGATGTGTTTTCAAAGCTGAATGCACCAATGGGCGTATTCAGTACTTTAGGTAATCATGATTATGGCGACTACCGTACATGGCCAAGCGCAGAAGCCAAAGCGCAAAACCTGGAACGGTTAAAACAACTGCAAAAAGATATGGGCTGGCGTTTGCTGATGAATGAACATGTGGCATTGGAAAAAAACGGGCAACAGATTGCATTGCTCGGCATAGAAAACTGGGGCGCAAAAGCAAATTTTCCAAAATATGGTAAGTTAGACAAAGCATATGCCGGCACGGAAAAATATCCTTTTAAAATTTTAATGAGTCATGATCCCAGCCATTGGGATGCACAGGTAAGAACTGAGGCCTATAAAGATATTGACCTGATGCTTGCAGGACACACGCATGGCATGCAGTTTGGCGTTGAATTGCCCGGCTTTAAATGGAGCCCTGTTCAATATGTATACAAACAATGGGCAGGTTTATACGAGGAAGCTGCTCAAAAATTATATGTTAACCGCGGATATGGATTTATCGGTTATCCCGGACGGGTTGGAATATTACCAGAGATAACGGTGATTGAATTAGGGTAGCTTAGCGGTTTTAGTATTGTGTATTTTTTGTCCTATAATTTATAGTATGTTGCCAGAGCGGCAACACTTGACCGTTAAAGAAGGTTTGAATTTCAACGATTTAAAAGAACAAGACAATATAACAACATTTTTACGAGAAAATTATATTTATGTTATCAACACATGTGCATAACCATTGCTTTGGTTGCAACGCTCCATTTATCGCCCGGTAATTCTATTCATCTTTTTTAAAGGTGGCTTTAGCAAGCCTTGCTAAAGGTGGTTTTTCATAAACTTTTTTCTCAATTAAACAAATACCATTTAGTAAATAATAGAAATAAAAAAGGGTAGCAACGCTACCCTATTTTAACCCTTTCAACAAATTGACGTGTTCGTGTATCGTAATAATTGATATACTTAACGGAATAACGCCACTTCAAATAATTTTCAAATTTTTGCTTAATGGTAATACGATGATATTTCAATGTTTTACCTGAAGTGAGAAACACAATAGCATTGTATTGCATTTTCGCCATATCCAAAATTAAAAAACCCGGAGTAAAAACACCGGGTTTGTTGCTAACCTATTTTCCACTAAAGGAATAATATCAAATATAATCATTTAAACAATTTCAAACACTTTAACTCAACCTGATATTGTTTTATCGCAGATGGATACAAGCCGGTATATTTAATATCCTTCAAAGGGATTACATAATACAACGCAGTATCATTATTCAAATCATCATAACACAATGCAATATAAACAGGTTCTTTTATTTCCCTATACCGTTTTAACTGATAATCCTTTGCCCATTCTATTCTGCCAGCAACTAAACCGGAACGATATTTACACTCAACATAAAACTCCTTTCTGGTTTTTCGGCATCTAAATTTTAAATCAGGTAGGAGAGAAGTCTCAACATAACGTTTTGTATTTGTTAAACTATCATGTGATTTATGCAATAAATCATATTCACCCCTTACAAAAATCTTACCCTCTACCATCTTTTCCCATCTATCACCGTCTTTATGAGATTGCGGCTTTTCCAAATCAGAAATAAACTTGCCTATAACATTTAATACACCCATAGCATAAGGTTTTGTAATGAACGTATTTTTTTAAAGTTTAGTGCATAAAAAAGGGCAGGGTAGACACCCCGCCCGTTTCCTCTTATACTAAAACAAACCCTAAAAGTTTTTCATATTGAAACCATAATCTTTTAACTCCAAAGCCAATTTTTTACAATGATGTTCGGGTATATCTCTAACACCCTTTTGCGCCCGGTTTATAGTACCAATAGGAATACCTAAATGCCTTTCCAATCTATTGATTGAAATAAGGAAGCGATTATTTAAAAACCTTACTATTCTTTCAGATGTCATGATTTATTAAGATTAGATAAATGTTCAAAAAATAAACCCGCAAAATATCTTGCATCCTTTTCTTTAGGGTTTAAACCATTAAACCAAAATTCAAATTCAGGAAATCCACGCCCTACAAGAACATCAAACCCTGAATGATTTAATGAAAAAGAAACATTAATCTCAATACCATTATAATTAAAAGAATAAAACACACTTCTTATATTCAAAACATATTGTATTTAAGAATTAAGAATAAAAACCCGGAGTTAAATAAATATCATCAACAGTTTCCGAAGGCATAGACATATATTTAACTATATATTGTTGCTCATTTGCCGGCAACATAGATAATTTACGCTTCCACCGTATCGCCTTTCTCAATAACCTTTGCCGGTCCGTATAGTCATTTCCAACATAATCACAACACTGCAGCATAGACGCTTCATAATTCATATACATTCTTTCCAATCTCAATCCGGAACGCGTCATACTCTCATAATCAACTTTTCGCCAACTCTCAAAGCTAGTATTATACAAATCACAAGGATAATGAGTTATAATAACCTTATTACTCACAGCTGACATAGACGAAATAAAATCCAAAGTATCGGATGTTTCAAAATCATACCTATAATACTTCCTTTGTGAAGATCTCACAGACATTTCATAAGGAGGATCAGCAAAAAAAACAACATTATCCAAAACATCAAAGGCTTTAATAATATCCCGATAATCTTTATTATAAACCGTTATACCTGCAGGCACAGACAATAATAAAGATTGCGAGATCTCATAGTCAATATCATTTAAAACAACTATGAAACCTGGTGACATAGATAATTTAGAACTAACAGCGGCAGAACCTGCAAATAATTCTACAAATACCTTACATTTCGGTATCTGATTAATAATAGCTTGATAAGCCCCCATAGCCATTTTAGAACCGGGATAACCAGCACTTCCAAACATATTTTAATGATATTTTGATAAATAAATTTTGTAATCGGAGTAATCCAATTTAGGTTGAGCAATTGAAAGATTATGATTTATAGTATCGAGACCCAATAACTTTAAATCAGCTTTCATACGATAAAATGACCTTTGCGGAACATAAGCCTTTAAACTCTCAATATTCATATAGTGGGAGAGGAGCGCAACCGATAATAGGCGTATTCTGCCCTTTTCTTTATTAGCTTCAGTCGGAAGCCTTGCACGCTTTTTCATAGCTGTACTCTCAATATGTTGCGTTATACGCCTATCAATTTCCACAATATCCAATTGCCGGCGAATCTGATATTGCTTAACCTTATCCCAGAACGTTTTTAAAAGTATTTGGAATAACTGCAAATCAAATGTCATTGCCCGGCTTCCATACTTTATATCAAAATCCAAACCCGGATAATCCCAAGGAGTTTTAAGCATATACTTTTTTGCTACAGAAAAAAACTTTTCAGCTATTTTCCCGCCACCAAAAGAAACCATATTATAAAACATCTTTGCCACAGGATGCCCAGAATATCTAATATCTCCTGCCTTCACCTCACTACTATAATAGTACTGCTTAACAACATAATCAAAGAAAGAAGAACGAAAAGACATTTCATAACGTAATTGGCAATCAGCAGTATCTTGTAAATACTGCAAATCATATCCTTTTGGATTATATTCACAAAGCCTTTTGTAATCTCCTTTTGCAAATTCAGTTCCTTTATGGTAAATCTTAAAGCTATAGCGCCGGGTAACGTACATAACCGAAGTATCATAAGAACGAAATTTATTTTTACTACTACGGGCATATTTAACAAGCAATTTATTCTGCTCACCCAAATACGCCAATGCATCACCCTTTGAAACAAAAAACTGATTATAACACAAATCCACTCTATTAATTTCCACATCATCATATAAAGGACGTTCCGGGAGATTATCTACAATAAATTCATCTATGAATTTCCGCAACTGACTATAAAGCAATACTTCGCTTTGGTCATGCAAATTCACAAACTGAAAAATATTAGTTGCCCACAAATATTTTGGTATCGAAAAATTAAACTCTATGAAATCCGCTTGCGTATTGATAGCATAACTAATAGTATAATGACTGGAAGGCACATGGCGAGTGCTACGATGCACAAGAGGCAGAACCCTGTTATTATCGTGAAAGACAAGTGCAGCAGAGTAATCCACTTCCATATATTCCCCAGTATCTTCAGATACAAAGGCTTTTGTAACCGTGTTCTTTTCTTTCGTGGGATTGTAATATTGTTCATATAATAATCTATACTTTGACATGTTATGAATACGTAAAACAATTGTATCTATCATATACTTTTACCGTTATACTTAAAATTTGAATAATTAGACTTAACGCCAGAACGATTTTTATAAATCACCTTCAAACGCAAAGCCTGATAATATCCAGTAACATGTATTTTCATAGTAAAAGAAGGACGAAACAAAGTAATAGGCTCAACAACACAAGTGAAATAATTCTTTTTCATATCGTAATTTTTAAAGGCTCATTTTTTACCTTAACAGGAACATGTATATAATCAATAAACCAAACCAAATGCTCAGAACGCAATAACATATTCACACATTTATCTAACTGATATTTTGTATAGCATATTTTCAGCGTCCAATCCGAAGTATTGACATTAACACTATCAGGATACATTTTCCGGCTTACACGACTATAAACAGCATATACCTTAACAAAATCTATTTCATTAGGGAACAGTTCATTACTACGCCTCATTTTACTACTGTTATTGGCTGACGAAAAACATTATGCACATGCGTAATAAAACGCAAGTACTCACCATTAGAAAGACGGGCAGTAGAGTAGAGATTATTAACCATTTCAACAACCTTCAACCCATGAGCAGCAATACTATTAATTTGCTCACCCTGCATTATAACTCTACACTGCATAGGTATATTAACAACATCAGATATTAACACATCGTCATCATATCCACTTTTTTCCTCAACAACTTTCAAACCGGTATCAGTTTTATAAACTGTTATCTGCATAATTTTTTGCATTGCATAATGTTTTGTAATTATTAATAAAAAAATACCCGGCAATTATTGCCGGGCTTCGGTTTTCAAAGGATAGGAAATCAACGGGACGCACTAACTAACCAGAGCTTGACGTATAAACACTTTGCGTTATCATGTCATAATCCTTTTGAGAAAATCTCTCACCATCCAATTGCTTAGTAAGCAACGAAGCGAACTTTAACAGTTGCGCATCTCTTACATCTTTAGGAAGATTTTTAAGGAAACGAGCATAACAAAGCAATTTGCTTTCTAAATCAGTCTCATTATTACAAACAGATAAAACAATTAACTTATCCAAAGACAAATCAACAGCTTTCCTAACTGCAAAAAGTATTGTATCATCATATTGACCCGGAATAATCTGAATCAATAAATCAGCTACCGGATTATTAATGTAATACTTAAACTTGCCTACAATCTGCACAGCAGTTTCAGTATTATCCAGTAAAAACGCATCTACTTTTTTAAACCACTTCTTTAAATAAGTGGTTAATTTTTGACAAAAAGCCATTTAAGAAATGTATACTTTAAAAGTTTCAACTACATATTTTATAACATCATTACGCCTTTTTAAATTCTGCATAAAATCCAACTTCTTATCCATAGTCATACGATATGTTTTCGTTCCACTCCTAAAATAAACAGTGACTTTAAAAAAGCTTTGCCAATTACCAATCTTTCGAGGCATAATAAATAAATCAATAACAGCATTCGCCCAATGAATAATTATTATAACAAATAATCAACAGCAGCAATACACTTTTTTCCACGATCAGAAAACCACTTTACAACAGCATCACATAATTGTGTTGCCTGCGTATAATCTGCCAAAATTGCCCTCTTACATTTTTGCAATGTGTAGGGAAACAAATCCTTTAATTGGGCATCCTTAACGTAATATCTACGATTAAGGCAACGCACTACAATAAAGAGCTTCATTTTACAAACATTGGTAATGAGCGATATTTTAACCTAATATTTCTATAGCCGACACGCTTCAAGTGCCTTACCACATTTTGCGCTGATATACGAGACATCAATTTAGCATCTTGCCATCTTGTACTGAACACAAAACGATCAGAATAATAAACATATCCATACCTAACACTCTCATATTGAATAAACCAATGTTTTTTTTTAAAATTCTCTTTAAAATAGTGCTTACCCTTCTTTACATACGTCACTTAAATAAATAATAAAAAATAAAAAGCACAAAAGCAACTGAAACAAAAGACATTTCATTACCAAGATCAAGCCCCTTTAACCAGGTCTTCAAAGCAGCAGTATAATTTGCAAGACTATCACCATAATACCCGGCTTTCTTTAAAGCAAGCGCATAACTATCAGGTGTAGCAATATCGCTCCAATCATTTATTACACCCTGCCTTATACGCCGCTTCCACCAGTTAACCACTTCCAAAGCGCTATCTTCCAAACTATCATATTTAGCATAATAACCGCCTTCAGAAGAAGGTGCAGCAGTTCCCTGACTTGCACCTGACTGACCTACATACTTATAACCAAAGGCATTATTATTTTGCTTAAATACATTAGATGAAAAATTAGCACTCTCATGCCTTGCCTGAGAAACAATTAACAAAGCAACATCAGCAGAAACTTCATTATTTATTGCAGTATTATATACCGCAGTCTCATAAACATTCATACTATGCAACTTTTGTAATACCGTATTTCTTTATTACATCAGGCGTTGTGCGTGTAATTATGCTGCCATCTACAAGAGTAAAAGCATACCCGAAAGTGAAACCAATATCAAATGTAGAGGGTACAGAAGATTTAATAAGGCGATAATGTAAAGCTGATTGATAAATGAACGGTGAACCAATATCCGCGCCACCTGCATTATAACACTTAATGTTAGAAGGACGCACAAATTGCAAAGCTTGCGCCGTCAAATCCATATATTCAAATGTTGCGTCACTGGTAACCGTTTCGGGCAAATAAGGAATATCATCAAAAACAGTAGTACCCGAATGTATAACATTCCCCAAACTATCCTTAACACGCCACTGCAAAGCCTCTTGTATAGAAGCGCCGCCACTATCGTGCAGCAACAGCTTGAATCTAAAAGTACCTTTAACAAGCGGAGTACTAAGATAAGTAGCATCACTTGCCTTTTTATATTCAAAAGTACTATTAGCATTTACAGCACCAAATAACGCTATTGTATTGTAGGAATAATCGGTAGTAACCTGCGTGAAATTCCAAACTTTAACGCCATCTACATCTAAAGCAATAGGAGGAGCAGGGGTAGAAGGATTTACGGGAGGATTTTCTAACATTATTTTCCAACCGGAAAACCCAACATTAGATATAGAATTATGCCTGATAGACCTAAATAACATTGGCGGCATATCAGTGAAGCCGCCAAAATTAAAAGTATTTAAATCCATATCATAAATACCACACGTATCACCAGATCCACGAAAAACTACCCCATAATAAACAACACCCGATATATCAGGGCAAGGATTTAAAGCGCCACCTTCATAACACATTGCATTATGAGGGACTACATTGTTTATCTTACAATTAGGCAAAGTCTGCCTTATCAATTCCTCTAAATAATCCTGATCGAAAAAATCATAGTTACGATACTTAGCTATCATTTAGAACTTCTTAAAACTTCCAACAATAACCTCTTGATATCAGCCGGATGAGTTGTACCCAAATACTTATTATCAATCGGTAAAGTTTCATCCATATACCATGCGATATGGTCAAAAAGATTGCCTTTAGTATTATCCCAAAGGAAACCGCCTAAAGCGTTTTGCCTGTTTGTTGCAGCACGTACACCATAAGCAGAAAATATTGCCTTTAAATTAGCAGGGTAGGAATTTAAATCCATATTCCAGTAGTCTAACAACACAGCAACAATTTGTTGCTGTGTATCCACATAC
>JADLCD010000075.1 GCA_020847395.1 Chitinophagaceae bacterium
AAATACCAACCTTCTCTAAATTCCTTTTGTGAATATTTTTTTATCTTTTCCAAATCCAACTCAATACCATCAACGTATTCCACCGGAACTCTTATCGGATTTAACTGTAAGTAATAGGCGTAATATTTTAATTCCTCTTCTGGGATATCAAAATAGCCTTTTTCTTGCAGGTAAATTGATTTTAGAATTTCTTCAGGCCCAAATTGTTCTATAGTTTCTCGATAACCTTTAGAAATAAAAATGGGAGGTATTTTACGATCGGACTTATGAATAATTTCTGGGCCTCCCGGTTCCACGGGACGAGGAGTAAAACGATACACATGTATTAACCTGCTACTCCCCTGTATCATCCCCTGGTTCACCAGTCTCTTAAACGGCTCATTGAAACCAATATACCCCAGGTCATACAATACTTTCGTCCACATGCGGCTGTATAACAAATGTCCTACGGCATGTTCTGTCCCGCCGATATATAAATCTACCTGGTTCCAGTAGTCAGATACTTTTCTGTCGCAGAAGGCCTTGTCGTTATGCGGATCCATATAGCGAAGAAAATACCAACTGCTGCCGGCATAACCGGGCATGGTGTTGGTTTCCCTCACCCCCTGCCCCCTCTCCACTTGTGGAGAGGGGGTGAGCGCTTCCAACTCCAGCTTTATTTTATCTCTTACCGAGAAAACATTATCTAAAATCTCCTGGTTAGTGTAGCGTATTACTTTAAAACCAATGCCGGTTAATACTTTTGTCCTTTCTTCATCATATTTCTTTTGCTCATCATTTTCGTGGTAACCACCATCAACCTCTACAATCAATTTATCCTGCAGCGATACAAAATCAACAATATAAGATTCTATAGGATGTTGTCTGCGGAATTTAGTGCCGGTTTTACTTCCTCTAATTAGTTCCCACAGCTTCCCCTCGGCTTCAGTATGTCCTTTGCGCATATCTTTAGCTAATTCATATTGCATAGGGGTATGCACTTTATATTTTGGAACGTTGGCTTCACCAACGGCTCCCTTCTCTCCCGCAGGGCGGGGTGGAGAAGGGTCGGGGATGAGGGTCCATTCCGGTATATTCGCCAACGGACCCTCACCTTCCGGTCCCGGCTTATAAGAATCCACATGCGGCAGTTCCAATGGTAATTCGCTTTCCTTCAACGGATATGCTATGCCGTCTTTCCATATAATAGGAAACGGCTCTCCCCAGTAACGCTGGCGGCTAAACGCAGCATCACGCATTTTATAATTCACCTTTCGTTCTCCGTCGCCATTATCTTCCAGCCATTCAATTATTTTTTCAGCAGCTTCCTTTACTTTTAAATCTGTTATGAAACCACTGTTATGCAGCGTAACATTTTTATCTGCAATCGCATCCTCGCCTGTGTATAAATCACCGAATATATTGGTAACAGGTATATTGAAGAATTTCGCGAATTTATGATCGCGTTCATCGCCGCTGGGCACAGCCATTATAGCGCCGGTTCCATAGCCAGCCAATACATATTCGCTTATCCAGATGGGCACTTCTCCTCCACTCAGCGGGTTAATAGCATAAGCGCCGGTAAAGCAACCCGATATTTTCTTCTCGGCCATACGTTCCCGTTCGCTGCGACTTTTTACATAGGTTATATATTCATCAACCGCATCTTTCTGTTCCGCTGTGGTAATTTGCTCTACCAGTTCGTGCTCGGGTGCAAGCACCATAAAGTCAACACCAAAGATGGTATCCGGGCGGGTGGTGTAGACCCTCACCCCCGCCTCTCCCTGCAAGGGAGAGGGGCTGCCAACTGCAGATCTTTGTTGAGCGCCAGTACGTTTTATTTCATCGCAGGTATCTTTAATCGTCTTAACCACTTTTTCGACATTACTGGTTACCTGGTCGTTAGTAAACCGGAGAGTGGTAAAGCCAATTTGCTTTAAAAAGGTATCCCGATTTCTATCAAGTTTTTGCTGTTCTTCATTGTCGTGATAGCCTCCGTCAATTTCTACAATTAACCATGTATCCAGACAAACAAAATCAGCAATACTATTTTCAATGGGGTGCTGCCTTCTGAATTTATAACCCGTAGATTTTGCTTTCAGATTATGCCACAAAAGCTTTTCGGCCTCAGTGGGTTCTTTGCGCATGCGCTTAGCGTTCTCAAAACTCATCTCACTGTCTACCTTATATTTCGCATATCCAAAACCCGGAATCGCTTTCTTCTCCATAATCTTCGCTCCGTTCTCCTCCATTTCCTCTCCCCCGCGGGGAGAGATAGAGAGGGGGAATTTAATCTCCGCACCACTACTCTTCCCTATCCAGTTTGTTTGCATCTCTTTCATAGCCTCGCTCCACTCCAGTTCATTAAGGTCGCCCTGCAGGCGATCGGCATATTCCGTAATGCGCAGGTACCATTGACGCAATTTCTTTTTTATAACAGGATATCCGCCGCGTTCGCTCACACCGTTTATCACTTCATCATTTGCCAATACCGTTCCCAGCGCTTCGCACCAATTCACTTCGCCGTAACCACAGTAGGCAAGGCGGTATTCCATTAAAATAGATTGTTGCGTAAATTCATCAAAAGACAGCCAATCGGCAGCAGTAAATATTTGAGATTTGAGACCTTGCCTGCCGGCAGGCAGGTTTGAAATTTGAAATTTTTGATCAGGAACAGGATGATTAATATTTCCTTCTGTTTCAAATATCTCAATCAATCCTTCTATACTTTCCGCTTTATTTGTTTTGCGGTTATACCAGCTTTTAAACAATTGCAGGAATATCCATTGTGTCCATTTGTAATATGAGGCATCGCTGGTACGTATCTCGCGGCTCCAGTCGTAACAAAACCCAATATTATCTAACTGCTTCCTGAAGGTGTTGATATTTTTTTCCGTTGATACGGCAGGATGAATGCCGTGATCAATGGCGTATTGTTCCGCAGGCAAGCCGAATGCATCATAGCCCATAGGGTGTAATACATTAAAACCTTTCAATCTTTTATACCGCGCAAAAATATCGCTGGCTATATATCCTAATGGATGCCCCACATGCAGGCCTGCCCCACTCGGGTAAGGAAACATATCCAGCACATAATATTTAGGCCTGGGAGAATTGTTTTCAACTTTATACGCTTCTGTATCTTTCCATTCTTTTTGCCAATGCTTTTCTATCTCCCTGAAATTGTATTCCATATTGTTAAATGTATCTAATTGTCTGAAGAAAATATCTCAACGAAAAATATTCAAACTGAACTGTCGTTAAGAGGGCAGCAAATTTACGGAAAGCACCCATAAAACCGTTATTTTTGCCATCTGCCGTCCGTACCGAAAACATATTGTTAGCTGGAAGAAACACAGACTTTAAATTGATGCTATGTCAAACGGGAAAAGTGAGAGGTGAGCGTTTGTTTTACTCCTCACGGAAATATACAGGCATAGATTGATTGATTTAACAATAGTTACCGGTTTTTCAGAAACTAAATTTTTGTTTCAATGGTTGAAATCAGCAAAGGTTCCATGAGAAGAAGCAAGCCTTCTTATTTTTTCAGCGTACTGGGCGTAGCATCCTTATTGATATTGGTGGGTATATTAGGTTGGTTTGTAATAAACGGCAGCAAGCTGGAAAAATACTTTCGCGGCAGCGTGCAGGTGCAGGTATACCTGCGCGAAAACGCGCCTCAAAAGGATATTGACTCCCTGATGGGCTATATACAAGCAAAGCCATACGCTGATTCGGCACAGCATATTACCAAAGACATTGCTAAGGAGCGTTTTTTGAAAGATGGCAATGAAGACTGGGATAAGGTGCTGAATTATAACCCGCTTCCGGCAAGTATTGATTTCAATCTTAAATCAGATTATGTAAATAAGGATTCGCTCAATCCCATAGTAGCAGATCTTACCCAAAATATAATAGTAAGTGAGGTAAAATACCCCGACGCTGTGGTAGGAAACCTGAATACTGTGGTGCGGAAAGTAGGGATCGTATTGCTCGTGGCAGCGGCTATTCTTGGTATAATTGTGTTGATTTTGATTGATAATACGATAAAGCTTGCCATGTTCAGCAACCGGTTTTTAATTAAAACGATGCAGATGGTTGGCGCCACCCGATGGTTTATATCGAAGCCGTTTGATATGAAAGCGGTAATGAATGGACTTATAAGTGCTATTATAGCTATTGCGGTTTTGGTTGTATTTATAATAGGGGTGGAAAAATGGTTGCCGGAAATAAAGGCACTCCGCGACTATACATTGCTGGGACTGTTGTTTGTAGCTATCGTTGTAATAGGTATTGTCATCACCTTCATCAGTACACACCGCAGTGTTACCAAATACCTCAAGATGAAGCTGGATGACCTCTATTAACAGTTTTCCTTTCATATCTTCGCGGCATGGATCAATTGTTACAACAGCTTGAAGCATACCGCAAGGAAATAGAAGCCTATAATACTCCCGGCGCTGATGGCGCTGAGCAATTCCGTATAACTTATTTGGGCACAAAAGGTTTGGTAAAAAACCTGATGGGCGAAATGAAGAATGTTCCTGCCGACCGCAAAAAGGAGTTTGGGCAGATATTGAACGATTTCAAACAGTTTACCGAAGCAAAATATAACAGTCTTAAGGAATCAGCCGCCGGCGCCGAAACTTCAGCTGCTTTAAACATTGATCTTACTTTACCGGCAGACGATCTTCCACTCGGAAGCCGCCATCCCATTAGCATGATGCGGAGCCGTATCGTTTCTATCTTTCAGCGTTTAGGCTTTTCCGTGGCCGAGGGGCCGGAAATAGAAGATGACTGGCACAACTTCACGGCATTAAATCTGCCTGAGCATCACCCGGCAAGAGATATGCAGGATACTTTTTATATTTCTACTGATCCCGCCTGGTTGCTGCGTACGCATACCAGCAATATCCAGATAAGAGAAATGGAAAAAGGCAAATTGCCTTTGCGTATAATTTGCCCGGGCAGGGTATACAGAAATGAAACTATCAGCGCAAGAAGCCATTGCTTTTTTCACCAGGTAGAGGGATTATATATTGATAAGAATGTTTCTTTTGCCGATCTCAAACAAACCTTATACTTTTTTGTGCAGGAAATGTATGGCGATGATGTAAAAGTGCGTTTCCGCCCAAGCTATTTTCCCTTTACAGAACCAAGCGCTGAAATGGATATAAGCTGCCAGCTTTGTAAAGGTGCAGGTTGTAATGTATGTAAATATACCGGCTGGCTCGAAATACTGGGCTGTGGTATGGTACATCCAAAAGTGTTGCAGGCTTGCAATATTGATCCCGAAGTATATACCGGCTTTGCCTTTGGTATGGGTGTTGAACGCCCGGCGCTTCTTAAATATGGAATTAATGATATCCGCCTTTTCAGTGAAAATGATGTGAGGTTTTTGAAGCAGTTCAGGGGGGTGGTGTAAAATTTGAAAATGGGGGGATTTGAAGATTTGAAAATGGGGGAATGTAGAAATTAGAATCAAGGCTTGCTTTTATTCTAAAGATGATGAGGTGATGATGGTTTGTTAAAATTTTCCCCTCCATATTGAAAATCTGTTTTTGACCGTTAGCCTGAAAAATAACAGATGAAGCCTTTTGTATTTCTTTTATTTATACTAACCCAGGTACTCACTCTATCTGCTCAACACGCTGATAAATTGATGATAAGTGATGAAGGTTGGATTGAATTATATACAAAGCAGGGTTATACTTCAAAGTTTGAAGGCAATAAATTTCCTTTCCAAAAGAAGTTCCATGTAATTATAACAGATCAAAGTTCAGGTGAGATAAGAGAAGAATTCTTTCGTTACTCAGACTCTTGCCTTGCGTACGTTCAATATGATAGTAACCGTAATGAAATTGCAAAAGGATTAATTTGTATTAATACTAACCGAAGGTCATACGATACTATATCTGTACCAGATATAGAAAAGGATCCTGATCTTTCAAAAGGTATTACGAAGGACTACATTTTTACCTACTTCTATTTTGATAAAACAGGGGCATGGGAGGAAAAGGAGTCACCATTGGTGATAAGAAGGGGAGTATATGAATATGGGAAAAAAACAGGCTTATGGAAAGTGGGTTATTATGCGGAAAATGTTAATTATCCTTACCATAGTTCATTTCCAATAGAAATTTTTTATGTTGAGTGTACTGAAAAATATGTCGACAACCATTCTGACAGCACTTACCAACCAGATTATTCTTTCTCAAAAATTTGGAATAAATTAAAAGGCGCCTGGTCATTATCCACTTTGGAAAGCATACACGGAATTCAGTATAAGTATATAAAATCCTCTTCGCCTAACGAAGCTTCTCTTATTTTTATCGATAGCCTGTTTTTTAAGCAAGGCGCTTCACCTGCTGATAAAAACATAAAGTGGAAGCTGGATAATAACGCTATGTACAGATATTATAGTAAAGACGATATAAAAAAATACAGGATTGATTATTTATCAACCGATGAATTATACCTCACACCCCTTCGTGATGAAGAAGCAATAAAAAGGAAGAGGAAATAATCGATATTAATGCAATCATATCACAACTTCTCATAGCTTTGGCAATCTTTTATTTTTAATATGATATTCGTAACGGGCGGTACAGGTTTATTAGGCAGTTATCTTCTACGCGATCTTGTAGCCGGTGGAAAAGAAGTAAGCGCCCTGTACCGTACCTCAATTCCGGATGAGCCATACGCGAAATCTGTACACTGGATACAGGGCGATATTCTTGATGTTGTTTTGCTGGAAGAGATTATGCAAAAAGCAAAGCAGGTATACCACTGCGCAGCTATTGTATCATTTAACCCTGCAAAAAAATACGAGATGCTGAAGATAAATGCAGAAGGCACAGCAAATGTGGTGAACGCAGCGCTTGCGGGTGGCGTGCAAAAATTAATGCATGTAAGTTCCGTATCTGCACTTGGCAGAAACACAAACGGAGCGCCGATAAGTGAAGATGATAAATGGGATGAGGAAAAAAATAAATCTGCCTACGGCAAAAGTAAATACTTTGCTGAGCTGGAAGTGTGGCGTGGCGTAAGTGAAGGATTGAACGCCGTAATTGTAAATCCATCTACTATACTCGGCGTTGGCAAATGGGAAAAAGACGGATCAGCCGCAATTTTTAAAAAAGCTTACGAAGAGTTTCCGTGGTATACTGATGGTGTTGGCGGATTTGTGGATGTTGCAGATGTTGCCAAAGCCATGATACAATTAATGGAAAGTGATATTTCGGGTGAGCGGTTTATTGTAAATGCAGAAAGCCTTCCTTTTAAAAATGTTTTTACTGAAATAGCCAATGCTTTTGGTAAAAAACCGCCCTATAAAAAGGCACCGCCATTTATGATAAAATTATTGTGGCGACTGGAAAAACTGAGAAGTTTTTTTACATCAAAAGATCCGTTGATTACAAAAGAAACAGCAGGCAGCGCTCAACGAAAAACATATTACGATAATAGCAGGCTGCTCAAATTTTTACCCGGTTTTCAATATAAGCCGGTGCAACAAACCATTAAAGAATATAGCGAAGCATATATGCGCTTGCAGCGCTAAACCCGCGTTAATGTTTTGCATAATCCCATCAAAAAGTTAAAATGGCAGGCGTTTTGACATTTGCTAATGCCATCAAACAGAAATTACCTGCCATTTCAAAAAATAATTTTCATATTTACCCTTCGTAATAAAAAACAATATTCCATGCAGAAAGCATTAAAATTATTACCATTATTTTTTTTACCGGTTATTTTATTTGCGCAGGGCAGTTTTCGTGTTGCCGGAAAAATATTAGATGCAACTACAAAACAACCCCTGCAGGGCGCGTCAGTGTTTTGTCAGAACACTACCATCGGTACAGTAAGCAATGCGGAAGGTGAGTTCAGTCTTAATTTGAGCAATGGCGGTTATGATCTTGCGGTTTCTTTTATGGGACTGGAAACACAATCTGTGCGCATAAGTAATACAATGCCTGATATAGCCAACCTTACCATAGAACTAAAACAAAAAGAAAAAAATCTTGAAGAAGTAGCCATTGTTGCAACAACCGAAGTAAAAAATGGCTGGGAAAAATATGGACAGTTCATGGCTGATAATTTTATTGGCAAAACAGGTAATGCAGGGCAATGCATGCTGGAAAACCCCGAAGTGCTTCGCTTTTTTTACAGCAAAAAGAAGAACCGTTTGAAGGTAATTACAGATTCAGTTCTTATTATTCAAAATAAAGCATTGGGCTATACTATAAAATACCAGCTGGATTCTTTTATACATGAATATAACGGAACCAGGACTTTGTATGCGGGTTACCCGTTTTACGAGCAGATGCAGGGCACAGATGAAGAAATGGCTGTGTGGAAAGTGAACAGGAAGAAAGCATATGAAGGATCTGTATTGCAGTTTATGCGTGCATACCGCGACAGCACATTGAACAGGGATGGGTATAAAATTGAAGTGATTGATGACAGATCGGGAAAAGCATCGCCGGTATTTGATCCTTATGATACAGCATACTACAATATTGTTGATTACAGTAAAGTAGAGCTGTTTTTCCCGGGGAAGCTGCGTGTGGTGTATTCAAAGGAAAAGCCTGATCCTGCTTATCTCACGGCTAATAAATTACCAGCTTCTACACCTCTGCAGATATCTATTTTAGATATTGCCGAAGGAATAATCATAGAAGAAAACGGCTTTTATTACGATCAGAAAGATGTGCTTACGCTGGGTTATTGGGGCTGGGAAAAAATGGGAGATTTTCTTCCGTATGATTATTATCCTGAAGCAGAACCACCTGTTAATACCCCGCAATAAGATCTGGTTTTAATATGTATATAGCATATCTCTAACACGCATGTATACAGTGCGTAACCACACCCCATACTGCAAAATCGGCGCCTGATATATCAACATCTATCGGTGCAAGATTTTTACACTCCGGTATCAGCCTTGTTTTGTTAAATGTTTTTTCAAGCCGGCGTATAAGCATTTCACCATTCAATACTGCAATTATAATTTTGCCATTAGCGGCTTTTACAGAGCGGTCAACAATAATAATATCTCCATTGCTTATGCCGGCATCAATCATAGCATCGCCACCTACCCGCATAATAAATGTAGCGGGTTTGTTTCGGATAAGCTGTTCATTCAAATCAATGCTTCGCTCCATATAATCATCAGCGGCGGCCCCAAATCCTGTAGCATCTGAATGTTCTACATCCCACTGACTGAATTTTTTTGTTCCATTGTAACCGGGTTTATAAAAAACTTTCTCTTCCATATATTTAAAATTTGTTTTACTAAATAATTTAGTAAATTTATGCTAAATAATTAATCAATCAAAATTGTTGTTATGCAAAAAATAATTCAGGCGCTACCCGGGTATAACGTTAATGAATACCTGCTGGTGCTTAGCCCTCCGGAAGAGTTATGGCACAAAATCATGAAAATAAAAGAATCGTTTGCCGAAACTTACAAAACTGATACCGCCAGGTGGGGAAAGCCGCATATTTCGCTGGTAAATTTTGTACAGTATGAAATGATGGAATCAAGAATTATTCACCGGTTGAAGATGGTGGCGATGGGTTCGCCTGCATTTAAACTGGAGCTGAAAGATTACGGAAGTTTTCCCTCGCACACTATATATATAAATGTGTTATCAAAAATACCGGTGCAAAACCTGGTAAAGGAAATCCGCACAGAAACACAACGCCTCATGAAATTGGATGATGATAATAAACCGCATTTTATGCTGGAGCCACACCTCACTATTGCCCGCAAACTGGCGCCCTGGCAATATGAAAAGGGTTGGCTGGAATACAGTAACCGGCATTTTACCGGGCGCTTTATTGCAGATAGTATGCTGCTGCTGAAAAGGCGCGTTGGTGAAAAAGCCTACCAGATAGCGGAGCGGTTTGCATTCCGGAATTTACCGGTGATGACGAAGCAGGGGGAGTTGTTTTAATTGTTTGAACCACGGAGGCACAGGGACACAAAGTTTCACGGAGGATTTTTAACTAATGAAAATTATGGAACAAAATATAGCAGCACTATATAAACCGCTTTCAGAAAAAGAAAAGCAGTTAGCATCTCAAATTATGAATATAGCCATTACCATACACAAAGCCCTTGGCCCGGGTTTGTTAGAAAGTGTGTACGAAAAATGTTTTTGCTACGAGCTGGCTAAAAGAAATATTCCGTATACCAAACAACAATGCGTAGATATATTTTATGATGAATTGATTATAGGCGATGGATTACGTGTAGATATTATGGTAGATAATCTTGTAATTGTTGAACTGAAAGCGCAGGAGAATTATCATCCAATATGGGAGGCCCAACTTTTGAGCTATTTAAAGCTTACGGGGAAAAGGTTAGGTTATGTATTGAACTTCCACACATCTCTTATGAAAGATGGAATTAAAAGAATGATTTTATAATATAGCACGCAAACCGGAATTACATATGTGAATCTCCGAGCCACCCAACCTCCGTGGTTCAAAAACAATACTATAACACAACGCATTGCAGGCAAGTGAACTCTGTGTATCTCAGTGTCCTCCCTGCCTCCGTGGTTCAAAAACAATACTATAACACAACGCATTGCAGGCAAGTGAGCTCTGTATATCTCAGTGTCCTCCCTGCCTCCGTGGTTCAAAAAACAAACTATATGCCCAACAAACTACAACAAGATCACTATAAAGTATCTGCAAGAGATAAAGAAGAATCTGAGCAATACCTGCATGGACGCGGTGCACAGTTCAATACTAAAAATAAATTTTTAAAAGATGAAATTACCCGCGAACATATGGAAGGCATTGATGACTGGACTGATCCGAATGTGCCTACACAATATATAGAGCAGCAAAGCAAAACTATTGTGAATAAAGTGGATAGCCCTGATGTGGGTATGGCCTACAGTATGAATGCTTATGCTGGTTGCGAGCACGGCTGCATATACTGCTATGCCCGCAATGTACATGAATACTGGGGATACAGCGCAGGGCTGGATTTTGAAAGAAAGATTATTGTAAAAATGAATGCCCCGCAATTGTTGCGCAAACAACTCATGCATCCCAAATGGGAAGTGATGCCGATAATGGTTAGCGGTAATACCGATTGCTATCAACCGGCAGAACAGAAATATCGCTTAACACGCGGACTATTACAGGTATGCAATGAATTCAATCATCCTGTGGGTATACTTACTAAAAACGCGTGGATTATAAAGGATAAGGATGTGCTACAGGAGCTTGCACAAAAAAGATTAGTAACGGCAATGGTATCCATCACTTCGTTTAATGAAGAATTGCGCCGCGTAATGGAACCGCGAACCGCCACTGCCACACAACGGTTGCGCGTAATTGAAGAGCTGAGTAATGCTGGTGTAAAAATGGGTATTATGATGGGGCCAATGATACCCGGGCTTAATGACCACGAAATGCAGCGTATCATGAAATCTGCCGCCGATGCCGGCGCAACGTTTACCGCTTATACATTTATCCGCTTAAATGGCGCTATTAAGTTTTTGTTTCACGATTGGCTTTATAAAAACTTTCCCGATCGTGCAGATAAGGTCTGGCATATGATAGAGCAAAGTCATGATGGTAAGGTGAATGATACGCGTTGGGGGTTACGCATGCGTGGCGAAGGAGCAATGGCACAGATAATAGCACAGCAATATAAAAAATACGGCAAACTATATCACATGAACGAAGGAAGGCAGGGATTAGATACTACCATATTCAGGAGGCCGGGGGAGCAGGGGAAATTATTTTAAAAGGATGCAGTAGTATTACATTACTATAAAAAAATTGTAACGGAGTGGCGAGGGAAATAATGATGCGAAAATTTGGGATGCACCCATATAATACATGGCCGGGCGAATATAATTTACCTGATGATCAGCTTCCTGGTTTTCAATTCTGCCAAGTTTACATTTTTGTCTGCTTCCTTTACCCGGCCCCTCCTCCGGCAAGTTTTTCTCCAGCTTTCCGTTTTTTTATAATCATAACAAATAAAAGGTGCTGTAATTACTGGTTTATAAGCTGAAGACTAATACTCAATTCAAAAAAGGATTGTTTCTCTTTTCAAAACCAATTGTTGTTGGGTCGCCGTGGCCGGCATATACTTTTACATCATCCGGCAATACAAACAATTTTTCGCGTATGCTGCTTAATAAGGTTTGATGATCGCCGCCAGGCAAATCCGTTCTGCCTATGCTTGTTCTAAACAATACATCACCACCAATAATAAACCCTTGCTTTTTACAATAAAATACAATGCTGCCGGGCGAATGGCCGGGTGTAAAAAAAACTTCCAGTTCATCATCTGCCAACCGAACGATATCATTTTCTCGTAGATAGATTACGTCACCAGCATAATTGTCAAAAGGTAGATTCCATCGCAACCCTGCAACGGCTGCATTGTCAAGCATTATCTTTTCTTTTTCATGCAGGTGAGGTTTTAATCCGTACTTTTCTGCTATCTGCTTATTGCCGAATACATGATCAAGATGGCAATGTGTGTTTAGCAACAACCTGGGTGTTAAACCGTTATTGTCTATAAAAGAAGTCAATTCATCCTGCTCAAAGTCATAATAGCAGCCTGGATCTATAATAATGCATTCCCTGCGTTCATTATACAAAACATATGTATTCTCCTGCAGGGGGCTAAATATGAAAACTTTAACAGCTAACATCTTGATTATTTGTACTTTTAAAACGCTAATTTTATTATAAGAATGCACGAATTTATGGTAATCTTACAGAACAGGCTTCGCTCTTATATCGGATCATTCATTATTGTGGGTTGTATATTTTTTTTAAATGTTGATGTTAATGCGCAGGTAAATTCTGTAGAATTTGGCAAAAACCGTGTGCAATACAAAAAGTTTAAATGGCGGTATTATCAAACCAGGAACTTTAATGTATACTTTAGTCAAAATGGATTAGCACTCGGAAAATATACTGCACAGTTAGCTGAAAAAGAATTACCACAACTGGAAGATTTTGTTGAATACGGTTCACAGCGGAGAATAAATATTGTTGTTTATAATAATTTCAATGATCTGCAGCAATCCAATATTGGTTTGGGTATCGACTGGCAAAATACCGGCGGTGTTACCAAGTTCGTTAATAATAAAATGATTGTTTATTTTGATGGCAATCATGAAAACCTGCGAAAACAAATAAGACAGGGTATTGCAAGAACGCTTGTTGAAAATTTATTGTTTGGAGATGACCTTGGCGAATTTGCCAGCAACCAGGCTTTACTCGACTTGCCTAAATGGTTAACCGACGGCTACGTAATGTACGCTGCCGAAAACTGGAGTTCTGAATTGGATGATAAATTAAAATCGGCTTTGCTTTCAGGAGATTATAAATCTTTCTATCAATTTGCTTTTGATAAGCCGGAATTGGCAGGTCATGCTTTCTGGCGATATATAGCTGATCATTATCGTAAGGATAATGTTACTTATTTCCTGTACCTGGCAAGAATATATAAAAGCCTGAATGCAGCAAGCATGAAAGTAACCAAGCAAAAGTTTAAAGCTGTGCTGGCAGAATTCATGGATAAGGAATCTGATAAATATTACCAGGATCTTCGCGGAAGAAGAAATACCCCCAAAGGAAATATTGTTGCGCTTGAAGAAACAGGCAAAAATCTTGATTACTATCGCTTTCAGTTAAATCCTAATGCAAAAAATAATACTTATGCTGTAGTTCGCTTCAGGAAAGGAATTTACAGGATTGAACTGGAAGATTTTGGATATAAGAGAAAGATACTGCTACGTTCAGGTGTGCTTGATAACCAGAACGAAATTAATCCTACTTATCCTCAAATGGCATGGAACCCTAAAGGCTCTAAGCTGGCGGTGATATATATGGAGAAGAAAAGCATCCGCATGTTTGTGTACGACCTGGTGAAGCGGTTAAAAACAACCAAACAGGCATTGCCTGAAGAGCTGGACCAGGTAACAGATGTGAAGTATATGCTTGATGATAATACGCTTTTATTAAGTGCGGTTAAAAACGGGCATTCTGATATTTTTATTTACAAAATACAGGAGCAAACATTACAGCAAATTACTGATGATGTGTATGATGATCTTGATCCCACATTTGTAGCATTTCCCGGAAAAACAGGTATACTATTTTCATCAAACCGCCCTTATGGTAATGCGGTGAACAGCGATACAGCATTGCCTTCAGATAACAGGTATAATATTTTTTTGGTAAATAACTGGAACAGCAGCGAGTTCCGCCAGATTACCCAGCTTACTAATGTTAAAAGAGGCAATGCACGTTTTCCAATGTCTTATAATACCAACCACTTTACTTTTGTAAATGACGAAATGGGTATAGCCAACAGGTATGCAGGGTTTTTTACCAGTAAAAAAGCAGGACTGGATACCATATATAAAGTTGGTGATGAATTGCTGCGTAATCCTGATAAACAGGAGCTTGACTCTACATTGCAACTATGGAATAAAAACGAGCCTGATTCTATTGGCTATATGACGGTAACTACTGATTCTGCTTACTCTTTTCCCATAACAAATTATCAAAGTGGTTTGCAGGAAACGAGAATAGCCGGCGATAAAGGCCAGGTTTCTGAAGTAAGGCAGGAAGGCAACCTGAAAATGTTATATAAGCTGAGGGTTAATGAAGATGCGCTGAAGAAGAGAAATGTAAATGTGAAACCCACTGAATATATAAAGAAGATTATTGACCAGGAGCGTATTGTTAAAGGGGCGCCAACCATATATCAGCCACAGGTTAATATGGATACTACTAAAACGCAGGGCGATATATTCCAGAGTGAGTTTGAAAATGATAAAGATACTTCGGCGGCAGGTAAAGTAGTGGAAGTAGAGGAATTAGCAAAAGATGAAACAATATTGTCAGATGCAAAATTGTATGATTATCGGTTGAAGTTTTCTACTGAATATTCCGTATCAGGATTTAATAACTCGGTACTGATGACACGCTGGCAACCATATGCAGGTGGCAACGGACCTATTTACATGACTAACGGAAGTTCTAACCTGAATGGTATTATACGCATAGGTGTTTCTGATTTGTTTGAAGATATTAAGTTTATAGGCGGGTTTAGATTAGGTTTAAATCTTGCAGATAAAGATGTACTGTTTAGTTTCTATAACATGCGCAAGCGTTTGGATTGGGGATTGACTTTCTATCGTTCAACAGTAAGCGACTTTTCTTTGTTTAAGCCTGATGATGACAGAAGTTTTTATCCAAATAAATTGTTTACCAATATTTACCAGGTTAATCTCAGCTATCCTTTAGACAGAGTTAGAAGCATAAGAGCCAACATTGCATACAGGAGTGACAGGCTTGCGCTTAAAAGTGTTGACTTTCGTTCTACTAAATGGAACGACAGTTTAATGAAATCTCTGCTAACCCATATTGAATATGTGCATGATAATACGATAAACCCGGCTCTGAATATATGGAATGGGCTGCGTTACAAAATATATACCGATATCAATACTGACCTTGTAAAAAACAGGCAGGGAAGGCTTACCTATAACCTTGGTGCAGACGTAAGATACTATTACCCCATATACCGCAACTTTATTTGGGCAGGGCGCGGCGCTGTTGACTTGTCGTGGGGAGATAGAAAGATTGTTTATTTTTTAGGAGGTACCGATAGTTGGATATCGCCTAAATTTAACAATGCCAACACTCCTGCCGCTGATCAAACTTATTCATATCAATCCTTGGCTGTAAATATGCGCGGCTACCGCCAGAATGCTGCCAATGGTAATAATGCTATTGTTTTGAACAGTGAGTTCCGTCTTCCTGTATTTACCACTTTACTTAGCCGTCCAATTAATAATGCCTTTGTAAGAAATTTCCAGATCATTCAGTTTATTGATCTGGGGTCTGCATGGAATGGAAAATACAATGCGTTAAAACGCCCGTCTATTACTTACGGAAATCCACCTGTTCAGGTTACTATGAAACCTAATGGCGTTGGCCCCTTTGTTGGCGGATATGGTTTTGGAGCAAGAAGTACATTGCTCGGGTATTTCCTAAGGCTTGATGCCGGTTGGCCAATGACAGGTTTCTTTAACGGAAAACCAGTTTGGTATTTTTCATTGGGATTAGACTTTTAGGGGAGGGTAAAAGGTATAGGGTATACGGTGTAAGGCCTTCTACCCTATACCTTACGCCTTCAACCTTTCGCCCTACACCTTACGCCTTCCACCTTCCTCCTATTCCTCCCTCATCGCCTGCTTCAACTGCCTGATGGTATAATAACAAATGATCATCAATACAGAAAACAAAAATGTTACGCCCCATGTTCGCATATTATCTTCCGGGTTAAGCGCTATGTATTTTACATCCCTGTAAATTTCATGAGGATTGGCAACCACATCCCAGCTGTTCCAGCGCAGGTATCTTCCTGCATATACACCAAACGCGCATAATACCAGCGACAGGTATACCATAACATTTACCTGCCTTTTTCCAAATTTTGTTAACAAAAATTTTTCAATGTTCAGCAATGAAACAAATCCAAGGATCAACCCATTCCATGCAGCCCAGAAAATAATAACAAGATCATACCAGAATGGCACAGGCGGGGTATGATCAAGATGAACAAAATCTGTAATGATATAAGGCGCATTGGGAAAGAAAACTAACCATGTGGCAAGCAGAAGGTATTGTGTTAACCTGGAACTGTTCATTTTTTTCAGCAATGTAATGCTCAATACAAAAGGGATAAACGCAAGGAACATATTCCATACAAGCGATGCAAACCGCCAGTTGCCTGTATATGCTATGCGTATAGCAATGAGTAATACTGTGCATAAAAGCGAGAGATATAAAATCCTGATTATGGATGACTTCTTTTTCATATTACTTTAGTTGAATAAAAATTTTAGGTAAAAAAATAATGAGTCCGATAATCAGGCTAACAACGGCTGACACTAACACTGCTCCTGCGGCAATGTCTTTTATAATTTTTATGGCAGGATGAAAATTGTGCTCTACCATATCGCATAGTTTTTCAATAGATGCGTTAATCATCTCAAGAGATATTACCATTGCAATGCAAAGTAGTACTGCTATCCATTCGGTGTTTGAAATGTGCAGTATAAAACCTGTAGCTATCGCAATGGCGGCAAAACATAATTCCAGTTTACCATTGCTATCCCTGCTGAAAAAAGTATATACTCCCTGAAAGGCATATGTAAAAGATTTAAATAGTTTCATAACATCTTTATATCAGGTGAAAAGCGGCTGTTCTTTTAGTGATGTGTTTACCTGCGGCAAGTTACTGCCAACCGGTTTCTTTTTATAATTCACCTTTGAAAGAACAGATTCCAGCACTGGTAAAATATTGTTCAGCCCTTTTGTTTTGATAATGAAATTCCATACAGGCTCAAACTTTTTCCAGCCGGCTGCATATGCAAAATGTTTGAGTATATGCTTTGGATGCTCATGCTGCATACTTGCTTTAAATATATTACTCCACGAGTAAAAAGATGTATAAGCATGGTCATAACCTTTTTTTAGTGCCTGCTCATTAAGCCCCCTCGTTTTGTATACAACATTTCTGGTGTCATACAAATCCCAGTTGCTGTGCAATATTCTTCCCTGCTGCTGCATTTCTTTATATAAACCCGTGCCGGGATAAGGAGTAAGTATATGAAATGTGCAGGTGGTGAGGGCGTTTTTAACCGCCCATTCCACTGTTCTGTCAAATACATCTTCATCATCTTCATCCAGCCCAAAAACAAAACTGCCATTAATCATTATACCAAGGCTGTGAAGCCGCCTGATAGCTTCGTTATAATCCCTGCCGAGGTTTTGCTTTTTATTACTCTGCATAAGATTTTTGTTGCTCAGCGTTTCAAAGCCGATAAATACACTCCGCATACCTGCTTCCGCGGCTTTTTCAATAAGGTTACCACGCAGTATGGCATCAACGGTAGATGCTCCCTGGAATACCCGGTTCATGCCTTTCATTCCTTCAAAAAGATTGGCTGCAAATTTTTGATTACCGAGCAAATGGTCGTCGAGAAAATATAAATGTTTGCCGGGCAGCCTGTCAATTTCAGCAAGTGCATCATCTGTTTTTTGTGTGTAGAATGATTTTCCTCCTTCAAAAAATGCATCCTTATAACAAAAGCTGCAATGATGCGGGCAACCCCTCGTAACCACTATTGAGTTAGGAACGAGATAGTGATTTCTTTTTATCAAATCTCTCCTTATGGAGGGCACCTGCTCAATACTTCTTTCAAACGAAACATATTTTTTAAGCTGGCGCTTATTTCTGAAATCGTTCAAAAATCTGGGAAAAGTTTCTTCACCAGGGCCAATAAAAATACTATCTGCATGTGGAGCTGCTTCTTCCGGCAATGATGTTACGTGCAATCCGCCAAGGCAAACATAACTTCCCTTCAGCCTGTAGTGATCAGCGAGTTTATATGCCCTGAATGCGTTAGTTATATATACCTGTATAATCACAAGGTCCGGCGCATCATCTGTATTCAGCTCTTCCACATGCTCGTCCTGCAAATCAATGTCGTCATCTGCATTGCAATATGCTGCCAGTGTTGCAAGCCCCAATGGTGGAAATAACGAGTATTTTATTGGCCGCCAGTATGGGCTTTTTGCTTCAGTAAGTGCCGGCAAAATCATTTTTATTTTCATAGTGTTATTATGATAATGCAACATTTTCTTTTACAGGAATTACACTCCTGCCGTACCAGTCAATCTTTCTTGAGTAATACATAATGATGGCAATAAGTATGAACAATCCTATGCTACCGAATAATAATGCCCCATCCTGTAATTGTATCAATATAAATATGAAGCTGTATAACATAGCGAGCAACCCGCCAAAGAGTAATGCTATTTTCCATTTGCCAAACAGGCTTTTTGTATATAGCGTTATCAATAGTACGGTTGCTGTTGTAGCAATAGCATACGCAATATTAAAGCGAACATATTCTGAAATAGATAAGAGCAATGTATAGAAAATGCTCAGCGCTAATCCTATTAATACATATTGCACAGGATGCACAGATGTTTTCTGCAAGATTTCTACAAAGAAGTATAATCCGAAGGTGAGCGCTATAAACAATATGGCATATTTAACGGAGCGCATTGTTTTAGCGTAAGAGTCTACAGGTTGTAATAATGTTATCCCAAAATCTGAAGCAGCTATATCGTATTTTTCGTTTTTCCAGCTTTGAGGATAGTTCCTGTTCAGGTGTTGAATTTTCCAGTCTGCGGTAAATCCTTTATCTGTAACAACAGGTGTTGTGAGCGGAAGGAAGCTGCCATCAAATGAGGGATTTATCCACGGTGAAGAAAAATGTACTTCGGTGGTTTTTCCAACAGGTGTAAAGGATAACCTTTCTGATCCGCGTATACGCAACTGTATGGTAAAGCTGTTTGTTTTTGCAATAGCATCATCTGTAAGATTAATACCTGTATTTACGCCGTTTGCAATAACAGCATTGTCGGGCACGCCGGCGTTAAAAGTATAGTTGCTGTCGTTCCACTTAATATTTAACTGTTCTTCAATACCCCTGAAGTCATCAATACCCATGCAGATAAACGCCCTGTCTGCATGAAAGTCTGCTTTGGCAATATTGAGCTTCGCTATGTTTAAAGGCGTAAAATCTCCCTGTATAGTGATATCTGATTTATATACCGCGATATTAAAAATACTTCGGTGCCGTATTTCCGGTTGCAGCTTACCGTTAATGGTTAAATGCTCTGGTAAAAAGTAAGCAAACTTTTCAAATACATTTATTTTACCGTCTTTATCCTGTATAGATTCGCTGTAAGGAATAACCAGCAAAGGCCCTGTGATGGTTTGAGCGCCTGCCCATTTTGAGCTTACCTCTCTCGCAACTTCCCGTTGCCTGTCTGACCTCTCACTCACCAGGTTCATGATGAATGCCGAAGGAATAAGCATAACAAGAATGAGAAAACCTACAATCACTCCTTTTATGGTATACCTGTTCCTGTGTAAAAAACTGTCGTCCTGAGTTTTGACTTGCATATAGTTTTTGTTTTAAAAGTGCTTTGAATTTCAAAGTATATAATTAAAAAAATTTTTTATCCTAAAGATTTAATCATTTGTTCCAAACCATCCAGGTGCGATTTAAATGCTTTTTCACCAGCTTTAGTTACGGAATATGTAGTATTTGTTTTTCTGCCGATAAACCCTTTCTGCACTTTTATATAACCGTTCTCTTCCAGGTTTTTGAGGTGAGATGCAAGATTGCCATCCGTTACATCCACAATTTCTTTTAGCTGGTTAAAATTGAGCTCCTCATTCACCATTAGTGAACTCATAATGCCCAACCTTATCCGGCTGTCGAATACTTTATTTAAATTTTCTATCGGATTCTTCATTTGTTTATTTTAGCTATCAGCCGTCAGCGCTGAGCAGTGAGCTATGAGCCGTGAGCTATAGGTTATGGGCTATCGGCGGTCAGCTTTGAGCCACTGAAACCCAAAGCTCACCGCCCACCGCCCACTGCTCTTTCGTATTTCCACCACATCATTGCGCCGTATACAATATGCAATACGCCAAATCCTATCGTCCAAAAATATAAACCATAACCCAAAAACCAGCAATTGATTAACCCTAATATTACCTGGCAGTAACCAAGATACCTTACTTCGCCCAAAGTGTATTTACTGGCGCTTATCAAAGCTATACCATAAAATATAAGGCAGCCTGGTGCAATCATACCAAAATAACCCAATTGTATCATGCGCAGTAAAAAAATTCCCCCGGCTGTTAAAGGAAAAGCAGCATTCCATATTAATCTTTTGGAAGAAGTTCCCCAAATGGGCACATTATTTTTCTTGCTTTTTATCCAGGTAAAAATCAATGCCAGTATAAATGCGGCAATTAAAGTAAATAATGCAATGCGGAATAATTTATATCCCATAAATTCTTTCAGGGCAATCATATCAGGATAATAATTATCATAATCTCTATGCCCGCTGCTGTTGCTGATTACGTGAAATGCAAACCAGGCGCCAATCAAAGCGCATACGCCCGCCGCAATACCACTTAAGCCACTCAAACTAATGAAACGGCTGCTGCGTTCCATCATCTGTTTAATATCTTTTAGTGTGTCTAAACCTGTATTTTTGTCTGACATAAAAGTGCTTTGAAAATCAAAGTAAGTATTAAAATTCTACTCCTGCAAGTTTTTTCGATAGATTTTTTTTGAAGGGATGTTACTAATTCGCAGATTAAATTCACAGCATGGTATGGCAAATATTACATATCGGTATAGGTAAATGCATTTCAGTTTCTTAATACTTATATAAATTATACTGCTCATGTGAATATTATCATCCTGCGCTTGCTATTTTTGCATATGGCTTTGAAATCACTACGTTTTTATGTGGCGGCATGTTTGTGTTTAATTTTGTTTACCGGCTCTGTTTTTGCGCAACAAAGAAAAATATACGGATATGTACAGGATTCTCACAGTGAAGAACGCATTCCTTTTGCATCATTAAAATTTAAACGTTCGGCTGAAGGCACCTTAAGTGACTCTGCAGGAAACTTTTCTTTTACGCTTGATGCATGGCCATCTGATACTATAGAAGTTACTTATGTTGGTTACGAAAATTTCTATCTTGCTATAGACACCACCGCAGAAGAAATGCAGGTAGTTATTAACCTGGAACGGGGGAAAAAAAATACAGAGATAGTTATTAAAAGCAAGATTGGAAAAGGAATGATTTTGTGGCGAAAAATTGTAAAAAATAAGCCGCTTAATGATCGCAGCAGGTTTGATAATTATTCATACGAACTATACAATAAGCTTGAAGCTGACCTTAACGATCCTGCAAATAACAAGCTGATAAAGCTTACCATCTTAAAACCTTTTAAAAAAGTAATCAACCAGAATATAGATAGTACTACGGAAGCAAAGCCGGTGTTGCCGCTATATCTTACAGAATCACTATCTGATTATTACTACCAGCGGAGCCCCAGGAAAACACGTGAGGTAATGAAAGCCATAAAAACGATGGGTTTTAATAATCCGAGTATCAGCAAAATGCTTGGGGGAATGTACCAGAATGTAAACGTGTATAAAAACTTTATACCGGTTTTTGATAAAGACTTTGTAAGCCCGATCAGCGATAACGGCTCTGCATATTATAATTACCGGTTACCGGATACACAGTATGTTGGCGGAAGACGAGTGCTGCACTTTGTTTTTGAACCAAAACATAAGGGAGAAAATACATTTGATGGTGATGCGTGGATTGCGGATTCCTCGTTTGCGGTAATGAAAATGAACCTTCGTGTACCTGAAACCGCTAACCTGAATTTTGTAAAAAAGCTTGACCTGATACAGGAATACCAACTGGTAAATGATTCTGTATGGTTTCTTTCGAAAGATAAGTTTGTTGCCGATTTTATTTTCCTGGATAAAAACAGGTTAAATTTTATTGGAAGAAAAACAAGCACCTACCGGAACATATTTATTAATGATACAACTGTTGATGCAGCGCTTGCTAAAAATAAATTGCGTGAAGAAGTAATTGTGCAGGATTCGGCAAATGTAAAAACAGACGAATTTTGGCAGGATGCCCGTCATGAGGATTTATCAAAAACAGAGAAAGGCATTTACCAAATGATTGATACGCTGATGGCAATGCCGAGCTTTCAGCGGTTTACTGATTTGGTTTATTTTTTAGGCACCGGTTATAAGAATGTGGGCAATTATGAAATTGGCCCCTGGTATAACTGGTTTACAGCAAATGCATATGAAGGTCCAAGAGTGAGGTTTGACCTGGGCACC
The DNA here is from genome assembly GCA_020847395.1 of Chitinophagaceae bacterium. Lineage (GTDB taxonomy): Bacteria > Bacteroidota > Bacteroidia > Chitinophagales > Chitinophagaceae > Agriterribacter. The sequence continues at coordinate 22,809 of JADLCD010000075.1, forward strand.
AATACAGGGTTCCATCGCAAGCTTTACTTAACGGGATATTTGGCATATGGATTTCTTGATAAAAAACTCAAAGGCAGGCTTCAAACTTTATATCTTTTAAATAAATCTCCGCGCTCCACATTATTTGCTTCCTATTTAAATGATATTGATAATGGCCAGGTATATTATGATGAGGTAGGCAGTGATAATCTTTTTGCCATAGCATTGCGCAAACCCAATGTTCCGCTGCGGTATATGAAAATAGAGCAGATGAAACTGGAATATTTTAAAGAATGGAGCAGCGGATTATCTGTAACGCTTACGGGCCAGCGAAGACGGTTTACCCCATTAAGCAATCTTCCGTTAAAAGAGCATTACCCTTCTGAATCTGGCGGCGAGCCTTTGAATACTTTTGAAACAGGTATAAAAGTTCGCTTTGCATATCTCGAAAAATTTTTGGATGGAAATTTTTACCGCATGAGCCTCGGCAGCGATTTGCCAATAATTGAAGCGCATTATATGAAAGGCTTTGCCGGAGTTTTCAACAGCAGTTATAATTATCATCGTATTGGCGGAAGCATATCGGATTATAAAAAACTTTCGCCATTCGGTAGTATATATTATAATTTGTATGCCGGTAAAGTTTCTGGTACGTTGCCATATACATTGCTTGAAATTCCGCCTGGTAACAATATCTGGTATTATAATAAGTATGCCTTCAATATGATGACGCGGTATGAATACCTGGCAGACTGGTATTCGGGAATAAATGTGGAGCATAATATTGGCAACGGTATTTTCAGGTTTATACCACTTACAAGAATGCTTAAGTTCAGGCAATTTTGGGGAGCAAAAATTATGTGGAGCGGTTTGAGCCAGGCTAATAAAGATTATAATACAGATAATAACGGGCACACATTTAAATCGCTTGATGGTAAGCCTTATATGGAAATAGGAACCGGTGTAGATAATATTTTCAAAATTTTCAGGCTCGATTTTATCTGGAAGGTACTACCAAGGCCACTACCTGAAAAAACATTTGAACGCTTTGGAATATTCGGTAGTTTCAGGGTGGTGTTTTAGGGCTATGAGCAATGGGCGGTGAGCTATGGACAAAGAAACCTATAAGGTTTGCCGGGCTGCATTGCAGCGCTGCAAACCTTATAGGTTTAGTGCTGACTGCCGATAGCTGACACCTGATTGCCAAACAAAAAAACTACAAATGGACTTATCAATACAGCAAGCACAGCAACAGGTTGATTTATGGATACAAACCGTGGGCGTTAGATATTTCAGTGAGCTCACTAACCTGGGTATATTAATGGAAGAAGTTGGGGAACTATCCCGATTGATGGTAAGAACTTATGGCGAGCAGTCTTTTAAGGAAAGTGATAAAGGCAAAGAGATAGCCGATGAGATGGCCGATGTTTTATGGGTATTGCTTTGCCTGGCTAATCAAACCGGCGTAAATCTTACAGAAGCGCTTCAAAAGAATTTTGAGAAAAAGAATATAAGGGATGCAAACAGGCACAGGGGGAATGATAAGTTGAAAGGTTGATATTTTTTAATATAGTTTCTTTCCCCGGGAAAGCTTGTATGTTTTGTATTACTGCTTTTTATTTTTATAAGATAGTTAAGCACTGGTTAATTTCGGAAATAATTTAAAGCAACCGTTTGTACAATAATTACTTTGTTGTTAATACTGAATTTGTTTAAAAAGTTTAAATTTATGCCGTTTTTACCAAAACAATTTTAAGAGAAACAAAACTAATACTTATGACGAGCTAAATTTTTTCATTTCGTTTTCACCTTGATCCCGCTAATGCTTTACACATACTAATAAAATTACCTGATCCATTGGTATATTAAGCTTACAACCGCAACTATTAAATGAAATACAATTAACCTGATGAATAATTCCGCCATTTATTTCTTGAATTAAGTTTTTTAACAAAACCAAATCGACACTTATGACAAAAATTAAGTTTCTGCTGCTATTTATGCTGATAGCAAATGTAGTGTCAGCACAAACCCGGCAATTAAGCGGGCTTGTAACTGATGCAAGCAACAATGGCGTACCTGGCGCCACAGTAAAAGTGAAGGGTAAAAATGCCCAAACACTTACTGATAATGATGGGAAATTTTCGTTTTCCGTACCATCGGGGAGTATTGTTTTGCAAATTTCATCAATTGGCTTTACAACAAAGGAAGTTACTGTTGCTGCTACTGACAATAGTGTTTCTGTTTCCTTAGCAACATCTTCTACAGATATGACTGAGGTGGTTGTAACAGCGTTGGGTATTAAAAGAGAAAAGAAAGCTTTAACCTACGCCTCACAGCAGGTAGGAGGTGATGAATTAAGAAAGGCTTCTAACATCAATTTTGTGGACGCTTTGAATGGTAAGGCGGCAGGTATTGATATCAAAGTAAGTGCATCCGGGGCTGGTGGTTCTACCAAGGCTGTACTTAGAGGAAATAAATCTTTAATCGGTTTAAGTGAGGCCTTATATGTAATAGATGGTATACCCATGGTAAATAATAAAGGCGATCAACCGGGTTCATATGGGGGTACCGATGGTGGAGACGGACTTTCAGCAATAAATCCTGCTGATATTGAAAGTATCAGCGTGTTAAGAGGTGCCAACGCATCTATTCTTTATGGAAGCCAAGGTGCAAATGGTGTAATATTAATTACTACCAAAAGAGGTAAAGCTGGTAAAGTATCCATAGATTTTAATCATAGTACTGTTTTGGAACAAGTTTCAGACCTGCCTAAATTTCAATATCGATATGGAACAGTAGGCGGAGATTACAGTTGGACGCCAGCAGGACAAACTGTTGTAAAGGGTAATTATCAGAATAATTATATCAAGGATTTCTTCCAAACTGGCAATACCATCACGAATGGAGTAGCAATACACGGTGGAACCGATAAAACTACAGTTTATTTTTCTTATGCGAATATTTCTGCCAAGGGTGTGATGCCAACCAACACTTATGGCAAGAATAATTTTTCGTTTAATCAAAGCACAAAATTATTGAACGACAAATTGACCATAAGTTCTAATATAATATTATCGGCAGAAAAATCATACAATCGCCCAGGTGCCGGTTATTATAACAACCCGCTTACCGGTTTGTATTTATTTGCAAGGGATAGGAATTTTAACACTTATAAGGATAACTACCAAGTATTTGACAGTACAAGGAATTTATATAAAATGAACTGGTATTCTACTGAAGAAAAACAAAACAATCCTTTCTGGGAACTTTATAATGATCCCAAAGTACTTACTTCCAAACGCGCAATTGTCAACTTAAAGCTCTCTTACGATCTTGCCCAGAACCTTAAGTTAGAAGTAAGAGGTAATATTGATTACAATACAGTAGAGAGAGACTATCGTTATGCTGCCGCCGGCAACTCAGTAAGTGTTAGTCCGAACGGAACGTGGAATTATAAAAAATATAATGACCAGTCGCTTTACACGGATGCGATTCTGACGTATAACAAAACATTTGGAAATTTCAGTTTGAACGCGTTAGCCGGGGCTAGTTACCAGAAAAATACTTTCAATAATGGTATGAGCGTGAACAATGGTACTGTATCATTACAATATCCTAATTTCTTCACTTTTGCCAACATGCCATATAATGTAATTTTCAACAAAACCATCAGCAATGTAATTAAGGAAGCTGTTTTTGCAAATGCCACTATTGGGTTTAAAGACATGGTATTCCTGGATGTGGCTGCACGTAATGACTGGGCTTCTACACTTGCACTTACCGGCAACCAATCTTATTTATACCCTTCTATTGGGGCTTCTGCAATAATTAGTGAAATGGTTCAATTGCCAAAAGCTATTTCGTTTTTGAAAGTAAGAGCGTCTTTGTCACAAACCGCTAATGAAGTACCCTTTAACACAGTAAATCCATTGAATACTATTGCTGGGGCAGGTGGTCCTGCTGGTATTGGAGGTATTAACAGGAATGGCATTGTACCATTCACCAATTTAAAACCTGAAAAGATAAAAAGTAATGAATATGGTGCAGAAATCAGGTTTTTAAATGGAAGACTTGGATTAGAATTCACTTACTACAAAGACATCAGTACTAATCAGTTTGTAACATTAAAGTCGCAAACATCTGCTTCGGAATATCAATATTATTATGTGAATGTTGGAAAGATCGACAACCATGGATTTGAGTTCACTTTAACAGCAGATCCATATCGCTCGCGGCATTTTAGCTGGAGAACTGCCTTCAATGGTTCACAAAACAAAAATAAAATTGTTGAATTATTTCCCGACAATCCGGGCTACCAGGTTGGTGGTGATGATGAAGGTTTTGCTTCTATTATTAAAGCCGGCGGCTCTTTTAATGATGTGTACATTTATCATTTTAACAGGGATGCCAAAGGCGCTATTATTTTAGATGGTAATGGGGTTCCCACAAAAGCCCCAACTCAAACAAAGGTAGGCAATGTTAATCCTAATTTTCTGTTAGGATGGAACAACAGTTTTACCTTCAATAATTTCTTTGCCAGTTTTCTTATCAATGGAAAATTCGGAGGTATTGCATTCTCCAAAACAGAAGCATTCCTCGACTCGTATGGTGTAAGTGAAAGAACAGCTGAAGCAAGAGATAAAGGTAGTGTGGAGATTAATGCAGCAAGCTCTACGGGAACTGCCGTATCTTCTATTGACCCTTATACTTATTATTCAGCTGTAGGTGATAGGAATAAAATTATGGAACCCTACATTTTCAAAAGAACGAACATAAGATTAGGGCAATTCGTTATTGGATACAATTTCAGGTCCAAAAATGCCAATCCTTTTTTCAAAGACGCTTCTGTTTCTCTTGTTGGAAGAAATTTGTTCTTCTTCTACAAAAAAGCTCCATACGATCCTGAACAGGCTATGAGTACAAGCAATTCCATGCAGTCAAACGACGTGTTTAGCTTGCCTCCAACAAGGTCATTTGGGTTTAACGTGAAGTTTACATTATAGAATTTTAAATTAATTTAACATGAAACAAATAATTGTTGCATTATTGTGTTTGACTATACTAGGCTCGTGTACAAAGGATTTTGTGGAGACTAATCAGGATCCCAATCAAATTTCTGATGAACTGCTTAAGCAGGATTTCAACCTTGTAGGGTCTCCTTTTTCCAGTTTAATATTTAATCTCAATGGTCACCAGATTGAGGAAGACTTGTGCTATGATTCGTGGATGGGATTTATGAACACCCCTACCGATTTTGTAGGCAATGTGAATAATACTACTTATTATATACGCTGGAATACCTATTGGGACAGAATATATGGAAGTATAATGTCACCATCACAACAAGTAATCAAATTAGCTAATAATAATAATTTGCCGCTATTTGTTGATTGGGCCAAACTGGTTCGTGTTTTGGGAATTTCTAAATTGGCAGCAATACATGGACCTGTGATTTATACTAATTTTGGAAGTGCTGCAACTTCAGTTTTGTACGACAAAGAGTCTGATTTGTATTCATATTTATTTAAACAATTGGATACCATTCAGGCAGATTTTGGAGCGAACAAAGCCTATACAGGTTTTACAAAATTTGATCCTACTGCTTACAAAGGCAGTATCACCCAATGGATGAAACTGGTGAATTCTTTGAGATTGAGGTTAGCAATGCGTATATCAAAAGTTGACCCAACCACTGCTAAGGCTGAAGGTGAAAAAGCACTGGCAGACGATGCAGGCTTAATCGAAACCAATGCTGATAATTTCATCAATTCTTTAAATGGAAATATCATGCCGGTAGCGCAGATTTGTTATCAGTGGGACGATACCAGAATGGGCGCACCGATGGAATCATTTATGGTAGGATTAAAAGATGGCAGAATTTCGAAATACTTTGCTCCATTAAGCGATGCAAGTTTAGCCTCTGATCACCCTTCGATTCCATATAAAGGAATTCGCAATGGGGCTTACATCATGGCAAAAGCAGACCACGTTCCTTTTTCCAAGGTTGCAAATGACTTTAACAGCGTTACCACCCGCAGAGATTTTACAGCTGCAGAAGTTGCCTTCCTGAAAGCTGAAGCTGCCTTACGTGGTTGGGACGGAGCTGGAGAAGCAAAAGACAATTATGAGAATGGTGTGAAATTATCGTTTGCTGATTGGGGAGCAGGTGGTGTAGATGCTTACCTCGCAGATGCAACCAGTAAGCCTATTAATTATGTGGATCCCATTGATGCCCGTAACAACTTTACGGCCCTCTCCACTATTACGATAGCCTGGAATGATGCTGATAATAATGAGTTGAAATTGGAAAAGATCATTACACAAAAATATCTTGCCGCATTCACTCAAACATTGGAAGCCTGGGTAGATTTCAGAAGAACTGGTTATCCTAAAATACCGCATGTTGCCAAAAATGATAGCAGTCCTGACTGGGGTATCATACCTGCAAATGAGTGGATCAAAAGAATGCCATTTGTTAATGCTGAAAGAACAGGTAATACCGCAGCTGTTGCAGATGCAGTAACCAAAATGGGAAGTGGCGCTAAAGACGATATTGCTACCCGTTTGTGGTGGGATACCGGTGGACCAAACTTTTAATCTAAATTTGTTATTTGATTCATAAAAAAATGCGCACATTAAATGTGCGCATTTTTTTATGAATTTTAAACATTCGACATGCTATGTTACACTATGTGTATTTTTCTTTTTATTATAGAGTTAACTCCTGCCGTCCATAATTTTTTCAAACGTTTGCGCAATATTTTTTGTATTTATTGAACTTCTGTACAAAACAAACTAAATTTAGTATCGATTTTAAGGTTTTAACATTAATACAGATCAAAACTAAATGCTTATGCACAAGTTAAAATTTCTTTTAACGTGTTTTCTCCTACTCTTTTCCTTATCCTTTTTATTTGCTCAAACAAGAACAATTAAAGGGAAAGTTATCAACTCCACTGATAAAACAGATGTGGTTGGCGCTACTGTCACAGTCAAGGGCAAATCACAGGCAGCCGTTACCGGAACGGATGGCAGTTTTTCTATTTCAGTTCCACCGGGTAAAGTAACCCTCATCATTTCTTCTGTGGGATTTACAACCCAGGAGGTACCGATTGGCGCTGACCAAACTGATGTGACCATAGATTTATCCGGGAACACACAACAATTAAATGAAGTGGTGGTAACCGCACTCGGCATTCAAAAAACTAAAAAGAGCCTCAACTATTCTACTCAATCTGTAGAAACCAAAGACATTACCAAGGCACGCGAAACAAATGTTGCCAACTCTCTTTCTGGCAAGGTAGCCGGCCTGGATGTTGTCCGGTCATCTCAGGGCGTTGGGTCAAATGTTCGTATTGTACTAAGGGGCGACAGATCAATTAAGCTGAGTAGCGAGGCTTTAATTATCATTGATGGTGTACCGGGCGATATGGGCACATTAAATCCCGATGATATTGCCTCAATGAACGTACTAAAAGGATCGTCGGCTTCAGCATTATATGGAAGTGATGCCGCCAATGGCGTTATCATTATTACAACCAAAAAGGGATTTACAGGAAGATCGCTTGCGGTTTCATTCAACAGTAGTTTCCAGGCGGAAACCCCAAAGAACCTGCGGGGCTTTCAGAATGAATATTCCCAAGGTAGCAGCGGGCAATATCTTTCCAATTCTGAAATAGCCTGGGGTGCTAAAATAACCGGTCAAACTGTGAGGAACTGGAGTATTGATCCGGCAGATGATACAACCACTGTGTTAAAATCACATCCAAATAATTTCAATGATTTTTATACCACTGGTAAAACTTTCACTAACGGCATTTCCGTGAGTGGCGGTGGTGAAAAAGTACAGGCTTTTTTCTCTTATACCAATATATATGGAAATGGTATTGTTGATAACAACAAATTCCTTCGCCATAATTTCAACTTCAGGGTTACCGGAAACATTACGGATAAACTGTCTTTTGACACAAAAGTTACCTACTTTGATCAAAAAGCAGACAATTATGTTAGGGCTGGCGAGGATTTTGCTAATGTTAACCGCCAGATTCTTCGGTTGCCTACCAATATAGGTGTAGATTATATCAAAAGTCATTACCAGTTCTATAATACCGACAGGGAACTTACACAAAACTACTGGCGCCCTGGCTCTAACGGTGGCGAAAATCCGTATTGGGTAAAATATAATTGCAGCAATTTTTTTGACGCCGATAACGTAAAAGGTATGGCTTCCTTAACATATAAGTTTCTGCCTAATTTAAGCCTGTTGGTTCGAACAGGATTAAACAGATATGTAAACAACAGCCAGGACCGCAGGTTTGCGGATACTTATGTAATTGCGGAGGATGGATATTTTAATATAACCAACAGTACCTCTACCTTTATTAACAATGATTTCCTGTTAAGCTATAATACAAGAATCGGAGATTTTGGTATCAGTGCTAATGCTGGTGGGCAAATGAAGTATAATAAGAGTTATTCACTCAGCAGCACCGCGAGTGCTTTAGTTAACGAAAATATTTTTACGCTCAATAACGCCCAGTCAGGTAAACTTGCTTCAACAGAAAGTTACACTCCATATAAAAAGAATTCTTTGTATGGAAGCGCTGATTTTGACTATAAAAATTTCCTGATTCTCAGCGTTACTGGTAGAAATGACTGGTCTTCTGCTTTACCTCAAGTCCAATGGTCGTATTTCTTCCCTTCTGCCGGTCTTACCGCTATTATATCTGATATGGTTAAATTGCCTGATTTTGTTAGTTTACTGAAACTGAGGGCATCGGTAGCCCAAACCGGGATTGATCCTGAAGCGTTTCAAACTAAAGAATACTATTCTATAACCCCAGGTGGTGGTATATCAAAAAGCCAGACTAATCCGGTTGATACGTTAAAGCCGGAAATTACCACATCACGGGAATATGGTGTTGAGTTTGGTTTATTTAACAACAGGATTAACGCCGGGTTTAGTTATTACAAAACAAATTCCAAGAACCAATTGATTGATGTAGTAACCCCGCCGGCATCAGGTTATCAATACAAATTTATTAATGCCGGTGATGTGCAAAATACAGGTATAGAAATAACATTGAATGTTACTCCCATAAAAACCAGTGATTTTACCTGGAATTTTTATGTAAATTATGCTAAGAATAAGAATAAGGTTATCTCCTTATTGCCTACCTCGCCTGAATACCCCCTTGGTGGCGATGGGTTTATGAACCAGGTTAAAGCAGTGGTAGGCAAGCCTTATGGTGAAATGTACAGCAGGGGCTTTGTAAGGGACAATGCAGGTAATGTAGTAGTTGGCGATAACGGGGTACCATTGATTACTGCCGGACAAACCGTGTATATCGGAAACAGCCGTCCAAAGTGGATTGGAGGATTAGGTAACCAGTTTACTTATAAAAGCTTTTCTCTTAGCTTTCTTATATCCGCAAGAATGGGGGGTAGAATATCATCGTTCACAAATGCCAATATATATGGTGACGGAATGGCTGCAGAAACACTTGCCGGAAGAGACGGCTTTATTGTGAACGGCGTTAAGGCTGATGGCTCCAAAAATGATATAACCATAACCGCGGAACAGTATTGGTCTAAAATTGGCGGAAGAAATACACCAGCCGGCGAGGCGTTTACCTATGACGCATCCAATATCAGGTTAAGGGAACTCGTACTTAGCTATAGCATACCTCAAACTGCTCTTTCAAGAACCCGTATTAAAGGAGCTTCTGTTTCTTTTACCGGTCGTAACCTGTTTTTCATAAAAAATGCTGCTAAAGGATTTGATCCGGAATTGGTTGTATCAACCGATAAAGGGTTGATAGGCATTGAGTCTTTTTGTCTTACTTTTACAAGCAGCTATGGGCTCAACTTAAACCTGAACTTTTAATTAAAAAATGTACTTACACATGAAACGATATATTACGGGTTTTAAACTTTTACCTGTCTTTGCTATTTTGTCGCTTTTAGCTTCATGTACCAGGGACTTTGAAGACTTAAATACGGACAAAACAAAAATAGTAAACCTGGCGCCTAAACAGCTTGATAAACTTTTTACTACGGCTGAGTATGCAGGTATTACCAATACAGACCAATGGGCTGGCGGCTATCAATTGTTGGTATCGCTGGCGTCAGATGAACAAGCTCAATTCTTTTCGTGCACGCAGGCAGCATTTCCAAGCGACCGTAATGAAATGGTTGGTCGATGGATAAACGGCGGCTGGAGTTCCTTTTTGCAAGGAGCTACTACCTTAACTGAAATTATCAATCAAACATCGCCAAGTGCCGTATCACCTGATCCGTTAAGGGAAGCTGTTGCTCAAATCTGGAAAGCATACATTTTTATGCCTATGACAGATGCCTTCGGACCCATTCCTTATTCCGAGGTAGGTAATGGGCAGGATGTAGTTAAGTACGACAGTCAGGAAGATATTTACATGGATTTTTTCAAAATACTGACTGCAGCAACAGGAGTATTGAGTCAGAACACAGATAAAAAAGCTTTTGCAACAGGAGATATCATTTATGGCGGAGATTTATCAAAGTGGCTAAAACTCGGAAATAGCTTACGTTTAAGGGCGGCAATCCGGGTATCTAAGAAAATTCCGGACATTGCTAAAACCCAGGCGGAAGCGGCTATTGCGGCGGCCGGGGGCTTATTACTCAATAGTGCTGATAATGCCAATATGACCCCCACACCACCCAATTATTTAAATCCGCTTGGCGTAATTTCAGAATGGGGCGAATTCAGGATGAGCGCATCAATGGAAAGTATTATGAAAGGATACCAGGACCCCAGGATTCCTATGTATTGGGCACCTGCAAAAAATACAGGAGCATTTAAGGGTATCCGCAATGGATTAAGCATTCTTCAAATGTCGGAAAGCTTTAATGGCAACGATAATAACAGTAACGTGGTACCGAGGTTTCAAAATGCCGCTAATGCTACCGAACCCCATACCATCTATGTAGCTGCAGAAACCTGGTTCAATATGGCTGAAGCAAAACTAAATGGCTGGAACGTTGGGTCATATACCGCGAAGCAGTGCTACGAAAATGGAATCAGGGCTTCTCTGGATCAGTGGGGTGTTGGCGGATCTGCGGATGCTTATGTTACCAGTACGAATACCCCACAGGCTTTTGCCGGACCGGCTCCTTACAATATCGGGCCATTGTCTACTATCCCTGTAGCGTTTGGGTCTACGGAAGATGTGCAGCGTGAACAAATCGCCACACAAAAATGGTTGTCCCTGTACCCTTCCATGAGTGGTGAAGCATGGGCTGAATTCAGACGTACAGGCTTTCCCAAATTATATCCAAGAATTAACAATGATAACCCCGATGCGTCTGTAGATGCGGGAAGTGTGAAGCGTTTAATCTTCCCTCCAAGTGAGATTACAGTGAATGCTGACGGATATCAAAGTGGTGTGGAAAAATTGGGTGGCCCTGATAAAACCAGTACAAAGCTTTGGTGGAATCCATAAAATTGCTTATTTACTTAACAAAGGTCACTTCTTTATTGAAGTGACCTTTTTAATATCAATTACCTTTTAATAACGGTTTTATTAAAGATTGTTCTGTACATTATTGTAGAAACTGGTAAAAATATTCGATTATGAAGTGGAACAAACCTTCCAAAAATGGCAATCAACTTTTAAAATATTCAGTCTGTTTCTCTCTGATTTGCGGAACATGTTTTTTTAATGGATGTAAGGAGCCTGAAAAAAAGCTATTTACAAAAATTTCCGATGACCAATCAAATATAAAGTTTAAAAACCTTTTAGTTGAAGACAACGAATTTAATGTTTTAAATTATCCGTATTTCTACAACGGGGGGGGAGTGGCTGTAGGAGATATTAATAATGATGGATTAACCGATATTTTTTTTACAGGTAACATGGTAAAAAACAGGTTGTATTTAAACAAGGGTAATTTTGAGTTTGAAGATATAACAGAAAAAAGCACTGTCGCGGAAAAACAAGGCTGGTGTACCGGTGCTACTATGGCAGATATTAACAACGATGGCTGGCTGGATATATATGTGTGCAGAAGTGCCGATGCGAACCCTGATAAAAGGAAAAACCTCCTTTTTATTAATAATCATGACAATACATTTACGGAGCAGGCTGAAAAATACGGTATAGCAGACAAGGGGTATAGCACACATGCGGCCTTCTTCGATTATGATAAAGATAATGACCTTGATCTTGTTGTTATAAATCACAGCAGCAAAGCGTATATGCAGGGGGCGCAGGAAAAGCCTGGCATCCGCCAACAAACAAATCCGGATGTTGGAACCCATCTCTATCGCAACGATAATGGATTGTATACGGATGTAACGAATCCCGCAGGCATAGTTTCAAATGTACTTTCTTTTGGTCTGGGGGTTGCCGTTAGTGATTTAAATAATGACTCCTGGCCGGATATTTATATAAGCAATGATTTTAATGAGGCGGATTATTGCTTTATCAATCAAAAAAACGGAACATTTAAGGAAATGAGTCGTACCATGTTTTCTTATACCAGCCTCTTTAGTATGGGCAATGCCGCGGCTGATATTAATAATGATGGGATGGAAGACATTGTTAGTCTGGATATGCTTCCTGAAGGGAATTATTTGCAAAAAATGCATAATGGTGCGGAAAATTTTGACAAATTCCAGATACTCTTCAACAATGGTTTTTTTAAACAATACAGCCGTAACATGTTGCACCTCAACAGGGGTGATGGCACTTTTGATGAGATAGGCCAATATGCGGGTATAAGCAATACCGATTGGAGCTGGTCTCCACTGGTTGCTGATTTTGATAACGATGGGAATAAAGACATTTTTGTTACAAATGGGTATGTAAAAGATTATACCGACATGGACTACATAAAATACAATGTAGATATCATGTTACAGAAAGACCCGGAAAAGCAACGGCAAATGATGAGTAACCGGATGGATAAACTGCCAACCATAAAAATGGCAAATTATATGTTTAAAAATGAAGGCAATTTCAGGTTCTCCAATAAAGCAACTGATTGGGGTCTGGATGAACCTACCATCGCTGCCGGAGCGGCATACGCCGACCTGGATAATGATGGCGACCTTGACATCATTACGAATAACTGCAATGAAGTAGCCAGTATTTACAGAAACAATTTGGAACAATCCGGAACTAAGCATAAATATATTGACATTAAATTAAAGGGAAATGGGTCAAACCCGTTTGGAATAGGCGCTGTTGTAACACTACATACCGCTGCCGGAATGCAAAAACAGGAAATGATGCCTTCGAAAGGATTTCAATCCAGTGTAGATTATACTGTGCATTTTGGTATAGCAGCTACAGATTCAGTAAAGGAAGTACAGGTTATTTGGCCAACCAGTGTTATTTCATCTGTAAAAAACCCGGCTACAAACAAAACCATTATCATAAATATTGAAAGTGGTTCACCGGATTCGTTGAGCGAAATCAAACCTGCTCAAACATTATTTACTTATGCGGATTCGCTGACTTTTAAACATACAGAGAATTTTTATAACGATTTTACCAGGCAAACCTTATTACCCCAATGGTTTAGCCGGCAGGGACCAGCTATGGCTAAGGGAGATATTAATGGCGATAAGCTGGAAGATATTTTTATTGGTGGTGCAAATGGACAACCTGCTGTATTTTTTCTGCAGAACAACAATGGAGGTTTTGTACGGCTTGATGAAAAAGCATTTGCGGCGGATGCCGGATATGAAGACATTACGGCGGCTATTTTTGATGCAGACGGGGATGGAGATAATGATTTGTTTGTTGGCAGCGGTGGCTACGAAATGGAACCCAATGACAGCTTGCTGCAAAATAGATTATACCTGAATAATGGTAAAGGATTATTTATAAAAAGCAATAATGCATTGCCCGGGGATTTTATAAATGATAATGCAATAAGTATTGCTGATTTCAACGGGGATGGTTTTCCGGATATGTTTAATGGCGGGTTTTGTATACCGGGAAAATATCCCGAAGCAAGCGGGTCACAATTATTATTGAATGATGGCAAAGGAAATTTTGTAAAACAACACAATGAATGGTTGCCCAATTTTGATAAGCAGCATCTTATAACTGCATCTGCCATAGCAGATATTAATAAAGATGGGAAGCAAGATTTAATTATTGCAGGTTACTGGATGGGAGTGGAAGTGTGGTTAAATAAAAGTGATCATTTCGAAAAAGACAGCGCTTATACAAATAGTACTGAGCATGGATTATACAATACTATTTATACTGCAGATATTGATGATGACGGTGACATAGATATCATTGCAGGAAACCAGGGGTTGAATACACAATTTAAAGCAAGCGCAGCCGAACCGATGGAAATGTATTATGCTGACTTTGATGATAACGGTACTGCAGAACCTGTTACTTCATATTACATTGATCATAAACTTTGGCCAATATACAGCAGGGATGATTTAATGCAACAAATTCCATCTTACAATAAAAGATTTCTTTATTATGCTGAATATGCAAAAGCAGAGGTAAAAGATATATTTAAAGAACGCTTAGATAAAGCTGAACATTTTACTGCTGCTCAAATGGGAAATCTTGTATTGGAGAATACTGGCAAAGGATTTAAGGCACATCTTCTTCCTGCTCAGGCACAATGGTATCCTGTATACAGCATCAATATAATTGATGTAAATAATGATGGCAAAAAAGATATCATCATCTCTGGCAATCAATCTTATTCCCGGATAAAATTCGGAGCATACGGTTGTGGAAAAGGAGATGTTTTAATCAATACAGGCAATTTACAATTTAACCGGCTAAGCCCTGCATTATCCGGATTAAAAGTAAATGGCGATGTGCGAAACAGTGTAATTGTTGGAAATAAAATCATATTTGGAGTGAACAATCAATTTCCTATGGTATTTAGCATAAACAAATAAATATTAACCTGAAAAATGAAATTTTTTCCTCTATTCCTTTTTGCCGCTCTTCTGATGTTGTTTCAAAATTGTAAAAACAATACGCCAACTTTTTTTTCTGAAGTAGGCAAGGGAGAAACAGGAATTGATTTCAGGAATGTTTTGGAAGAAGATGAATCGTTGAACATCACTCGCTATATATATTTTTATAACGGTGGCGGAGTTGCTGCTGGGGATATAAATAACGATGGGCTCGTTGATATTTTCTTTACAGGAAATATGGTTAAAAACAGGCTTTACCTCAATAAGGGCAATTTCGAATTTGAAAACATTACTGATAAAAGTGGCATTGCATTATTGCAAGGTTGGTGTACAGGTGCGGTAATGGTTGATATTAACCACGATGGGTTAATGGATATATACGTCTGCAGAAGTGCTGATGACGATCCTGAAAGAAGAAAAAATTTACTTTTTATAAATAACGGTGACCTTACTTTTACTGAACAGGCTACTAAATACGGGCTCGATGACAGCGGCTATTCAACTCAAGCCAGTTTTTTTGATTATGACAAAGATGGTGATCTTGATTGCTTTGTACTAAATCATTCTTTATCCAAATATTCAACAGGTGCTTTTTCTAATCCTGGTTTAAGAAATCTTAAAAGCCCTGATTATGCCAGCAGACTTTATAGAAATGACAATGGGCATTTTACAGATGTAAGTGAAGCAGCGGGCTTTAATTTTAATGTATTCAGTTTTGGGTTAGGCATTGCAGTATCTGATTTTAATAATGATGGATGGCCTGATGTGTATGTTTCAAATGATTTCAAAGAACCTGATTATTTCTATCTCAATAATAAAGATGGCACTTTTAGTGAGTCGTTTTCTGAATGTTTTGATGTTGCTTCGCTTAATTCTATGGGAAGTGATGCAGCGGATTATAATAATGACGGATTAACAGATATTATAACGCTCGATATGTTGTCGGAAGACAATTATCTTCAGAAAACACATACGGGTCCTGATAATTTTTATAAAACGTCTCTTTTGATAGATAAAGGACTTAAACCTCAGTACGTAAGAAATATGTTGCAAAAAAATAATGGAGATGGCACTTTCTCAGAAATTGGACAGCAAATGAATATTTCAAACACAGATTGGAGTTGGGCTGCTTTGCTTTGTGATTTTGATAATGATGCTTATAAAGATTTATTAATTACGAACGGATTTGTAAAAGACTTTTCAGATCTTGATTTTATGAATTTCTCAAGCGATCAGTTAGTCAGAGCTAATAAAGGAGAAATGGTAAGCTCTTTTAAAGAAATCATAGACAAAATGCCAATCGTTGAAATACCAAACTATATTTTTCACAACGAAACAGGGCAAACATTTCAAAATAAAGTGATTGAATGGGGCTTCAATAAAAAAGTCATATCGGCCGGTGCAGCCTATGCCGATCTTGATAATGATGGCAAAATGGACATCATCATTAATAATACCAACGATTACGCCGGCATCTATAGAAACAATGGCATTACTACAAAAAAAAACAATTATATAAAAATAAAACTGCTGGGCGATAGCAAAAACCCTGAAGGCATAGGCTGTAAAGTAAAATTGTTTTGTGGTAATCAGCAGCTTTATCAGGAGCAATTTCCTGTTAGAGGTTATCAGTCTTCTGTTGATCCTACGCTTAATTTTGGTTTAGGGAATAATGCAATTATAGATTCAATACTAATTATTTGGCCAACTGATCAATACCAGGTATTGCGAACAGTTACTGCGAATCAGCTCTTGAAAATAGACATTAAAGACGCTTCAGGTAAATGGCTGTATCAAACAAAAAAAGATACTGCGCTCTTTTCCCCTGATAATGTTGTTGGGTATACGCATAAAGAAAATGATTTCAATGACTTTACGGTTCAATCCTTACTACCCAATTATCTTTCCCGCCAGGGGCCGTGTATGGCAAAAGCAGATGTGAATAAAGATGGATTAGAAGACCTGTTTATAGGAGGTGCGAAGGGGCAACCTGGCGCCATTTTTATACAGGCTAAAAAAGGGAATTTTGTCTTAGCTAAACAACCGGATATCACAAGGGATTCGGCCAGTGAAGATGTTAGTGCCGTTTTTTTTGATGCTAACCAGGATGGGTATACTGATTTGTATGTGGCCAGCGGCGGCTATGAGTTCCCGGAAAATGACTCCCTGTTGCAGGACAGGCTATACCTGAATGATGGAAAAGGTAATTTCAAAAAAAACAGCAATGGCTTACCTGTGTTATTATCGAGCAAAGGATGTGTTGCCTTTGCTGATATTGATGGGGATAAAGATCTTGATTTGTTTGTTGGCGGCCGCGTTGTACCTGGTAGGTACCCGGTTGCGCCAGACAGTTATATTTTGATAAACGATGGAAAAGGTAACTTTAAAGAGGCAACGGCAACCATTGCACCCACATTAAAAAACATCGGAATGGTTACCGATGCTGCCTGGACTGACCTGAATCACGATGGTGCGAATGACCTGGTAATAGTAGGCGAATGGATGCCCATTAAAATTTTTATTAATAAAAATGGCAAATTGGAGGATGCTTCATCCCAATACATAAAATTTCCTTCATCAGGCTGGTGGAATAAAATTTTGATGGATGATTTTGATGGAGACGGAGATATGGATTTGGTTTTAGGTAATGTAGGAACCAATGCTCAATTCAAAGCAACCGCGGAAGAACCCATGTGCATGTATTATAAAGATTTTGACGGCAACGGCTCTATCGATCCTATTTTTTGCTACTATATCAATGGCACTTCTTATCCGTCTCCTTCCAGGGATGACCTGGTTGAACAATTGCCTATGCTGAAAAAAAAGTTTAATGATTATCGAACGTATGCTTCGTCAACCATTAATGAAGTGTTTACTCCTGCGCAATTAAAAGACGCCTCAAAATTATCTGCTGAAATATCATCTACCATTTATTTGCAGAACGATGCCGGTGCCGGCTTTGCTGTAAAACCTCTGCCCCAACAGGTGCAATATGCGCCGGTATATGCGATGGCCGCTGCCGATGTAAACGGCGATGGAAAAAAAGACATAATTCTTGCAGGCAACAATGCATGGACTCGCATTAAATTTGGCAGGTTTCGTGCGAATCACGGCATTGTTTTGTCAGGCGATGGTAAAGGGAATTTTGAGTATATAAACCAATCGCAAAGCGGGTTAAACATCAGGGCAGATATAAGAAGCCTGCAGGTGTTAAATGATGCTTTGCTTGTGGTAGGTGCTAATGATAAAGCTGTAATAACTTATTCTCTCAAGCGCTATAACTCATTGTAAATAAATTTATAATATTTAACTCTTAGATGGCTATCAGTCGTAAGCGGATAGGATTAATTTAGTATTTTTTACTAATTCTTAATTTTAATTTTCAAATGGGACAGGTACTGACTATAATATTTATTCTTTTTTGTACCCTTTTTTTAAACCCGATTGCCCAATCTCAGGAAGTTAAAAAATCAATTCCCGATAAGCTGCTTGCATGGTTTCAAAAATACCCACAGGAAAAAATATATGTCCATACCAGCCAAACTTCAGTAGTCGCAGGCGATACCTTGTGGTACAAGCTATATGCAACTTCTTTTGGCATGCCTACAACAATCAGTAAAGTAGTCTATGTACAATTGGTTGACAAGGCTGGGAAGATGGTGGCAGAAAACAAGCTTTTATTGAATGACGGGTGTGCCAATGGTAATATTGATATTTCGCCAAAGTTGCCCGCTGGCATTTATTCTTTAAGGACGTATACATCGTGGATGATGAATTTTGATGAAGTTTACCTGTTTCATAAAGACATCCATATCCTTAATTCTAAAATAAAAGATAATGATTCTGCTACCCAAATAATTCAAAATTATTTGATTAATTTTTTCCCGGAAGGCGGCGATTTGGTAGATAGCCTTACCAATAAGGTAGCATTCAAAGCCACTGACATAAAAGGGTTACCAATAAATGTGTATGGCGCTATTAAAGACAACGGCAAGGAGATAATCTCCTTCAAATCCCTGCACGATGGCATGGGATTCTTTTATCTGCTGCCTTTACTCAATCATTCTTATAATGCCGAAGTACATTTTCCTGATGGCTCAATGAAAGATTTTCTTTTGCCTGCTCTCAAACAGGAAGGTTATATTCTGGCGGTATCGAAAATAAATACAGAAGATATCGAAGTAGTCGTTGCGTGTAAAACACAAGGGGCAGTAAAAAAGGACAATATTATATTAGTCGCTTCTCAAAATAATGGAAAAGTGGTTTCGTATAATATACTATTGGATAAAGAAGGAAATGTCGTTACAATCCCTAAAAAATATTTTCAGACGGGAATAGTACGCCTGACTTTGTTCAATACAGACAATGTGCCGCAGGCAGAACGGGTATTGTTCGTAAACCACCAAGATGCTTTAGCCTTGCAGCTTAACCAGGATACAATTTCATTCTTGCCCAAAGCAAAGTCGGCATTTACTTTAAAGTTTAAAAGCAATACGTCTATAATGCCCAAAGGCAGCTATTCTATATCTGTAATTGATGCCGATTTAAAAGACAGCGTTTCCTCAAACATTCTTTCTACCTTATTATTGACAAGCGAATTGAAAGGCTATATCCACCATCCCAATTATTATTTTGAAAATAACAACGATACCACAACTCAAGCACTGGACCTGGTAATGCTGACCAACGGCTGGCGGCGGTTTAGCTGGCAGCAAATACTGGAAAACAAACCACAGGTATTAAAATATTATCCTGAAAATTCATTAAACCTGTTAGGAAAGATAATCAACTATAATGCAGCTAATCTTAAAGGCAAGCTTCCGGTTTCTTTTCTTATTCAAAACACAGATTCAACTAAATATATAGGTTATTTTGAACCAGACAGCGCAGGCAAATTTATTCTTAAAGATTATAATGTGTATGGGAACTCCATTGTGTACTTCAACGGTGTGGATGAGAAAAAGAAGAATACGAAAAATCCGCAAGTTCATTTTTATACCACTTCTTTAGATACTTCGCTTATAGCTCCTTATGTTATTGCCCCGGAAGCACCGTTGTTAAATACCAATGCTGTTAAAAATATTCTTATACAAACGGCGGCATACGATTTGGTAACATTAAAAGAAGTTATTGTTAAAGCATCTGTTTCCAAAAAAGATTCTTTGGCAAAAATATACGTGAGTCCATTGTTTGTAACTGACAGATATTTTGACATAAATCTTGCAAATAATTTTTATCCCAGCAGCATTCCTATTATAGAGTTTATGAAAGGCCGCTTTCCGGGAATGCTAATTTCCGGAGATCGGGCTAACGGCTATATATTTTCGTACCGGGGTTCTGCCTTTGGTAACCTAAGCAGGAAAGATAACCCAACAGGTTTTCCCATACCTTACTTCTATCTGAACGAAACCCTTACCACGTTGGACGTTATCCAAAACATGCCGTTAAGTGATGTAGCGCTTATACGGTTTAATCCACCCCCATTTTTCGCAGCTCCATTAAACGGAGGGTCTGTAGGCGCTATTTGTATATACACCAAAAAAGGTGGTACTGCTTCGGACAATTCTTCTCTCGCAGGCGAATATAAACAATACATATTTAAAGGCTTTACACTCTCACGACAGTTCTTT
The DNA here is from genome assembly GCA_020847395.1 of Chitinophagaceae bacterium. GTDB lineage: Bacteria > Bacteroidota > Bacteroidia > Chitinophagales > Chitinophagaceae > Agriterribacter. The sequence goes on from JADLCD010000075.1 coordinate 43,368, forward strand.
TCTCCCAACTATGAACAAGCTGCAAACAGAGATATCAAAGATAACAGGACAACACTCTATTGGAATCCTAATATATTATTTGATGATAAAGGGACTTTTCATTTTTCAATGTTCAATTCCGACCATGCAAAAAAATATTACGTGCAGGTGGAAGGCATGAGCGATGACGGAAGGTTATTGCATTATGAGAAAGAAATAAAATGATTTATGTGTATTTAATTGTATGTAAATGATATTTGATTTTTATGAACGTTATTCAAACCCTTTGGACACATAATTCATCAAATTATGTATCAGAAAAGAGCGGTTGGCTTTCATCCGAATATAATCTGATGAGTTGGGCATTAAGTTGTTTACAATTGAGGCAATTTTATAATCAGGTAACGCTTTTTCAGAGTTGTTGGTGTTCACAAGCGCCGTTGTTGTGTGTTCGTGAGTAGGCAAAGTGCGTTGGCAACACCAACAACGATTGAGTTTTGATACGGTATTTTCACAGTTGTTGGTGCAAGTGCCGT
>JADLCD010000076.1 GCA_020847395.1 Chitinophagaceae bacterium
GTATGCTTCTCATCATTCATTACAATATTTGTATGAAGTATCAGGAAAAGAACTGGATATAGTAGTGGAATATTGCCTCACCAATAAAAATGTTGTAGGCGCCAGAATGACTGGCGCAGGATTTGGCGGTTGTGCGATAGCGTTAGTAAACAAAGCGGGTTATGACGATTTTCATGACAATGTGATTAAATATTATACAGAAAAGATCGGATATGCGCCTTCAGTATATCAGTCGTTAATTGGAGATGGCGTAAAGAAGTTGAATTAGTTTTACATCACAATTAGTTGCAGCTATTTATGCAGTTTTACTTCTTCAATTGTATGATTGCGCCTGCTGCGTTCAGCGGCAAATGCCATTAAATGACTTACTACCGATACATCAATCGTTGAAGATAATATCTGTGCATTTTTGTGTCCAACGGCTTGTACCCAATCCTTTACCAGCCTGTGATCCCCACCTCCGTGAAAATCTGTTTTTAAACTCCATGTTGTTTTTTGCCCTGTTCTGAAATCAGTAATGGTATATGTTTCCATATTGCCGGTTATATCGCCTTTTGTTCCCATAATGCTTGTGCGGCGACCCTCATAAGATGTTAATCCTTCCATCGAAAACGCGGCGGTAATATTATTACCAAAACGCATATTGATGGTAAGGTGGTCTGGTTGATCGTTATCCATATCAAACACACATCGTCCGTAATCTGTTGTTTTTAGTTTTTTGAGAATGATATAATCCCAGTTTCTTCTTCGCTCTGGCAAATCAAATACATACAATCTTTTTCTGTCTCTGTAATATATCTGCAATGCTGAAAAAGGGCAGGTGGATTCTACTGCGCAATCATCTGTACAGCGCGGCTTGCTTCCTGCAGGTGCATTTTCTTTCCTGAATAATTTTAACCCTCCAAAGCATTGAATATTTTCAATAGGTTCATTTATTAACCATCTTAATATATCTGTATCATGGCAGGATTTTGCTAATACTATCGGGGATGTTTTTTCACTGTTGTGCCAGTTGCCCCTTACATACGAATGGGCCATGTGAGCATAACCGATAGGCTCCATGTGTTGCACGCTCACAATATCTCCTATAGCTTTAGCGCTAATGATCTCTTTAAGTTGCCTGAAATAGGGAGAATATCGCAATACGTGGCACACACCAACAATTCTGCCGGTTGATTTTGCTTTGTCAAATATCAGCCTGCATTCGGTTTCAGTAAGAGCTATGGGCTTTTCCAGCAATACATCATAGCCTGCTTCAAGCGCTTTTAAGCAAGGCGCTGCATGTAAAAAATCAGGTGTGGCAATTATAACCGCATCGGCAAATTTTTCTCTTTCAAAAACCTGCTGCCATGTGTAAAATCTTTTATCTGCAGCTATATTGTGTTTGCGAACAAATCTTCCATTTCTTATAGCATCCTGTTCCGCTACGCCCACAATATTCAGTTCATCGGGTTGTATTAATGCATAATCAGCATAAATATTTCCCCTGTTTCCTGCGCCTATTAAAATAGCTGTTACAGGTTTTTGCAGCGGCCGGTGTAATGGATTTTTATAAATGTCCTGCTTTAAACCAAATAATGCGGATATTTCCTTCCATGTAAGTATAAGAGATTCCGTAGCCTGGTTAAATGTTTCTGAAGCAATATTTTTAAAAGAAAAATTTTTAAAAGGCATAATCTTTTTTTTGTGACCTGTAGCGTATAAACTACTGTAATTTAAATAATGGTTGCACAAATCACAAGCAGGAAGTGTATTAGAAATTTTGTTGCATTTATTCCTCTTCCCGGTTTGCAAAGAGGGCAAAGGCGGGATAATGCATTTTACAGCAGTGCCGCACTAAAAAATTTCTTATCTTAATTCCTCAATTTATTTCTACTAAAACACAGATCATGCCATCAAGAAGAAAATTTATTAAAAGTTCCACGATTGCTTTGTCAGCTACATCTTTATTGCCTTATACAGCCCTGCCTAATAAAATTGTTAAAAATGAAAGCACTAAAAAAGAACTGCTTGAAATGGGAATGGCAGGATATTCATTTGTAAATTATTCCCTGGAACAAACGATAACGATGATGAACCGCATTGCCGTAAATAACCTGTCGTTGAAAGATTTTCATTTACCGCTTGACAGTAACCAGGAAAAAATAAATGAAGTATTAAGCAAATTTAAATCCGGAAGCATTAATATATATGCAACAGGCGTTATTTATATGAAAAGTGAGGCAGAAGTAGATCGCGCCTTCGCGTATACACAAAAAGTTGGTGTTAGTTTACTTGTAGGTGTTCCTACATACGAATTGCTTGCATACACAGAAAAGAAAGTAAAAGAATATAATATTAGAATAGCTATACATAATCATGGCCCTGAAGATAAATTATATCCGGGCCCTAAAGACGTATATGACCGTATAAGCAAAATGGATAAGCGTATGGGCTTATGCCTCGATATCGGGCATGCGGTTAGAGCCGGCGCAAACCTTGAAAAGGTTGTGACAGATTATGCTGACAGGTTGTTTGATCTGCATATAAAAGACGTTGATGCTGCTAAGGCAGATGGCAAAGCTATTGAGTTAGGGCGTGGTGTAATAGACTTTCCTGCTTTTATAAAAGCATTGCGTACTATAAATTACCAGGGAAAATGCAGTATAGAATTTGAAAAAGATATGAAAGACGCATTACCCGGTATGGCCGAATCAGCAGGATATTTGAGGGGAGTAATGAGTTGAGAATTATTAAGTATCCACAAAAACTAATTTGATTTCAATTTGTCAACCAAAGCTATATACTCCTGCATTGCGGCATCATTGCTTTTTCCTTTTAGTGCAGCCCATGCTTCATACTTTGCTTTCGCAACAAAATCAAAAGGATTGGTTGGCGCTTCACTATTATTATCACCTTCTGTAGCTTGTTTATATAAGGAATACAACTGCAGCAAGGTTTCATTGCTTGGCTTTTCTGAAAGCGTTTTACTTTCAGCAGCGGCTTTTTCAAATTGTTCTTTCAGTTCCATCAATCGGTGTTATTTTATATAAAATTAAAAAGTAAGTTTGTAATACAAAGGTAATCCGCTTAAAAATTTATTCAGCAAAATTAAACGATGCCGCCATGAATTTTTTAGAGGCAATTTATAATGAGATTATTGGCTTTCTTGGAATTGGTTCCCTGGTGGAGATGTACAAATCAGGTGATTACAGCGCTTTGCTTACGTTTAAAGGTATTCTCGGCGCTATATCTCCATTTATTCCGCTATTACTTATTATAGAAATTATAAGGAGCAGCGCATATAAAAAATTTAAAATTGAAGATTATAAGGTCAACTTTTTTATTTATGTGTTCAACAGGTTTGTATCAAGATTTATTTCTATTGCCGCTGTTGCCTTTTGTATAGGCGTATTTGAAAAATATGCCATCTTTAAAACAACCCTTAACTGGTATTGGTTTATATATGGATATATTATCTGGGAGTTTTCTCATTTTATCTATCATTTTCTTGCACATAAAGTAAGGTTGCTATGGTGCCTGCATTCAACACACCATGCACCGCAAAGTATGAACCTGTCGGTAACTTATACTCATTTTTTTCTTGAAGCGCCTTATGCAGATGTGATAAGAACAACCATTTGCATACTGGCAGGCGTTAATCCCCCACTGTTGTTTTTCATTATGTTTATAGATGGAACCTGGGGCGCTTTTATTCATGTTGGGGAAAGTATTATGAAAGACGGACGTATGGGCTTTATGAATAAAATTATTCTTACGCCATCCCATCATCGCGTGCACCATGCCCGCAATCCGTTGTATATGGATACTAATTTTTGCAACCTGCTGAATATTTGGGATAAAGTTTTTAAAACATATGAGCCTGAGCGAAAAGATGTTAAGATTGATTATGGTATAACAAGGGTAATGAATCCCAATAGTTTCTGGGATGTAAATTTTGGAGAAATAATTGCGTTGGGAAAAGATATACGCAAAGCGCCTGGTATAAAAAATAAACTACTGTATATGATTATGCCACCGGGCTGGAGCCATACCGGCGATCATAAAACAGCAAAAGCAGCCCGCTGTGAATATTTGGAAAACCAGGCCTCACATCAAAAAGACGGGTATCAGCCTGAATTGCCCCAAACTTCTGCCTGATTATTTTAAATGGGTGCATCCCAATTTTCGCTTCATATGTAGTTTGTCCTCATGCTGCTTAACGTATATACCCCTCGTGCCTCGGGGTGATAAAGCGGCAAGACGTTGTTCGGCGTTAGGATAAATGTTTAATAATTAAATATAAAGATGACATTTAAGTAGCTTGCCGTAAAAGCCTGAAAAAAACAATCTCTTATAAGTTTTTGAAGAGAAGCAATCTCAGTCTTGTTGATGTATGTATGCAGTTTTGCTTTTAATTGTAAGCCCTATGCATTTTTTTGTTACTTTTTGCGGAAAAAAATAACGCAAAAAGCCGCCCGAAATCCCCGCCTGCCGGACGGGCAGAGGGAGTACGGCCGATTTCGGGAACGCCCTGATTGAGCTTTAGTGCTACTGTGAACCCAACTACAGAACCCTGATGCCTTCGCGAATATTCCAGCCTGATTAGGATGCCTGCAAATCCACAGGTTATGGCAAATAAATGCAGCATGCTACGCCATTAGTAATAAGAGCCGGATATTGAGCAGGCTGATAAAAAATAAAATCCTGATTTTCAATCTCGTTGTAATGATGTCATTATAAGGCACGAGGGGTCTGCCTGGTTCCCGATTACAAATGAGCAAAGATTACCGTAACCTACACCTTTACGCTTAATTCTAAACGAGCGAAAATTTGGGATGCACCCCATTACATTAATACTACCCTGATAAATTTGGTTCTATTTTGATACCTTTGCGCATCTCAAAAAAAGACGAGTAAGTAAATGAAGCATATCCGGAACTTTTGTATTATAGCCCATATTGACCATGGAAAGAGCACCCTGGCAGACCGTTTATTACAGGTAACCAATACCATCAGCGAAAGAGATATGATGGACCAGGTGCTTGACGATATGGACCTGGAAAGAGAAAAGGGGATTACTATTAAAAGCCACGCTATCCAAATCAGTTATAAAAATTCCCATGGCGAAACATATATACTTAACCTCATTGATACACCCGGGCATGTTGATTTCAGCTATGAGGTAAGTCGTGCACTTGCAGCGTGCGAAGGCGCATTATTACTGGTAGATGCTACGCAGGGTATACAGGCTCAAACCATCAGCAACCTTTACCTGGCTATAGATAACGATCTTGAAATTATACCCGTAATCAATAAAATTGATATGGATGGGGCAATGATTGAAGAAGTGAAAGACCAGATATTGGAACTGATTGGCTGCAAACCGGAAGATATTTTATTGGCCAGTGGTAGAACAGGATTAGGCGTGGAAGAAATACTTGAAGCTATTGTTGACAGAATACCGGCTCCGGAAGGCAATGCTGAAGCACCATTACAGGCGCTGATATTTGATAGTGTATTTAATTCTTTTCGTGGCATAATAGTGTATTACCGTATTATGAACGGCGGTTTAAAAAAAGCCGACAAAGTAAAGTTTGTAAGTACCGGGCAGGAATATGAGGCTGATGAAATAGGCATACTGAAACTAAAGATGACTGAAAAACAGGAAGTGAATTGCGGAGATGTTGGTTATATTATTACCGGTATTAAAAATGCAAAAGAAGTAAAAGTGGGTGATACCATTACTTTGGCAACTAATCCTGAACCTAAGGCAATAAAAGGTTTTGAAGAAGTAAAGCCAATGGTATTTGCAGGCATATTTCCCGTAGTTACGGATGATTTTGAGGAGTTGAGAGATTGCATGGATAAACTCCAGTTAAATGATGCTTCATTAACATTTGAATTAGAAACATCACAGGCGTTGGGCTTTGGCTTTCGTTGCGGATTTCTGGGGCTGCTGCATATGGAAATTATACAGGAAAGGCTGGAGCGGGAATTCAATCAAACTGTTATTACAACGGTTCCCAACGTAAGTTTTATTGCATATACTAACAAAGGTGAAAAGATAATTGTAAACAATCCGGCCGAAATGCCTGATGTTGTAAAAACAGAAAGAATTGAAGAACCTTATATAAAAGCACAGATCATTACCAAACCTGAATACATTGGTAATATCATGACACTGTGTTTGGGTAAAAGAGGTATTTTAATCAACCAGAGCTATTTAACTACCACCAGGGTTGAATTAATTTTTGAAATGCCCTTAACCGAAATTGTTTTTGACTTTTATGATAAGCTTAAAAGCCAAACCCGTGGCTATGCTTCATTCGATTATCATCCTATTGGCTATCGGGATGCTGATATTGTGAAAATGGATATTTTATTAAACAGTGATAAAGTTGATGCGTTGAGCGCATTGATACACCGAAGCCGGGCGCAGGATTTTGGAAGAAAGCTTTGCGAAAAATTGAAAGAGCTGGTTCCCCGCCAGCAATTTCAGATTGCCATACAGGCAGCAATAGGTGCTAAGATTGTTGCACGCGAAAACATTTCGGCAATGCGTAAAGATGTTACGGCAAAATGTTATGGAGGTGATATTAGCCGCAAGCGCAAACTGCTTGAAAAACAAAAAGAAGGTAAAAAACGTATGCGCCAGATTGGTAATGTAGAAGTACCGCAGGAAGCATTTTTGGCGGTACTGAAGCTGGATGATTAAGGAATCAGAGGTTTGAGATTGGCATTTGAGCAGTGGACAGAAGTTTACATGTAATAGTTTGTGGTTTGTAGTTTGTGGTTTAAAGTTTGGTGTACTCAGTTTAACCATTACGACTGTTGCGGATCACCCTGATTTTTATTGCGGGCGTATCTATCAATTTCCATCTAAAAGCCATTCAATATATTTTCTGCTTTTCTGTTTCTTGATACGCGCTTCTTCTTTTCTTACATCCGTTTCAGTTTCAAAAGATTTAAAACCACAGAGGGTATAAGGCCTGCAATTATGGGTTGCAGCTACGATACCTGCATTATGGCGTTTAAGCCTTGCTTCTATGTCAGCACAATAGAATTTGCGCAGCCAGTCTGTTTTTAAATTACCGAACTCTTCAATCGCTGTCCATGCATCTCTTTCAACATGCGATCAAAACTTTGTTTTAGCATGATACTGATCATATTTCCTTCACCAAAAAGTCTTCACCTTTGCGGGCTATCGAAATATTTCAAAAAAATGGTTCATTCATTTCATATACCCGTACTCGGCCTTGGTTTTTCTGTAGACACACCGGTTAAAGTGGCGCCCCTGGGCATTTCTTCTGTTGCTTCCATCACCGATGATGTGTTGCTGGAGCAAATGCGGAAGTTGTATGCTGAAAAAGAAGGTATTCCTTTTGTTGCCATTGCTGACAATCAACCTGGCTTCCGGTCCAGCCGCATCACCGCATATCTCAATATGATGCATGCGCTGGTTGTAAAACGGTTTGAAGCCATCCGTAGCGAAAATCTCTCATCCGGAGGTCAGTTGCGCCGGTATTTCGATTTATTGCCTGACAGTGCTCCTCTTAAAGATCTGTATAAAAAATGGCTGGGCGCTGAGCCCGGAGTTAACCGGGAACAATTGGAGCAGCAACTAAAATGCGGTATGAAAATGGGTGCTATTGACGTTAATATTATGGTGAAGGTTGACAAATTAAACCTTAACAAAGCAGGTGAACTGATCAACAGCGATGCATTGGAAGCACTGAAAGGATTTGCAGAAAGTACCCTTACCTCGTCGGTAGTTTTATCGGCAGGGATGAATCCACGGTTATACAGTTATATAGAGCAGTTCCCTGGTTTTTATCCGGATGCAGCGGGACATATCCGGAAAAAAATAATCCTGAAAGTAAGCGATTTTCGTTCTGCTTTTATCCAGGCAAAGTTTCTGGCAAAAAAAGGTATATGGACTTCTGAATTCCGGATAGAATCCGGTTTGAATTGCGGGGGGCACGCATTTGCAACCGACGGCTATTTACTGGGCCCTATTCTGGAAGAGTTTAAGGCAGAACGCAACCGCCTGGGTAACGAGCTGTTTTTGATGTATCAAAAAGCGCTTTCAGAAAAAGGGATCTATTGTGAGAACGCGCCAGCCATTGCCATTTCTGTGCAGGGTGGTATAGGCACTGCACGTGAAAATGGTTTCTTACTGGATTATTATGGCGTGGACGCCACCGGCTGGGGCAGCCCTTTTTTACTGGTTCCTGAAGCAGTAAATATAGATTACGACACGATGCTGTCTCTTGCCAACGCTGTAAAAGAAGATTTTTATATAAGCAATTCAGCGCCGTTGGGAGTGCCCTTTAATAATTTCCGCCCCAGCGCCGCCGAAAAGCAACGACTGGAACGGATTGCAAAGGGAAGACCCGGGAATCCGTGTACGAAAAAATTTTTGGTCTCCAACACTGAGTTTACCAAAGAGCCTATATGCACCGCATCAAGAAAATACCAGGCATTGAAGCTGAAGTCGTTGAAAAATGCCGGATTGTCAGAAGAAGAATACACGCGAAGCGCAAATGAAGTAATGGAAAAACTGTGTCTTTGCGAAGGATTGGTTACCGCAACGTATATAAGAAACGGGATATCAACAGCAAAAAACACAGCGGCGGTAGCGGTATGCCCGGGTCCCAATCTTGCCTATTTCTCCCGTATTTTTTCACTCGACGAAATGGTACAACATATTTATGGAGAGGTGGATCTGTTGCAGCATTCCAACCGCTCCAATATGTTTATCAATGAGCTGCATCTGTATGTAGAGTACCTGAAAAAACAACTGGAAGCAAATGTTCAGACACTGGCAGACAAAAAGGCGAAATACTTTGCAAAGTTTAAATCGCAACTGGAGCAGGGCATTCAGTACTATAAAGCGCTGATTCCCCGAATCAAAAACCAGACAGAATCTTACCGGCAAAGAATGATGAATGAACTAAAGGAGATAGAAATACAATTATCAGGACTAAAGCTTGAAGTTGCCATTTAGGTTGTTCAATACGGAAGTTAAAAGCTTTACAAAACTGCGCCGGTGCAGGTTTGGTAACCTTGCTTTGTGCTTAGACAGAGTTCCAGCCTTGTTGTAACTTATCTTAATTTCTTAAATGGGCATTATATAAATTATTTGCCTGTTATTACAGCGAAACAAGTAACGCTTTGGCAGCAGGTTGTCCATCACACAATAGCATTGATGCAGACATGCGCCAGCCGCGGAATATCGTACCAACAACCGGAGGTTTGAAAAGCTTGTCACACTAATGCCACCTGTGCTATGGAATGTTGTTGGTGATGCCAACACACGATGCGCTATGCACAACAGCAACAACAGCAGCAATACTCGCCAGGTGCAATACTCTTGCTGTGTAGAACGCTACAGGTTTACATCACTATAGCGTTGCCAAATCAATATTGCCGAACCATGCTGTTCCATCGTTCACAAAAAAGCCCCAGTTACCTTCAGGAAGATCATATGCACGAAAATTCATGGCGACTTTATCATTCACGTATACTACGCCCATACTTCCGTCAACAAAAACTTCCATCGATACAGGTACACCAGCCTTCAATTCCACATAGCGCTCCAGTTCTATCATCTGGTTGTTTTCGCTGATCTCTCGTGGCCACATGTCAAATACCAGCCTGCTTTTGCCAGGCTCCAGCCGGATATAATAACATTTTTCCAGGTCGTCGCTACAGCGGAGCATGCAACCGAGTTCGCGTGGAGGTTTGCTAAAAACGATAGATGTACTTATGCGGCATGTACCCGGCATTTTGCCGGCAGCCACCGCATTGAATATTCCATCGGCTTTTATTTCGATCTCCTTGTTATTGGTGATGCTTTTACCCTCCGCGGTTTTAAACGATGGAGACAAGGGTTTACCAAACGCCTTTCTAACAGTATCGGGTACGCGGGTAGTTAACTCTCCATCCGGTTGCTGAATAAGCTGGTGTACCACCAGGTTACCACCCCAGTTCCATCTACCACTGTCTTTATTGTCAGTTCTTGTAGGGTTCCAGCCGAAGATATACCTGTTCCTGCCATCTGATGCGGTTTTGGCTGCATAGAAAGCATGTCCGTCGAAAGTATCCTGTTTGGGGGTAAGCCAGGGCCCGTTTAAAGAACGACTCATCCGGTAACGTGTAGCCACAAGATCTGAATATTCAGAAAAGATGAGATACCACCAGTCACCGATTTTAAACAGGTCGGGGCATTCGTGCGTGATATACTGGTTAGGCGCATAAAAGGGATCCTTCACCTCCCATTTAACCAGGTCTTTTGAAGTGCAAAGTGCAGTAAGACCACGGCGCCTGGGGATTCCTTTATTGAATCTTGCTGCCAGCAACATATTGTATTCTTTCGTCTCTTCATTAAAATACACAAATGGATCGCGCCAGTCATTTTTTTCATATCGGTCGGTGGGTGCAAAAAAAGTATGTTCAGGAATTTTTTTCCAGTGCTGTAAATCATTACTCACGGCATGCATTACCGCTTGCATGGGCTTATTTTTTGCCGCCATATGATGATTATGACCGGTGTAAAATATATGGTAGGTGCCGTTTGCTTTTAGTGCACTCCCGGTAAAAATAAACAGGTCCTGTTCTTCTTTCGTACCACGTGCAATCACTTGTCCATGTTCCTCATAATGCACAAAATCGGTAGTGGACAAACGATACCAGGGCACACCTTCACCATGTTTTTCTCCATCACGCCAATCTAACAGGTAAAACAACTGAAACTTTCCCTCCGCATATAAAGGAATAAAGTCGCCGGCCCATGCATTTTCGGGTCGATAAAAAAACTCCCTGGCGGCAGGAGGAATATTTTCAGTGCCTGCCGGGATAAGGTCATGCCGGTTTGCAGGAAGATCTTTTGCAAGGTTTCCCGCAATAAAGGGAAACACGCCTGATGCCTGGAGAAAATTTCTTCTTTTCATTTGTTTGTTTTTATTTTTTGCGGGTAACCCTGTTCAATAACCGATGATAAAACAATTTAAGATTTATGCAGTTTTTCTGCTAATAGTATTTTTTGCCTGATACAATAATGGCTTGCCGAAATAATATTCATGTATACCTGTTATTCTGCCAACGTTGTTCCTCGTTTACCGTCCTGGGTGCTATTCATATAAATCGCTGCTATAATTCACCATATAGTCCGAGCATATGAACTAAAAATATAAACGAAGTTAAAAATAATCAAGAGTTAGGTGAGCGTCCCGCTTGTACCGGTAAAAGTTTAAACGCGATAGTAATAAACCCAACCTCCAACCCATATGCAAAAGGTTATATTTCTTTCCTCGCAGCGTTTCATACCTTTTTCCCTGCGCAGAGTGAGTTTCTCCGAAGAGCCTCAATGCGGGGCTATGTATGTTGGCTGGACGCTGCGGTAGGCGGAGAATCAAAGTTTGTAATTAAAACTCCTGCCATGTAAAGATGATGTAGATTTGATAAGGCAGAGACGATGATAATGCCTCGCAGAGTCCAGCTCACGCACAAAAGGCTTGGCGTTGAGACTCTGCGGA
>JADLCD010000077.1 GCA_020847395.1 Chitinophagaceae bacterium
AGTCTCGTTCATAATTCAAGGCTGAGGATTGCTTCTCCCGCCAGAATATTCACTCAATTCAAGTGATCATGCTGGTGGGATCGCAAAAACGGCAAGTGGTTGAGTGAATGTATACTTTGCCTCAGTGCTGGTTATAAACTTAAAACTTTTACCGTCACTGCGAACCCGCCCGCTTGCTGCCTTGAATTAAAAGCACCTTGCGGCAGGTGAAGCAGTCTCGTTCATAATTCAAGGTTGAGATTGCTTCTCCCTCCGGCAGGTTGTATTGAATTAAATGCTTGTTGCGACGGAACTGTGTTGGTTTTAATGTCAGCAAAAAGGAAATCCCATTTACAGGACGGTGCAGGACGCATGTTTTAAATGTAATATTTAGCTTACAGCCTTAGTTGTAATTATATCCAGTTCCACAAAATTGTTGCATACTATAATCGATTTGAACGACTGCCATGATAAAAAAAAGTATTTTGCTTTACTCCTGTTTCAGCATTTTAAATACACTTCTGTTATCATGTATTTCGGTAAAGAATATTTTCATCTTTCAAAGTATTTGGCAACAATGTTTTTCTCAGGTATTTCATATAGCCCAACAAAATAAATCCGGCTTTTTATTTTCAACTTCAATAAATAATAAATTTATACGCAAATCAATTTTCCACTTATGCAAGTAAACAATTATTCCCCCCGGTTTTCTTTACTTTTTGTAATGGCGTTTTTTGTTATGTACTCATGTAAAGGCCCTGAAGCAGAAAAGAAAGAGGATGCAAAAACCGGGAATCCCAAGTTAGACAAGTTGAAATTACCTTCAGGATTTCACGCAGAACATTTATTTGGCCCTTCTGAAAACGGAGATGGTTCCTGGGTAGCAATGACTTTTGATGATAAAGGCAGGCTGATTGCTTCTGACCAGTATGGCGCCTTATACCGCATGCAGTTAGCGCCAATTGGCGACACCACTCCGCCTAAAGTTGAAAAACTTATTATTCCTAAAGATACGGCTGCAGTAAGCATGGGATATGCGCATGGTTTATTATATGCATTCAATAGTTTGTATGTAATGATCAATCACCGCAGTGATGATAAATTTTCAAAGGGAAGCGGCTTGTATCGCTTGCAGGATACCGATGGCGATGACCAGTTTGATAAGGTAACCTTATTAAGAGCCTTGGATGGAGAAGGAGAACATGGACCGCATAGTATTATCTTTTCTCCCGATAAACAATCACTCTATGTAGTTGCGGGAAATTTCACCAAAATTCCTCAAATGGATAACTACGCAGGTTCTGGCCCTTCCAACTGGCAGATAGATAATTTATTGCCGCTGGTGAAAGATCCTAACGGACACGACGATGTTGTGAATACACATGGCGGATGGATTGCGCATGTTGATTCTACCGGATCAAAATGGGAATTGATAAGCTCAGGATTCCGCAATCCTTATGATATTGCATTTAATGAAGCAGGTGATTTATTTACTTATGATTCTGATATGGAGTGGGACTTTGGTACGCCGTGGTACAGGCCAACACGTATATGCCATGTAACCAACGGCAGCGAATTTGGCTGGCGCCAGGGTACTGATAAGTGGGCGCCTTATTTTCCGGATAATTTACCGGCTATTCTTAATATTGGCCAAGGCTCTCCTACCAATGTTGTATCCGGACTTAATGCCCGTTTTCCTGAAAAATATCGTAAAGCAATTTTTGCTTTCGACTGGAGCTTTGGAATTATCTACGCTGTTCATCTTGAACGCGACGGTTCATCTTATAAAGCGAAAGGAGAAGAATTTATTTCCGGCGCTCCTTTGCCTTTAACAGATGGCGTGATAGGACCTGATGGCGCTTTATACTTTATGACCGGCGGCCGCAGGCTTGAGTCAGATTTATACCGCGTATATTATGAAGATAATAAAGCAGATAATAGCCCGATTGCAGCTACTGCATTAAACGAAGAACAAAAAATACGCAGGCAGCTTGAAACCTATCATAGTGCGCCTAAAGCTGATGCACTTGCTATTGCATGGCCGCAGTTAAAAAGCAGCGACAGGTTTATCAGGTTTGCTGCCCGCATAGCAGTAGAACATCAACCGGTTGAGCAATGGCAGGAAAAAGTATTGCAGGAAAAAGATCCTGTTGCACTTACCCAGGCTGCAATAGCATTAGCAAGGCAAGGTAAACCTGCTGTAAAAAATCAACTGATAGCTGCATTAACAACAATTGACTATGCGGCACTTTCCGAATCGCAGCAACTGGATTTACTGCGTGCTTTTGAGTTGGTATTGCTGCGCATGGGTAAACCTGATGCTGCAATGACAGCAAAAATTGCGGAATATTTTGACCCGCATTATCCTGCTAAAACAAACAACCTTAACAGGAGCCTGAGTAAATTACTGGTATATATTAATGCACCAAAGGCTGTTGAAAAAACAATGAATTTACTTGCTGTTGCAAAGGATGATCCGGATGATCAAAAAACATTAACCAACTCCTCTGACTTAATCATGCGTAACCCGCAATACGGAATGGATATTGCCGGCATGTTGTCAAAGGTTCCTCCTTTTCAGCAAACATATTATGCAATTGTATTGAGCCAGGCAAAAAATGGATGGACACCTGAATTGAGAGATAAATACTTTGCATGGTTCTATACAGCCTTCAGCTATAAAGGTGGTCACAGCTTCAGAGGTTTTATCAACAATACAAGAAAGGCGGCTTTAGCAAATGCACCTAAAGCAGATTTTGCAAAACTGAATACTATTTCAGGCGATTCTATTGCCAACAAAAGTGGTTTTCAGGCAGCAGATAATACACCTCAGCCGAAAGGACCGGGAAGAAGATGGAAACTGGATGAAGCTATCGCAGTTGTAGATAGCGGTATCAACAACAGGAATTTCGAAAATGGTAAAGCAATGTTTGCAGCATCAATGTGCCTTTCCTGTCATAATATGAAAGGTGAAGGAGGAACTGCCGGACCGGATCTAACGCAGTTGGGTACGCGCTTTTCAGCTAAGGATATGCTTGAAGCAATAATAGAACCCAGCAAAACCATTTCTGATCAGTATGGCTCTACTGTATTTTTTCTGAAAGACGGTAGTTCTGTAACAGGCAGAATAGTAAGCCAGGATAATGATAATTACTCCATTTCTCAAAATCCTTTTGCACCGCAAAATGTAAGGAGCATTGCAAAGAAAGATGTTGAACGCACACGTGTATCAGAAGTTTCTCCAATGTTGCCCGGAATGATTAATGCGTTGAATGGTGATGAACTTAGAGATCTTATTGCTTACCTGATGGCTGGCGGCAATAAGGACAGTAAAATCTATACTGAAAAAAAATAAAATACGACAATATCCACTTTTGAAGGGGCTGCTCCGTAAAGGGGCGGCCTTTTTTATACCATAAAGCTAATGCATCACTATAGTTGTAGTCATCACACTATATAATCTTAAAAGTAATTGATGGCGCCATTATCTTGCTTCCGTTCTTAAGCACAACAATAATGTTATCAAGAATCATTTCATCGCCCTTCTTAATATTATCTTTTATACTTTGACGCCATAGTTCCGGCAAAACGGAAGTATTCGTAAAATCGCTTGTACGCATATCATCAGAAGATTTTTTCTGACCTGATTCCTCATCCTGATACGTGCTTTTGAATTTATAAAATAACCTGAATCGTACAATGGCATAAGTGGTTGCATTTTCATCTTTTGCGATAAGCGCAGAATCAACAATTTTAGAAAGCGTTTCGGGAGAAATATCTCCGCCTTTCAATCCACCAATAGTCATATTAATTTTAGGAAAAGCTGTTTTTGCTTTAGTGCCTGGCTTAACAGGAGCTTTAGTTTGCCCGATAGTATACCCTATACTAAATAAAAATATACAGAGAAAGATTTTTTTCATTATCATTTCTTTAATCAATACATAGGTTTAAACGGCTGCAAATTAGAATTTATTATATAGATGTTTTGTTAAAAGGATATGTGGTTTAAATACAAAGCCAATAATTTTAATACGTTAAGTTTTTATAACGCAGGTGTTATAATATTATAAAGTAATTTCACTAATACCTGTACATTAATTACCTGGCAAGAATACATGGGAAAACTATAAACACATGAAATTAAAGACAGCATGCAATATTTAAGCATCGCCATATACCTTATACACTGCCTCTCTTAGGGGCAATGATTTATCGCTGCAAATAAATTCCATTACATTGGCAATAGCATCCGGGCTAACCCATTTGGTATAATCTGCATTGTGCATTGATGCACGATTTGATTTTGTATCTATAGTGCCTGGAACAACCATTGATGCTGTAACATTCTTACCTTTTGCTTCTGCATTTAGTATTTCTGTATACGTAAATAATAATGATTTGGAAAGTGTATAAGCCACTGCACTAATTCCCTGTTCAACTTTTAATGGCGCTCTTGCGCCAATAAATACCAGTCTTCCGTAATTATTTTGCAGCATATGCTGAAACAGGATTTTAGAAAGATAGAAGGCTGTTTCAAAGTTTAATGAAATCATTTTTTTCAAATCTGTTCCTGATGTTTTGCTCACATCACCCATTGCGAAACCACCTGCCAGAAATAAAGCTCCATGAATAGTGCCATATAAGCTGATGGCTTCAGTTATAAATGACGAAGCTGCATTTTCATCTGCAAGATCAAGCTGGTGTAGTTCAAAATTTTTATACTCGCTTGCAAAGCCAAGCTCGCTACCTGAGCGGGCAATGGCAATTACTTTATACCCGGCATCTAAAAATTTGCGAACAGTAACTGCGCCGAGATTACCATTAGCGCCTGTGATAAGTATGGTTTTCATACATTGAAAATACAAAAACCATTCGAATGAAAATTAACATGAATAATACACGGAATGAACGAATAAGTTTGAGGCAGTTATTCATCTACGCATTTCCGTATTTAGATATTTAGCTATGGCGCAAGCGATATATTGACTGTAACGCCCGCCCGTGTATTGGTCATAGGTGCAGATGAAGAGATATATGGTATTCTTCTTTGCTGATCAAAATAGAATTTAAGTTGTATGCGGTTGCTCAATACATAATCAATAGTAGGATTAATGCTGATTACTTTTTCGCCACTTGTTGCAAAAGAGTTTGCCTGGTCAAGCCTGCTATTGGATGTAATATTGTCAGCTATCCCGAAACTTAAACCAATTTTTACATCGCTTTCTGAACGCTTACCTGTTGAATCTGATCCACCTCCTTTTTTTAAGAAGCCGAAGAGATCAATATTAAACGGTAGTGAAAACCCTCTTATGCGCCATGATCCGTTAAAGCGTATTTCAGAAGAATGCGTTTCTGCTAACTGGTAATCGATAAGGCTTAGGCTTAATGTACGTCTTTTATTGAACTCAAATCCTAACGTAAGCTGATTGGTGAATGTAGCGTCAAAGCCGGCAAGTGGTGCAAACTGCTCTTCTATAGTTATATTAGGAACAAGAAAATACGGAATAAAATTATTTGAAACAGTATCAACAAATGAAGGGAACCCGAGATCCCATCTATCCTGGAATAACAAATTAGAATTAAAGGCATTCATGCTTAACGTACTGTTATACTTATGCCTGATTACAAGATTGGTAAATATTTTATCCAGCGGTTTAACTCTTGAAAGTCCATTATATTCCAAACTCCAGTTTGGCTTAGGTAAATAACCGGAAAATGGATTTGATCTTACATTTTGCCCTGTTGTTTTTAGGAGTGCAATACTGTTTGGATCTTTATTGGTATAGGCAGCGATAAAAGAAGGTATTAATACATCCTGGGCATAGCGGCTATAACCCAAATAATATCCATCGGCTCCTTTTACCTGGCTGTAAGGATTTTCTTTACCTAATCTTTCGGATAAGATAGCCCTGTTGTCCTGAAA
>JADLCD010000078.1 GCA_020847395.1 Chitinophagaceae bacterium
TTATTTGCGGATTCTTTTGTACAAAAACTAACGGATAAACTTTCTTCCTATATCCGTAAAATAAATTACCGGGTAGATGATGACATGACGGCACTGTTGTTTGATGCGGTAAACGAACACCTGCCTGTTTATCTTACCGCACAGGACTATCACATTATTGATAGCCTGATACTTCCCCAAACACTGAAGGGAACGCTTGCACACAACCTGCAGGTACTGACTTCGCCAACAGGCTTTGCACTAAAGAATATTATTGCCAAAGATCCGGCGGGTATATCATTCATTGCGCTAAAAAAACTGCAGCAATTACAATACGACGAAAATTTTGAGTTGTATGATAATTGTGTGATGACCAAAGACCAAAAAACATTGCTGCTGTTTTTAACGCCTGTGTATCCACCCAATAATACAGGAAAAAACCAGGTATTCCTGGCTGCATTGGATAGTATTATCACAACTCAGCCGGCGGATATTGAGGTGCAATATTTTGGCGCCACAGCCGTTTCAGCCGGTAATGCCGCGCAGCTTGGAAAAGATACCGGGCTAACACAAGGGGCTACCGTGGTTTTCCTGGTTGTATTTATAGGGTTGTACTTCAAACGAAAATCAGCGCCGGTTGTAATTATGATACCTGTTGTGGCAGGCGCTTTGTTTGCACTTGCCGCGGTATATTTTATCAGGGGCAGTATTTCTGTAATAGCAATAGGAACAGGATCGGTTATATTGGGCATTGCAGTAAATTACTCGCTGCATGTATTTAACCATTACCGCCATACCGGCGATATTAAAAAAGTAATTAATGATCTTGCTTTTCCGCTAACATTAGGAAGTGCAACAACTATTGGTGGTTTTTTCTGTTTAACATTTGCAGAATCAGATATGCTGAAAGACCTGGGCTTATTTGCAGGTTTCAGTTTAATTGGCGCCGCACTTTCTTCACTGGTTTTTCTTCCGCATTTTATAAGAAAAAATAAAGCTGCGCATAATAATGAACACAGCCATTCATGGATTGATAAACTGGCTACACTGCGCCCGGAATATAATAAATTTATTATAGCCGGTATATTGATACTAACCGTTGTATTTGCTTTTACCTCGCAGAAGGTTGGTTTTGAAACCGATCTCAATAATATGAATTATATGCCTGCCACATTAAAACAGGCAGAGCAGAAGCTTAACAATATAAACCAGGCGGCTACGCAATCTGTTTATATTGTTGCTGAAGGAAAAAATCTTGAAGAAGCGCTTTTGCAAACTGAAAAAGTGCAGCATGATATTGAAGCATTGAAAGCAAAATCTATTGTAAATAAATATTCAGGCGTTTCATCGTTAATTATATCAGAAGCTTTGCAAAAAGAAAGAATTGAACGCTGGAATACATACTGGACGCCGGAAAGAAAAGCTATTGTATTATCATTAATGAAAAAAGAAGGAGTGCAACTTGGTTACAGCGCTACCGCTTTTGATCAATTTGCCGGTATACTCAACAAGGCATATACCCTTGTTGATACCGCCACACTTCATCAATTGCGCAGTTCTTTCCTCGATGATTATATAGCCGAATATAACAACCATACAACCGTTGTTACGCTGGTAAAAGCGGAAGCTGCAAACAAGTCTGCTTTGTATAACGCATTCGACAATAAAACAGGTATTACGGTGCTGGATCGCCAGTATCTTACCGGTAAGTTTGTTGAGCTGATCAATATTGATTTCACCCGCATCGCTTTAATTACTTCTATTCTTGTATTTACGGTTTTGCTTATTACTTATGGAAGAATAGAACTGGCGCTCATGGCCTTTCTGCCTATGTTTATTACGTGGATATGGATATTAGGTATAATGGGTTTGCTTGGCATTAAATTTAATATCATCAACATTATTGTATCAACACTCATTTTTGGTTTGGGCGATGACTATAGTATTTTTATTATGGATGGTTTGTTGCAGGAGTATAAAACCGGTAAGAAAAATTTGTCTTCTTTCAAATCATCCATCCTTTTATCTGCGGTAACAACATTGGTGGGTTTGGGTGTATTAATTTTTGCGAAACATCCTGCGCTTCGTTCTATTGCAACCATATCGGTAACTGGCATATTCTGCGTTGTGCTGGTATCTCAGGTTTGTATTCCTTACCTGTTTAATTTTTTAATCAGTAATCGCGTAAAGCGTGGCGTATATCCGTGGACGTTCTGGTCGCTTGCTAAAACTATTTTTTCGCAGGTGTGGTTTGTTTTCGGCAGTATATTATTGGTTGTAATTGGTGTTGTTCTGGTTAAGCTAAATCCTTTCAATAAGGAAAAAGGGAAATTGCTATACCACAAGGTGATAGCAAAATTTTCGAAATCGCTGATATATATAATGGGGAATGTGAAGAAAACGATTATCAATCCATTGAAAGAAGATTTTTCAAAACCTGCAATTATTATTTGCAATCACCAGTCGGGGCTTGATAATTTTGTAATGATGATGCAGCATCCAAAGCTGATTGTTTTTACTAATGATAAAGTAAGAAGCGCTCCGGTATCAGGATTAGCTGTGCGCATGGCTGATTATTATTCTGCTTCAATGGGTGTGGAGAATAATCTTGAAAAAATCAGGGAAAAAGTAAAGTTGGGCTATTCGGTTGTCATCTTCCCCGAAGGAACAAGATCATCTGATGGCACTATGAAACGTTTTCATAAAGGCGCTTTCTTCCTGGCAGAAGAATTAGGGGTAGATATATTACCTGTTCTTATTCACGGTACCGGCTACACGCTGAGCAAGGGAGATATGATGCTGAAAGACGGACATATTGTTGTAAAATTTTTACCGCGTATTTCGCCGGATAATCTTTCTTTTGGTAATACCTATGCTGAACGTGCAAAACAAATTGGTAAATATTTCAGGAATGAATTTGAACAGTTAAAACAATTGCTTGAACAACCGCCCTGGTTTAGAGAAAAATTGTTTTACAATTATATTTACAAAGGGCCGGTGTTGGAATGGTATATGCGGGTGAAGGTAAGATTAGAAAAAAATTACCAGCAGTTTCATGAACTGTTGCCTTTAAAAGCTGCAATACTGGATATTGGTTGCGGCTATGGTTTTATGCCTTATATGCTGCATTTTACAGCTAAACAAAGAGTGGTGCATGCAGTGGATTATGATGAAGAAAAAATTACGGTTGCGCAGCATTGTTTCAGTAAGGATGAAAATATTCATTTTGAATATGCAGATGTAACCAGGTTTGTTTTTGATAAATACGACGGGATTATAGCGGCTGATATGTTGCATTATCTTCAACCTGAACAGCAAAAACAAATTATTGAAAAATGTATATATGCATTGAACCCCGGTGGTGTTTTGATTATACGTGATGGAGATAAAGAGCGGCAGGAAAAACACAAAGGCACAAAGCTCACAGAGTTTTTTTCTACCCAATTTTTTAAATTTAATAAAACAACAGGTAAAGGACTTTCTTTTCTTACAGGCAGTATGATACATGAAATAGCAAAAGCAAATGGTATGCAATGCCGGGAGATTGATGAAACAAAGTATACATCCAATATTATTTTTGTGATCAGTAATAAAACTTAATGTCGGCAAATAAATACGATATAGTAATTATTGGCAGCGGTATAGGCGGATTGGTTTGCGGTGCTTTACTGGCAAAAGAAGGCTATCATGTTTGCGTGCTGGAAAAAAATAAGCAGATAGGCGGAAGCCTGCAAACATTTGCAAGAGATAAAGTAGTTTTTGATTCCGGTGTTCATTATATAGGCGGGCTTGATAAGGGGCAAAATCTCTACCAGATTTTCAAGTACCTGGGGGTGATGGATAAGCTGAAAATACAGAAGATGGATGAAGACGGTTTTGACCGGATCATCATCAGCGGCGACAAGCATGAGTACAAGTTGGCGCAGGGCTATGAAAATTTTGTGCGGCAACTGTTGGTTTATTTCCCTGAAGAAGAAAACGCGATAAGAACATATTGTGATAAGGTGAAAGAAACCTGCGACAAGTTTCCGCTGTATAAGCTGCGCACCAATGGTTTGTTTGAAGAAAAAGCCGATGCAATGCGGGAAGATACGCGTACTGTTATTGAAGAGATAACGGATAATCCCAGGCTGCATGCCGTACTGGTAGGCAATAATGGTTTGTATGTGGGGCGATCTGATGAAACACCGTTTTATATACATGCGCTTATCCTTAACAGTTATATTGAAAGTTCCTGGAAGTGCATTAACGGCGGCTCACAGATAGGGAAGATACTCGCAAAGAATATCCGTGAGATGGGCGGGGAGATCATCCGGCATTATGAAGTAAGCAGGATACATGTGGAGGGAGACAAAGTAATATATGTGGAGGCAGCAGACGGCAGAAAAATCTACGGCGATATATTCATCTCCAATATCCACCCGGCAAAAACAATGGAGATGACGGAAACACCGTTGATCAAGAACATTTACCGGAAGCGGTTAAGCAGCCTGCCGCATACTATTTCATCTTTTCTTGTTCATATAGCTTTAAAGAAAAATAGTTTCCCGTACATAAAGCATAATTATTATTATCATAAAGCAGGGGAGATATGGAATCTTACGGATTATACAGAAGATAATTGGCCACTATCTTATGCAATGTTTGTTCCTCCCACGTCTGAAAATGATGTCTATGGTGAAGCGCTGACGATTTTTGCATTTATGCGTTATGATGAAGTTGCGCATTGGCACAATACATTCAATACTGTTTCAAACGAGCATAGTCGCGGAGAAACATACGAAGCTTTTAAAAAATATAAAGCAGAAATTTTGATTGATCTTGTGGAAGAAAAATTTCCCGGTTTAAAAAACTGCATTCAATCATATACCACTTCTACACCATTGTCGTATAGGGATTATATTGGCAATTACGATGGTTCTTTATATGGCATAGCCAAAGATTATAAAGACCCGTTAAAGACATTCATTTCACCCAGAACAAAAGTGAAGAATCTTTATCTTACCGGTCAGAATATTAATATACATGGTGTGCTTGGGTCAACCATCAGTGCGTTGCTTACCAGCATAACCATTTTAGGTAGTGAAGCTGTAGTAGAAAAAATAAGAAATGCATAGACAACTTAAAAAAGCAGGCAGGTGGTTATTGTATATAGTAATGTCGTTACTGGCATTATTGTTAGTGCTTTTTGCTTATGTAGTATATGTAAGTGATATTGACCCACCGGCAATAGCGGATAAATCGAGCCTGCAGTTGAACAGGGAAGATCATGGAAATAATTTTTATACACTTGGTAATAACTGGTTCAGGAAAAGTAATTCAGGCTTGTATGAAATGTATGTGGAAGGCAGGCCTTTTGAACGTGGCGTAGTAAATGGTAAGCTTTCAAAAGAGCTGGTGGTATTGCAGGAGGATTATTTCAATGCACAGATCAATAAAATGATCCCTTCAAAATCTTACCTGCATTTTTTGAAGTATGTAATAGGCTGGTTTAACCGCAATCTCAATAAAAATGTAACAGAAGAATATAAGGAAGAAATATATGGTGTTTCTGAATCCGCTTCTGGTCAATATGATTATATCGGTACCAATTATCAGCGTATACTGAATTATCATGCAGCGCATGATATTGGGCATGCTTTGCAGAATATGGCATTGGTAGGCTGCACTTCATTCGGCACCTGGAATGCCGCATCTGCAGATAGTCAACTGATCATAGGGCGCAATTTTGATTTTTATGTGGGAGATGATTTTGCAAAAAATAAGATAGTAGCTTTTGAAAGTCCTGCGGATGGTTACAAATTTATGAGTGTTACCTGGGGCGGCTTTATCGGCGTGGTATCTGGTATGAATGAAAAAGGACTAACGGTTACTATAAACGCTGCTAAAAGCGGCATTCCCTCCGGTTCAGCAACACCGGTATCATTGGTGGCCAGAGAAATTTTACAATATGCAGGAAATATAAAAGAGGCAATAACAATAGCGGGTAAACGAAAAATGTTTGTATCTGAGTCTTTCCTGGTTGGTTCTGCTGCTGATAACAAAGCCGTGATTATTGAAAAAACGCCGGATAGCCTGGATGTAT
Source organism: Chitinophagaceae bacterium (assembly GCA_020847395.1). Classification (GTDB taxonomy): domain Bacteria; phylum Bacteroidota; class Bacteroidia; order Chitinophagales; family Chitinophagaceae; genus Agriterribacter. Next base: position 6,065 of record JADLCD010000078.1, read on the forward strand.
ACGATCCAAATACCGATCATATACTTTGTTCCAATCATTTTCAGAGTAAGGGGTTGGCAGGGTCAGAGCCAAATATTGAACAGATGGATAAAAGCGCTTCGCCTTATCGTTATAAAAGATTGGAAGAATTGCTTAATAATAAGGGTGCAAACACGGTTTTAAAAACCGCTGCCATTTTAAGAGACAGAAATGGTTTGCATAATGAAGATATTGGAATGGGTAATGAAAAAGCTATGAACCAGTTGATAGCGCATCATGCCATTATTTTTGAACCTAAAAAATTATTGGTTTGGGTATCAACTTCTCCCTGGCAGTTGGGCGAATTTAAAGCCTATGATTTGCGTAAAATATTTGCCCTGCATGGCATGAAGGAAAATAAGGAAATAGCAGACAGCGCACTGACTATTCCGGCTGATAGCTTTTTATATACGCCGCAATACAAAAAGTTTGAAGATTTTCGGCGCTATAAACACATGATTAGCGAAGGAATGGAGGTGAATACGGATAGTATTATAATTAGCAATCCTGAGTTTTATCATGCGTATGTAATGGCAGGAGACTATAGTTTTAAACATCAGCAATACAATAAGGCTGTTGAATATTATAAGCAGGCATTGACCAAAGAAATAGCTACAAAAAATGAGGAGGAGTATATTCGCAGGCAGATAGCCGAATCTCAAAAGCAAATTAAACATCATGATTAACGGCGTAGGAGTGGATATAGTGGAAGTGGAGCGCATTGCTGCATCTATCAATAAAGAAAAAGGATTCAGGGAACTGGTTTTTTCTGCGCATGAAATTAATTACTGCGAATCAAAAGCAAAAAAGTTTGAACATTATGCGGCAAGATTTGCCGCAAAGGAAGCATTCTTTAAAGCAATAGGCACAGGCTGGGCAGAAGGAACAGCATTTAACGAGATAGAGATACATAATGACGAAACAGGAAAACCACACATTCGGCTGCTTGGTAAAACCGCTGTTGCACTTAAACAATTAAAACCTGATGATATACAGGTTTCCCTTTCGCATACCGGCAGCATGGGAATGGCGGTGGTGATGATTGTGAACGCAGGATAGTTTGGTGTTTAGGGTTTGTGGTTTTCCATCGCATCGCAGTTTGTCATGCCGGGGCACGAGGCATCTGTTTGCGCTAATAGCAGTTGTAAAAAATTCTCTTTATTTCTTCCGCATCGATGATTCCCTGATTTCTATGGTTGTTTTCAGCTCAATCGTTTTAAACTGGTGCTGCAGCGTATTCCCCTCAATCATTTCTATTAATAACCTGGCAGCAGATAGACCTATATCAAAAGTTGGCTGATGAATGGAGGTAAGCGGAGGATCAATGAACCTGCTGATCGGATTATCAAAAAAACCGGCTAATGCCACGTCAACGGGTATACGAAGTTTCATTTCTTTCAATACTTCTATGCTTCTGATGGCAATACGTTCAGCCGATGCCAGTATAGCATTGGGCTTGGGAGTTGCCTTAAACAATTTATGAATAGAGCTTTTAATATGCCTTATATCAAAATCGCAGGCTACTACCCATTTTTTCTGAAACGGAATATTGTATTCCTTTAATGCCTCCGCATAACCGCTTGTCCTGTTTTTGGTAACAGATAGCTGAGCGCTCATCGTCATATGCGCAATCCTGGTATATCCCTGCTCAATCAAATGACGGGTTGCCATATATGCGCCTCCTTTATCATCGGTTACTACTCTTGGTGTATCTATTTCATTGCAGATCCTGTCAAACATCACCACAGGAATCCCTTTATCAATCAATTCCTGGATATGGTTTCCATTTTTTGTTTCATTGGATACCGATATGATCAAACCATCAATACGCCTTGATTCCACCAGTTTTATATTCATCAGCTCACGCTGGTATTTTTCATGGCTCTGAAAAATAACCACATGGTACCCTTTATTGTATGCAAAATCTTCTATGCCTGCAATTACCGCCGAACAGAAATAGTTGGCTATTTCCGGCACGATAACGCCAATTACCCTTGTCTTTTTTTCTTTAAGCGATAGTGCAATGGGATTAGGCGTATAGTTTAGTTCTTTTGCAAGCTCCTGAACCAGCCTTTTTGTTTCATCATTTATCTCGGTGCTCCCCCTCAGCGCCCTCGATACGGTAGAGGCTGATATGCCCAGCCGTTTGGCTATATCTTTTATGGTAACATTCTGCATAAAAACTAAAGATAAAACTTTACATTTTAAACAATAATCTTTGAAACAGAATAAATCTTTTCGAAATTTTACGTCAATTATCTAAAGAATATTTAATGCAAACGTTGCCGGTAACGAGTGCATACATGCGGCTTTTATCATGCATGCCAACTGCTTTGGAAAGGAAGCGCTATCTCCCTATTTTTACTCAACTGATTGCTTAGTAACCAAAACATGAGAAAAAAGACCCTCGCCGGAATTATTTTGCTTTTATTCTGCCAGCTATCGCCTGCAGGTGCACAGGTAATTGCGAGATTTACACTTAATGTTACTAACACGCTCAGTTCACCTGTTTCCATTTACCTTGATGATATTACTACATTACCTGATTCGGCGCTCTTTTTAAGAGAAGTATCTGGCAGTAATTTCATTACTGTTCCTTCTCAAATTGAAAACGCACAGCATCGCTTTTTGTGGTGGATAGTAAAGCATAGCGGTAACAGCAAAAGGGTTTTTGAGCTGTGCAAAAGCAATAGCAATCAACTGAAGCAGGAACATGCACTCAGTATTTCTGCAAAAGACGGGAGCATCCTGATTACATCCGGCGGTAACAGGGTAATTCAATACAACTACGCCACGCATTATCCGCCACAGGGTGTTGATACAGCCTTTAAAAGGAGCGGCTTCGTACACCCGCTGTGGTCTCCGTCAGGAAATATTTTAACACGCATCAATGCACCTGATCATTACCATCACATGGGCATATGGAATCCCTGGACACATGTTTTATTCCGGGGAAAAGAAGTGGATTTCTGGAACATAGGCGATAAAAAAGGAACAGTGAGGTTCAGCAATATGGTTGACACATATAACGGTAATGTATATGCCGGGTTCAGGGCGCTGCAACAGCATGTTGCATTTAATATTCCTTCACCGGGAACAGAAACTGTTGCCATGAATGAAGTTTGGGATGTGCGTGTATATAATATTTCAGAAAAAATGTGGCTGATCGATTTTACATCTTCCTTAAACTGCGCAACAGATAGTGCAGTTGTATTAAAAGAATACCGCTATGGTGGCTTTGGTTTCAGGGCAAGCGAAGACTGGAACAACAGCAACAGCAAAGTATTTACTTCAGAAGGAAAAGAGCGTAAAGATGCCGATGCATCAACAGCGCGGTGGTGCATGATAGACGGTGATATGCAGCAGGGGCATTCCGGCATTTTATTTATGGGCTATCCTACCAATTATAATTTCCCGGAGCCTATGCGGGTTTGGCCTGTTGACGCTAATAAGCGTGGTGATGTGTTTTTCAGTTTTAGCCCGACCAGGAATAAAGATTGGCCGCTATTTCCCGGCAACAACTATGTGTTAAAATACCGTATGCTGGTGTATGAAGATAGTATAACAGCGCAGCAGGCAGAAGACGCATGGAAGAGCTTTGCTGTAGCTCCAGCAATAAAAATTGAACGACTGGAAAAATAAAATATGAGTATGAAAAGAATGATGAATATTGCCAGGACAACACTGAGTATTATGCTGCTTTTTTATTTTATTTCAGCAGATGCTCAAAAAAAACCTATACAGGGTAATAAAATAAACTGGAAGCATATCCGTGTGCTGGTATATACAAAAAACGGCAAAGGCTATATACATGAGAACAGGGCTGCCTGCACCGCCGCAATACAACAAATAGGAAAACAATACGGTTTTAAAGTAGATGTATCTGATGATGCGGCAAGCATTACTGAAGACAACCTGAAAAAATATACGCTGCTCATTTTTAATAATACCAATAACGAAACTTTTGATACAGATGAGCAAAAAGTAGCTTTCATGCGCTATGTGCAGGCAGGCGGCGGCTTTGTAGGTATTCATTCTGCCACAGGCTCTGAACGTCAGTGGCCATGGTTTAAAAGATTGATTGGGGCATCTTTTTTACGTCATGCCAGGGGCCAGCCTTTTAAAGAAATTATTATTGATGATGCCCACCCTTCTACGTCTTTTCTGCCTAAAATATGGCAGAGAGATGATGAGTGCTACTTTTTTAAAGACTATAATCCCGACATTCATGTGCTGATGGTACATGATCTTGGCCCGCTTGATGATAAAGATAAACCAACCTATTACGGCGGAACTTCTTCGCCATCCGCCTGGTGTCATGAATTTGATGGAGGCAGGCAATGGTATACATCACTCGGGCATAACAGTACAACGTATGCCGAGCCTGAATTTCAAAAACATATACTGGGAGGGATCATATGGGTGATAGGAAAAAACAAACCACTCGATTATAGCAAGGCAAGGGCTAAAAATCCCGATGATCCGCTTCCTTACTGATAAAAAAATGATTGCAATAACAGCCATATAAAATATCTGATCATGAGTAAAAAAACAGCATCCTCACGTAGAAATTTTTTAAAGAACACATTGAAGGGAACTGCGGGAGCGGCAATGCTTGCAAATATTCCTGCAATAGTACCGGCTTCTGTATTGGGGAAATATGCACCTTCCAACCGTATTAATGTAGGAGCCATTGGCGCCGGCAGAATTGCACGTGACTGGGATATACCCGGTACCATGAAGCAGGAAACCGCAAGGGTTTTAGCGGTATGTGATCTCGACAGCAACAGACTGGCATCAGGCAAAAAATATATTGATGATTTTTATGTAAAAAAAGGGCAGGCCGGATACAACAGCACTAAAACGTACGAGCATTACGAAGAGCTGATCGCCGATAAAGATATTGATGCGGTGATCATCGCTACGCCGGATCACTGGCATGTGCTCCCTGCCATAACCGCTGCCCGTGCAGGCAAGCATGTGTATATGGAAAAGCCTGCCTCATTATGCATAAGCGAAGGAAGGAGACTGAGTGATGAAGTACATCGTGCCGGAATTATATTCCAGGTAGGAAGCCAGCAACGTTCAATGCCGCAATTTAAAAAAGCTTGCGAGCTGGTTAGAAATGGAAAGATAGGTAAAATACATACCATATACGTTGGATTACCGGTTGACAACCCCAAAGAAAGCACTCCTGAAAAAGAAATGCCGGTACCTGCGAATCTTAATTTTGAAAAATGGCTGGGTGCAACTCCTTATGTTCCTTACACAGAAAAATTAGTACATCCGCAGAATGATTTTTCAAGGCCCGGATGGTTGCGTTGTGAACAATTTGGCGCAGGTATGATCACCGGCTGGGGATCGCATCACTTTGATATTGCCAACTGGGGTATGGGCACAGAAGATACCGGACCGGTAGAAATTTCAGGCACGGCAGATTGGCCCGCAGAAAATGCACTATGGGATGTGCATGGCAATTTTAAAACAGAAACAATATTTGCCAATGGTGTAAAAGTACTGGCGAGCAATGAATACCCGAATGGTGTAAAGTTTGTGGGTGATGAAGGCTGGATTTTTGTAACGAGAGGTAATTATTCTGTAACGGCTTCCGATCCTGTATCAAAAAGCGGTAATGCTAAAGCGCTTGATGCAAGCAATCCTAAAATTTTAGATTCAGTAATAGGTTCAAACGAAATTCATTTAATCGACAGCAAGGAGCATCATGCCAACTGGCTTAATGCCATCATTACCGGTGAACCCAATATTGCACCGATAGAAGCGGGGCACAGGGCTTGCTCTGTTTGCCTGCTGAACAATATCGCTATGCAGCTTAAACGGAAACTGTATTGGGATCCGGTATTGGAAAGATTTAAAAATGATGATGAAGCCAACTTTATGCTGAAACGTGCGGAAAGATGGCCATACCAGATAGATAAGGGGTTTAATGTGAAGACAACGATGTGAAATTTCTGATTTCTGATTTCTGATTTGAGATTTGAAATTATTAGGTTTAGATAACATGATGAAACGTAATACAACAATTATTCTCGCTGTTGTGGCAGCGGCTTTCGGATGCCAGTTGCCATCCGGAAAGGTTGATAGTGAAAAAAAAGACAGTAGTATGGTAAGGCTTTTAACACTCGACCCCGGGCATTTTCACGCGGCATTGGTACAGAAAACCGGCTACCCGGATATTGATACTACTGTATACGTATATGCGCCGGATGGACCGGAGGTGGAAGCTCATCTCAATCTTATTAAACAATACAATACAAGAGCCGAAAACCCAACGCACTGGAATGAGGTAGTATACAGGGGCGCCGACTTTGCAGAAAAAATGTTTGCGGAAAAGAAAGGCAATGTAGTAGTGCTTGCCGGTAATAATCGTTTGAAAACAGATTATATCAAACGCTCGGTTGAAGCGGGATTGAACGTGTTGGGAGATAAGCCGATGGCAATCAATACGGATAATTTTTCCAGGCTGGTTGAAGCTTTTGATGAAGCAAAGAAAAACAATGTATTGCTGTATGATATCATGACGGAAAGATCGGAGATCACCAATATCATTCAAAAAGAATTGATACACGATGCTACATTATTTGGCGATATAAAGAAAGGCTCTGAAAAAGAGCCATCTGTATTTATTGAAAGTATACATTATTTTTTCAAGAATGTTTCAGGTAAACCATTGGTACGCCCGTCCTGGTTTTTTGATCCTGCACAGCAGGGCGACGCTATTGCAGATGTAGCAACACATCTCGTTGATTTGGTTCAATGGCAATGCCTTCCCGGTGTACCGCTTGATTATACCAAAGACATCAGTATTACTTCAGCGCGGATATGGCCGACACCGCTCACGACAACACAGTTTGCGAGCATAACAGGAAAAAATGAATATCCTGATTACCTGAAACCCCTGATTGAAAAGGATTCTATTCTGCAAACACATGCCAATGGCGAAATGAATTATACCATAAAAGGCATTCCTGTAAAAATAATAGCAAGATGGGACTATAAGGCAGCAGCCGGTGGAGATGCTCATCATGCAGTAGTAAAAGGAACAAAATCCACACTTGAAATACGGCAGGGCAAAGAAGAAAACTACAAACCTGTGTTATACATTATTCCGGTTGATAACAAAAACGCAGATAGTATAGTTCAACGATCAATCGCGGCAATCAGCACAAAATATCCCGGCGTGGCTGCAGAAAAAGTGAATGCTAAAGAATGGAAAGTGATTATCCCGGCGAAATATGATATCGGCCACGAAGCGCATTTTGGACAGGTAATGGAACGGTATTTACAATATCTCAAAGAAAAAAAATTGCCGGAATGGGAAGTGCCCGGGATGCTTGCCAAGTATTACACCACTACGAAGGCGTTGGAAATGGCAATGAAGGGCTATGGGCAATGAGCTATCGGCTCACGATAGCTATTGGCTCAAAGTCCATTGCCGATAGCCCGTAGCTCACAGCTAATGACCATTAAGAAAAACTATGCGGATGCACAACAAGTTTGATTTAACGGGTAAAAAAATATTGATAACCGGTGGAGGTAAAGGATTGGGATTTGCTATTGCCGGTACTATGGTACAACATGGCGGGGAAGTAATTATAACCGGCCGGAATGAACAGCAATTAAAAGAAGCCTGTGAGACAATAGGCGCATTATGCACGTATCATGTGTTTGATTTAACAGACAATCAGTCTATTCCCGCATTTGTTGAGGTGATAGAGCAGATTCATGGACCGGTAGATGTGCTGGTGAACAATGCAGGCATTAATATGAAAAAAGACATGATGGATGTAACGGATGAAGAATTTGAATCTGTTATAAAAACCAATCAGTCGGCCGTGTTTTCCCTGAGCAGGGAGTTTGCTAAAAAGATGGTGCAAAGAAAAAGCGGAGTGATACTGCTTATAAGTTCAATGGCATCACAGTATGGTATTCCGAAAGTAATTGCTTATACCGCATCAAAATCAGCAATAGAAGGAATGACAAGGGCGATGGCGGTTGAATTATCACCACTCGGCATCAGGGTGAATTGTATAGCGCCGGGATTTATAGAAACAGACATGTCTTCAAAAGCGCTGAACGGCGACCCTGAAAGAAAACAGAAAGTATTGTCGCGTACACCTATGGCTAAGCTTGGAAAGCCGGAAGATATCGGCTATGCTGCAGTATTCCTTTCCAGCGATGCTGCGAATTATATAACAGGAATTGTACTGCCCGTTGACGGAGGCAACGCGATAGGGTTTTGACAGCTGACAGCTGATAGCTAATAGCTGGAAGCCCACAGCATGACAAAACCCCTTTCCCTAACCTTTAAAATTTGTTTAAACTAAACGATTATTAATTAACAAAAGCTGCTATTATGATGAAAAAAACTCTTTACAAATTTCTACAACTGCTATGCCTTTCCTTATGTATTTGGGGAAGCACATTTGCACAAAACCTTACCATAACCGGCAGGGTAACATCTGCCGAAAAGCCGGAAGGACTTGCAGGCGTATCCGTAATTATTGAAGGCACTACAAACGGTGCAACTACCGATGAACAGGGTAGGTTTAAAATCAGTAATGCTGCCAGAAATGCAAAACTTGTATTTTCTTCTATTGGTTTTAAATCACAAACCATTAGTGCCGGAAACCAAACTACCATTAATGTTGTACTTGAAACAGAAGCATCATCGCTTGACCAGGTTGTGGTGATTGGGTATGGTACTGCCAAAAAGAAAGATTTAACCGGCGCTGTTGCTTCAATAAAAGCTGCTCAATTAGAAAACGAACATCCTGCTGCCGTGCAGGATTTACTCAGGGCAAATGTTCCCGGATTGAATATTGGATATACTACATCTCCAAAAGGGGATGCCAGCCTGCAGGTGCGTGGCAAGAATACACTTAATGCCAGCTCCAGCCCGTTAATTGTGTTAGACGGTGTAATTTATTATGGGGCATTAGCAGACATCAACCCCAATGATATAGAAACAATTGATGTATTGAAAGATGCCAGTTCTGCAGCCGTATATGGGGCTAAAGCAGCAAGCGGTGTAATACAAGTAACAACCAAAAAAGGCAAGACCGGTAAACCTGTAATTAACGTAAATACAAGCTTCGGGTATGCCACCATGAGTGTGAATGAAAATGTTTATGGGGCACAGGATTTTTTGAATGTTTGGAGGAAGAACGTAAAGTATAGCACAAATATAAATGCAAAGCCTTTTCAGTATGATGACCCAAGAACATTGCCCTCTAATATATCCGTTGCAGACTGGTTGGCTTACGATAAATCAGATCCTAATGCAGATCCTGTTACCGTTTGGTTATTGCGATTGAATTTACAGCCTGTTGAAATAGAGAATTATAAAAAGGGACAATCCATTAACTGGTATGATATGATGTTCCAGAACGGCTTTCGCCAGGACTATAATGTAAGCCTTTCAGGAAGGAAAGAAGGATTATCGTATTTCTGGTCATTAGGGTATATGGATAATGATGGCATTGTAGTAGGGGATAATTATAATGTGGCAAGAACACGATTAAACCTCGATGCTAAGGTCACTAATTTTATCAGCGTAGGTTTGAACACTCAGTTTAGTGTGAGAGACGAAAGTTCTATACCCTTAGATTGGACGCTTATTACTTCTAATTCGCCCTGGGGTTCATTTTATAAAGATGATTCAAGCGACCTGCGCTTTATTCCCAATGATGAAGTAAGCGGCGGCAGGAACCCTTTTGGTGTACCTAAATATACTGACAGGCTAAAGAAATATTTTAACGTGAATGCAAGCTTGTATGCTAAAGTTAATCTTCCATTGGGGATTAAATATCAACTGAATTTTTCTCCCAGGTTGGAGTGGTTTAATTTTTATCAGGCACAATCTTCCAAATGGCAGGACTGGGCATTGGCAGGGGGCATAGCCACCAGACAAAACAGGCAGGTTTACCAGTGGCAAATTGATAATTTACTTACCTATAGCAAAGATTTTCTCAGGGATCATCATGTGGATGTAACGCTGTTAGCCAATGCTGAAAAGTACCAGGTATGGAGAAGTTACATGACGAACAGCGGGTTCAGTCCGAGTGATATATTAGGCTACCATAATATGGCCGCTGGAAATGCGCCTGCAGTTGGTAATACCGGGCAGGATATTTATAATGATGAGTCGGGGTTGGTACTTGGAGATGAATATAGCACCGGCACTGCTTTAATGGGGCGTTTATTCTATTCTTTCAAAAGCAGGTATATGCTCACCTTAACAGTAAGAAGAGATGGATATTCGGCATTTGGTATCAACTATCCTTCCGCCACATTTCCATCTGCTGCATTAGGATGGGTATTTTCGGATGAAGCATTCATGAAAAACAATTGGCTCAGTTATGGAAAATTAAGGGTCAGTTACGGATCAAATGGCAACAGGGACGTAGGAAGGTATTCGGCACTTTCACAGCTCACCACAGGAAAATACCTGCACGTACTGAACAATGGAACGGTACAACAGGTGGGGCTTTTAAATGTAACGACTATGCCGAATCCATTCCTGAAATGGGAACAGACTACAGCCTTTAATTTTGGCCTGGACTTTGGGTTTCTTAATAACAGGATAGAAGGAAGCATTGACGCTTACCAGAGTCGTACCAAGGGGCTTTTGGTTAAACGCTCTCTTCCGGATGTTACAGGTTTTGTGGACGTATGGGCTAATCTTGGGCAGATCAATAACCAGGGATTTGAATTTGCCATAAATACAAAAAACATTGTACGTCCTAATTTTACATGGAACACTTCTGTTATTTTCTCTCTCAACAGAAATAAAATAGCGCATTTATATGGCAATATGGTTGATATAAAAGATGCGGATGGTAAAATAATAGGTCAGAAAGAAGGCGATGATATTACCAACCGCTGGTTTATTGGTCACCCACTTGATGCTATATGGGATCAAAGTACACAGGGGATATGGCAGGTGGCAGATTCAGCCGCTGCAAGAAAATATGGTGTATACCCGGGCGATTTTCGTGTTAAAGATGTAAATAATGATGGAAAATATACCGATGCGGATAGAGATTTTTTAGGTTATACAGAGCCAAGGTATAGGTGGACATTCAGAAACGAATTTACATTTTACAAGAATTTTACGTTTTCCTTCATGATGTATTCATATGGCGGAAATATGGCAGCATACAATCAGGCAAAAAACAGGAGCGCGGCTTTTCCTGACCGTGTAAATTCTTATGAATTTCCTTTCTGGACGCCTCAAAACCCTATTAATAATTATGCAAGGCTTGCTTCAAGTGACGGGGGCGCTAACTACAGCGTTTACAGGAAAAGAACTTTTATAAGGCTTGATAACATATCCATTGGTTATAGTGTACCCAAAACAATAGTGAAAAAAATCAGTTCAGAGGATCTTAGATTTTATTTCTCAATAAGAAATGCAGCGGTTTATTCCAAATGGGATTTTTGGGATCCTGAATGGGCAGCGGGCAGCAATCCCGGCCCAACGCCAAGAATATATACGCTTGGATTAAACCTAACACTATAAACAACCAGATTACTTATTAAACACGAGTTTTATGAAAAGGAATATATGTAAACATGCTCTGCTTATCTTTTCCGGAGCCATGTTATGCCTTGTCAGTTGTAAGAAAGATTTTCTTGAACCTAAACCTCTTTCCTTTTACGTTCCTGAAAATACATTCAACTCACCTTCAGGGCTGCAAAACCTGCTTGTAGCCTGCGAAGCGAGTATGCGTTCTGAATTTTTTGGAGATGGCGCCCCAATGATCACACAAATGATTTTTGCGGAAACCGCTGTAGAAGGTACCACAGACAAATCCGGACCTGCCCAGAATATGAATCTGCAAATAACCCCTACCGCAAATTTAAACAGTACAGATTATAACAGGATCGGCTGGTTTTGGACAGAATCTTATAAGGCGATTAAAAATGCAAATACAGTTGTAACTTATATCGATCAACCGAAATGGGATTCGGATAATCAAAAAAATGCTGTGCTGTCAGCAGCCTATTTTCATAGGGCGTACCGATATTATATGCTGTGTAATGAATTTGGTGATATACCTGTAACTCTTTCGTTGCTTAATTCACCTAAGTTAGATTTTGCTTCTGTAAAACGGGAAGTGGTATTGCAGGAAATGAAAAAAGAATTAGAGTATGCGGTACAATGGTTGCCTGCAAAACCGGCTGGTGGCGAAGTAAGTAAAGGCGCGGCATATCACCTGCTTACTAAAATAAACCTTGCCCTTGGCTTGTTTGATGATGCGATAGCATCTGCCACAAGTGTTATTGATGGCGCCGGGTATACCCTGATGACAAATCGCTTTGGAGTAGATAAAGATGACCCGGCAAAAAATATAATATGGGACCTGCACCGGCCATTGAACAAAGCAAGGGCCGATAATACAGAAGGGATTTTACTTGTTATAGATAGGGAGGGATATAAAAATGGTCAGGGCGATTTTACCGGGGGAGGCTCCACAATGAGGCAGGCGGTTCCTTTCTGGTTTTCTAATATTAACACTCCTACAGGTAATAAGGGAACTTCAGATGCACAGAAAAAAAATCAACCCCTTATTGATTGGGATCAGGCGAACATGTTTGGAAGGGGTATTGGCCGGTGTAGAGGAACATGGTATAGCACACACATGATATGGACAGATGCAAACGATTTAAGACATGCACCCGGTAATTGGATGAGAATGCAGGATTTGCTATATAATAACTATCAGATCAAAACAGACCCCTACTACGGTAAAAATTTGCAGTTATATAATAACAACGGAGGAATTTTATGTGGAGATACTATCAGAAGCTGGTTTGATTGGCCACACTATAAACTCTTCATTCCCGATGTAGAGAATTCAAATCCAAGTGGCGGACATAGTGACTGGTACGTATTTCGACTGGCTGAAACATATTTGCTTCGTGCTGAAGCATATTACTGGAAAGACCAAAATGACCTGGCAGCAGCAGATATTAACAAAGTAAGAGCAAGGGCAGGTTGTGCACCAATTGCAGATGCTGACGTAAATATCGGCACTATTCTCGATGAAAGAGCAAGAGAATTATATTACGAAGAACCCCGCAAAGTGGAACTTACACGCATAGCTTATCTTTTTGCAACAACAGGTAAGACTGCTTATAATGGTAAGACTTACACGTTGGCAAATTTCTCCAAAGACAATTTTCTGTACGATAGGATCATGGAGAAAACAGACTTTTACAATAAAGGTGTACGAACAAACCATAACGATGAATATACCTTTAGCCCATATCATGTATTGTGGCCAATTCCGCAGGCAGCAATAAGTGCCAACGTTGGTGGCGTTATCAATCAAAATGAAGGGTATGATGGCTTTCAGAATAACGTACCGGCCTTAACAGAAATTCCGACGAAATAATTTTTCAATTTAAAACTCATACAATTTGGTCAAAAGCGAAATTCAATATTTCGCTTTTGGCTTTTTTACTATACTTTGCAAGCACAATTTTTTTCAGCATGTATTCAAAAAACTTACTGCAAACCTGGCGCTGGTTTGGGCCAAATGACCCTGTTTCGCTCAGGGATATTCAACAGGCAGGCGCCCAGGGGATTGTAACAGCGTTGCACCATATACCTCACGGTGAACTATGGACGAAAGAAGAAATCAATAAACGCATTGATGAATTAAAAAAAGGAGGGTTTGAATGGAGTGTGGTTGAAAGCTTAACCGTGCATGAAGACATTAAACAAAGAGCAGGCAACTATAAATTATATATTGAAAAATATAAACAATCTCTCGCTAACCTTGCGGCATGCGGTGTAAAAATTATTACTTATAATTTTATGCCGGTTAACGACTGGACACGTACTGATATTTATTATCCAATGGCTGATAAATCACAGGCATTATACTTTAACTGGAGCGATCTTGCATTATTCGATATTTACCTGCTGGGCAGAAAAGATGCTGAAAATGATTATCCGGCAGCCATACTGGCTAAAGCAACCCAAAAGAATGATGATCTTACTGCTGCGCAAAAAGATGCATTGATCAATACCGTTTTATTCGGCATTCCCGGTGAAGAAAAAAGAACAACTGCAGGAATGAAAAAAGAATTGGAAAAATATAAGGATATCGACAGGAAAGCGCTTAAATCAAATCTTGCATACTTCCTGCAGGAAGTAGCGCCGGTTGCCGCGGATCTGGGTTTGAAACTGGCCATACACCCGGATGATCCTCCCTTTGATATATTGGGCCTGCCAAGAATTGTTTGCAACAGGCAGGACCTTATGGATATCATTTCATATTCCAACGCTCCGTCAAATGGCATTTGTTTTTGCACCGGATCATTAGGCGCAAATCCGGCCAACGACCTGCCTGATATGATCAATGAAGTAAATACGAGGATTCATTTTGCTCATTTGCGTAATACAAAAAGAGATAAAGAAGGAAACTTTTACGAAGCAGACCACCTGGATGGTGATACGGATATGTATGCCGTGATGAAAGCGCTCCTGAATGTTCAGCAATTGTCTTCCCTGCATATTCCATTCCGCCCTGATCACGGTCACCAGATGCTGGATGATATGGGAAAAGTGAACAACCCCGGCTATTCCGCTATCGGCCGTTTACGCGGGTTAGCAGAGCTGAGGGGTTTGGAATTGGGGATATTAAGAAGCGGGATATAGCTGGGTTTAGGGTTTGAAGTTTCAGGTTACAGGTTTCAACAATAAACTGTAAACACGTCCTATTTAAATCTTGACCATATTTCATAAATCGGTTGTCCTGCTGAGCTAAGCCCTGAATGAATCCAGTTGCCATCTTCTACTTTTCCATCAAAATGTAGTGATGAGCCGACCCTTGAATTATCCCTCGAGAAAAATTCAATATGCTCGGTGTATTTACTATTAGCAAAGGTATAGGTGCCGCCACCGGTTCCTGAAAATTCTCCTGTTTCTATATTTATAGCAGCCCATTGAAATCTTGTACCTGTCAATAGCTTTAATGTTCTCCTGGCTCTTAAAGGCATGTCGGCCATTTTATCGTCTTGTTTGCGTTGTGTAATGCGCCAGTTACCTGCAAGCGCGCCCTTGCCCTCATCCACTCTTTTCCATTCCGTTCTTTCACCGTTTCCGTCTGTGGTGAGCATATTATTCTGAATGGAATAAGTATACGTCCTGGTTTTTCCTACCTGCGTTTTATCATCGCTATTGAACTCAATGTTGAGCTTTACCTGGTTATTTTCAACAGCAAAGCTTCCTCCCCAGGTATTGATGAATTTTTTGCCTTCCTTATCGTATGTGGTTATCATGCAATATCCGTCACTTACCAGCAGGGATGTGGTTGTATTATTATCGGCCACACTCCATGCACCGCTCAAAGGCGAAATACTTTTTAACGGATCGCTGAAGCCAAAAACAGCGAAGAGCAATACAATGACAATAAAAGATTGTAATAATGGCAAGCGTTTCATGATCTGAAGATTTGATGATTTATTTCAGGGAGTGGGTTGGGCAAAGATAAAGAATGTGGCGTTTTTTGCGTCAACAGGATAGTTAATTTATCCCGTTAAATTCTTGGAGAACATGCATCTGTTCCTTTATTTTTGCTTATTATCATTTTTATGAGAACACTATTCATTTTATTCACCCTGCCTTTTTATACCTGCTTATTTGCCCAAAAAGATAATAAAGTAAGCCTTTACGTTTTTGATGGCGACTGGAAATCCTGTAAAATAGAGCAGGCGAAATACCTGGGTTGTTTTAGAAAGTTAAGCGATACCGCATATCAATGGAAGTATTATCGTTTTGATGGGCCATTAATGGCAATCGAAACATATAAAGATAAAGAAGGGGATATTCCCCACGGTAAATTTGTATTTTTTGGCCCCGACGGAAAAGTTGATTCATCAGGCAATACTTATGATGGTAAGAAAAATGACTGGTGGTATTATATGACGGATTCCTCTACGTTGTTTCGCAAGGAAAAATATTCGCAGGGTAAATTGCTTGAAAGTATGGATACTACAGCAATCAGATTGGAGAGTGAGGAAAATCAAAGAAAATGGGATAGCCGGGTTGTAAAGGATGAAGTAGAAGCTTCTTTTGATGGCGGAGAGAAAGCCTGGGTAAAATATATTCAAAAGAATATTGAGTTTCCGGACAGGGCGAGAAATCTTAAAAAAGCAGGGATGGTAGTGATTCAGTTTATTATTGATAAAGCAGGAAATGTTACTGAAGTAGAAGTAGTACAATCTGTGGAATATTCTCTTGATGAAGAAGCTATACGGCTTATAAGGCAGGCGCCCAAATGGAACCCGGCGTATAAGGATGGGCATACCATAAAAGCTTACCGAAAACAGCCACTTACATTCCAGTATCCGGGTTAATGTTTCGTTGCAATCTTCTCTGCTTAATTGTTACCCAAGCAATACATGCCTGTATTGAATATCGCTGATGGTGGAGGCTACACATACATCTGGTATAGCTTCATCTGCATACAACTCCAGGTTTTGCATTCTTTTACACTGATGATATATGACCGTTATTTTATTGGAGACAGGAGATGGGCTTATATCGGCAGTAGCGGTAATTGACCAAATATTATTATAAGCTGTATTTGCCTCGTTGCTGGCTCCGGAATAAATCACACTTGCAATATTCTCCGGAAAATTTGTAAGTCCGTTTTTATGCAACTCCGGTACAATAACAGGTGCCGCAATACCAATTTTTTTTGTGAGATTAAAAAAAGTAACGCCCGTAATCAGTATTAGTATTATTAAAAGTGCTTCGTTCATTTTTCATCGTTTTTAACCGTGAATGAATATGTACACTTTTAATAACCGGTTGCTTAGATTTTGATACCCCTCGAAAATTTTATTGTACTAACTTATATTCAACTCTTCTGTTTCTTTCTCTTGCGGCAGGGTTATCTCTTCCGTCAATTGTTTCCGGTTCAAGAGGGCAGCATTCACCGTAAGCTTTGCCGGTTAGCCTTGCCTGGTTTATCCCTTTTTGCACAAGATATTTTATACATACGTCAATACGTTTTTGCGCCAACACCAGGTTGTATTCTTCAGAGCCTTTGCCATCAGTATAACCGCCAACCTCTATCATAATATCAGGATTGTTTTTCATGAGCGATACAAGAGAATCGAGTTCAACATGTATGCCTTTATCAAGCGATGATTTATTGTATGAAAATTTAGCTATAGTAGCACGCTCATTCAGTTCATCAATTGCATTTTGTACCTCGCTGTCTTTTAAATGCTTAAGCATTGTCAGGCAAATTACAGAGTTATTGATTGTATCTGTTCCCGAATCAAAGTATACTGTATAGCTTTGTTCAAGCGGTTCATATCCTTCTTTTTGTGCTGTAATATCAAACCTGGATGCATTATTCAGGCTGAAACTGTAATTGCCGTTTTTATCTGTTTCCTCTGTAACAAAATTTCGTGAAATTCTTTTGGCACTTTTTATAGATAAAGAAACGCCTGACAGTGGTTGACCACTTTTGCAGTCAACAACCATCCCTTTAATAATTTGCTTATTATCCTGTTTCACGGCAAACATATCAAGGCAACATTCGCTATTCCTGTCAGAACTTAATATTCCTGTATTCCAAAGATTATCTTCATCGGTGCTTATATAGTATAAATCGTCTTTGGAAGAATTTATAGGATAACCGGCATTTTTGGGTTTATCCCAGTTTGAGAGTTGGAAATCGCCTTTTACCGAGTATATATCAAAGCCGCCCATTCCAATTAACCCGTTACTGGAATACAAAAGTGTTCTGCTCGTTTGATGATAGGAAGGAGCCAGATCATCTTCCGCGGTATTTACAGTATTGCCCAAATTGGTTACCAAAAGGGGATTTAAGTTACTGTCAAGCGGTGCAAACCACAGGTCGAATTTTCCGATACCGCCGGCACGGTCAGAAGCGAAAAGTAAATATTTATCGTCTGTAGTAATAAATGGTTGCGCTGTGTTGGAACCCTCTATATTCACAGGTTCTCCCAATTTTAGCGGCTTCGTCCAACCGGTATCTGTTTTTTTAGATTTGTAAATAGATGAAATTGTTTTGCCGTTTTCAACTTTCCATTTTGTAAAAAACATGGTTCTTCCTTCGGCATCAAAAGTGGCCATTCCATTTTGATAACCTTCTTCTTCTGGGAAGTTAATTTTTTCAATTTTTTCAATTTTTGTACCATCAAAAGAAGTTTCATACAGGCTAACTGTATACATGGAAGTTTTAATGATGGAAGCGCTGTCGTTTTTTATGGAGGTAAATGCTACTTTTTCGTCTGATGAATAGTTCATTGCATATGCCGATGTATTTCCAGGCATGCGTATGGGAGTAGTGGTAAAAGTTTGTTTTTCTTTTGCCAGTTGTTGTTTAATAAATTTAAGATTCTCCAACTCACGGTCAGCGCCTGTTAAAAGCTTATCCATATTTGTATAAGCCTCCCTGAAGGCAGTAAATGCAGCAAGGGCATCATCGTATTTTTGATTTGCCCTGAGTGTAACACCGTACCAATAAAGGCTTTCAGGGTATGCATCTTTATCAAAATGAGTAGATTCTTCATACCATTTTTCTGCTTTTGCATAATTGTTGCAAAGCCTGTAGCTTTCTGCAAGATGGTAAACGGTTTCATTGTGTGTACTTAAATTAGATTTGCCCTTTATTTTCTTTTGAACGGCAAATGGGTTCGATCTTGCTGTTGTGGATACTTCTGTACTGAGATATTTTTCATAATACTGAATAGCTTCATAGTATTTTTTTTGTTTGAATAACTTTTCTGCTTTAACATAATATCCCCGCCCGTTGCTTTGTGCAGAAACCTGTAAAACGTTTGTTGAACTAATCATAATTATGAATAGCGTGAAAAGCCGCAGTGATAATTTTGTATATAGTGTATTATTCAGGTGCATGATGTATAATTAAAAACGGGGGCAATAAAATGGTTTTGTTTGCATGGAGTTTTTACGCCACCATGTATAGGAAATGGAAACCTCCACGCTGTTGCGATTTATGGTCATGGCATCTTTTGTTGAAATGCCTGTATCATAGCTCATGCCTACGGTTAGTCCTTTATAATAAAAACCTGCAAATGGTGAAAGTGCATCATTAAATCTCATATTGGCGCCAACCATCAAATCAACATTTTCGCTGGCGTTAATTTGTACGTAAGCGCCTGCCATTTTCTCTTCATTATTTCCCTGGCGCATATACAGAATATTAGGTACAATATTGAAGAAATCATTCAATATAATTCTTGCTCCTGCATGAGCACTATAGCGAATTGGTAACTGGTTTCTTTCGCCTGAACCTGAAATAAAAGGGTCTTTTGGCTGGCTTAAATGATATGCCGAGAACCCTGCAAACAGGTTTATTTTTTTATCTGGTGTAGCATCATAATATAAAACACCTGCACCGGCATCAAACGTAAAAACAGACGGACGGGTTAAAACATCTGCTGATGTGGTATTGTGATTATATCCAAGGCCGGCAGCCCATTGGTCACCAAATTGCAATTTGGTTGCATCAAATCTTCTGTTTATAAAGCCTGCCTGCATGGCCATCACCAGGTAATGATTTCCAAATCTTGCCCCTGTATAAGCTGCGCTCAGGTAGGCATTCGAAAAATTGTATGATTTGTCTGACGATGACTGGTTGAGAATGTTTATACCAAGGTTAAGGTTTTTATTGGTAACAGCTTCTGCTGAAACACCTGTCGTAGTAAAAGTATTTTCATACTGGTTGCGCCAAACAGCAGATACACGGTAATCTCCTTCTATAGCGCCGGTTAATGCCGGGTTAAGCAGCATAGGCTGAATAAAGTATTGCGAAAAATGCGGGTCTACCTGGCTCATTACCCGGCTGCTCATCAGCAGTATCCACATACATGATATAATCCTCAATATTCTCATCTCAAATCTTTTATCGTATTAAGTTTACAGTACCTTTTTTCAGGAATGTATCCTGGTCGCTTGTTCTCACTTTTACAACGTATATGTATGGGCCAACAGGTTGTGCTATGCCCTTGCTTGTACCATCCCAACCTTTGGTATTATCATTGGTTTCGTAAATAAGCGCTCCCCATTGTGTATAAATTCTTATTTCTGCACCTGTTACTGTTGTTCCATATACTTTAAACACATCATTCTTGCCATCATGATTTGGTGTAAAAGCATTTGGAATGAAAAGATCTATTGCATTGCCTGCTAAATTCACGCTCACACTGGCCGTATCTTTACAACCATCTTCAGAAACGGCCATAACAGTAAAAGTGGTAGATGAATCTTTAAGTACCGCTGTTTGCATTTTTGCAGTTTGATTGGTAAACATAGCAGCAGGCGACCAGGAGAAAATTTCATATTCAACATTTGCATTAGTGCTGAGTGTAAAATTGCTTCCGCCAATTACT
Organism: Chitinophagaceae bacterium; assembly: GCA_020847395.1. Taxonomy (GTDB): domain Bacteria; phylum Bacteroidota; class Bacteroidia; order Chitinophagales; family Chitinophagaceae; genus Agriterribacter. The sequence goes on from JADLCD010000078.1 coordinate 26,513, forward strand.
GCTCCTGTGCTGCTGGTTAGGGTAAGCGCTATGGATTTTATATCTGCATTTGCGGGTTTTATATCACTACAGCCTGATGCATTTGTTCCTTTTATATAATAAGTTCCGCTTTTATAAATCGCGTTATAGTTTGGTAACGCAATTGTTGCCTGTGCATCTGTAAAATAGGTATAAGTAAGTGCAGGCGTGCTTCCTGCAGTAACAGCAGGCAGCGTAAGGTTTATGGTAGCAGGTGCACAAACAAATACAGGATCAGTAACAACTACTGTTGGTATATCATTAATGATGATTGTTGTTTTTGTGCTGTTGCTGCATCCATTATTGCTGAAATTATAGGTTACCTCGTATATATTTGGCGTAGATGCTGCTAAATTTATTTCTCCTGTTGCTGCATTAATGCTTAAGCCTGTAGCTGCGCTGAAAGTACCTCCTGTTTGTCCTGTAAGGGTTACCGCCACGGTACCGCTTTTGCAATACGGTATACCTCCGTATGAAATAGATGCTACCGGTAATGCGGTAACAGTTACGGTATGTTGAGAAACCGATGGTCCATTATGCCCTGCTGCACTTGCTGATATTGTTGCGTTGCCACTGAAAGATTGATTCCAGATTACTTCTCCTGTTAAAACATTGATTGAACCTGCAGAAAGAGGCGAAAGACTATAAGTAATACCTGTAGTGTTTGACGCGGAAGCATTATAGGTTATTCTGCCGCTATCCTGGCAACGTGATGAAGTGGTGCCTGCAGTAAATACAGGCAAACCAACAGAAGGCGTTACGGTTACGGAAGCGCTGTTATTTGTATTATCAGGGTCTGCTTCCGTACCTGAAATAGTTGCTGTATTTTCATATGTTCCGGTTGCTTTTACAGTAGCCGTTACCGTTAATGTTGCAGTACCCCCGTTTAAAATATTTCCTGCAAACCAAACACCGGTACTATTATTATAAGTTCCTTGTGTTGTGGCAGAGGAAACATAGGTATACCCCGAAGGTAGTATGTCATTTACTGTTACGCCTGTAGTATTACTTGCCCCGTTATTAAGAGCAGTAACTGTAAAAACAACATTAGTGCCGGCAGGTGCAGATGGATTATCTACAGATTTGGTAATATTTCTGTCACTTGATGCTGCAACAGGAGTTGTTGTTATTGTAACGGAATTGTTAGATGATTGCGGGTCAAATAAATCGCTTGAAATAATAGCAGTATTTGCATAAATACCAGATGCATTTACAAGGGCGGTAATTTGTAAAACCGCATTGCTGCCATTGTTAAGGTTACCAATTGTCCATATACCGGTGCTGCTGTTATAAGAACCTGTAGAAGGAGTAGCAGAAATAAAGGTATAGCCATTGGGAAGTAAGGTGCTAATGTTTGTTCCGGAAGTATTATCTGAACCGTTGTTAATTGCAGTAATGGTGAAGGTAATATTGCTGTTAACAGGTGGCGACATATTGCTTGCAGTTGCAGTTACTGCTACATCAGCATTACCCGCATTTACGGTAACAAATGCTCTATCGTATTGCGGGCTTGTAATAGACCTATCCGGTTTTATTGAACTTATTGCAGTTGATGAGGGTGACCAGTACCCGTTAAAATCAGTATAAATAGCAGTAATATCCTGCTGTGCAGATGCCGTATTGTTTAACAGGCCGATAAAAAAAATGATATAAAAAAAAGTAAGAAAGCTGTAGATCTTTGAAGACGGAGATATCCTGGTGCAGGTTTGTACGGTAATCCTCCGAAAAAATATATCAACATTTTTCCTCACCCGCAAAAAAAAAGCCCTTAAGGCCAAAATGTAGTTGGTCTTCATCATCAAGGATATTGATTAGTTGGTGATTTTCAATTGGTCTGAATACCGAATTAACACATGATATTGCTTAATATAAACTGGTGTTGGAAAAAGTTATTGTCTGATAAAAATATTTTTTAAATACAATTTTGATATATGGTAAGAAAAATATCGTATCTTTTGAAAGCCATATGTCATAATTGTAAACTAAAACTGTAAAAATGAGAACGGTTGCCAATATCTTTCATCGCAAAGGTCGTCATAACATCACAATTACTCCAGATGTTACTGTTTTACAAGCGCTTAAAATAATGTCAGAAAAAAATATTGGTTCAGTGATTGTGGTTGATTTTGATGGGCATTATTGTGGATTAGCCACAGAAAGAGACTATGCCCGTAAAGTTATCCTGCTTGGAAAATCTTCCAGCGATACCCCGGTAAGCGAGATTATGCTTGAGCATCTGCCAAAAATAACACTTGAACACACGCTGGAAGAATGTATGGAGATAATGACCGCACACAATATCAGGTATCTGCCTGTTTTTTTGAACAATGAGTTTTATGGAGTGCTTTCAGTGCTTGATATAGTAAAGGAAACCATACTTGCACAGCAGGAAACCATTGATCAACTGCACAATTATATACATTCTACTGTTTAAAAAATATGTTATTACCGGGCAATAAGGGGCTTAATATTTCTCCTGAACTTTTCCTTTAAAGTAGTTAGCAGGTATTCCTTTACTGTTGAGTTTTACGGCGAAAACCGAACCGCTTAAGGGATATTTTTTTAATTCATTATCAGAAAGATTTTCCCTGGCAGTTGTTATGTAAAGTACATCCAGGTTTTCTCCCCCAAAAGCGCATGAGGTAACATGCGGGGCGGCTATATTTATTTTATGTGTCATTTTTCCTGTGGAGGGATCAAATTTTCCAACACAACTACCGCCCCATATTGCAATCCATAAATACCCTTCATTGTCAATAGTCATCCCATCAGGAAAACCTAAACCATCAGGTATTTCAAAAGCAGTTCTCCTGTTACTTACTTTACCTGTTTCATCATTATATTCAAAAACATCAACCCGTTTTAAAGGAGAGTCAATATAATACATTAATTTCTTATTGGGGCTCCAGGTAATTCCATTTGAAACGGTAACACCATCAAGTATTTTATGAATACTCATATCATGGTCTATACGATATAATGATCCTGCACCTTCAACCTGGTTTATATGCATAGTGCCAACCCAAAATCTGCCGGCGGGGTCACATTTTCCATCATTAAATCGCACATTTTTATCAGTAATAGGGTTAGCAATAAAACTTAGTTCGCCGGTTTGTGTATTTATTTTGTGAATGCCATTTTGAAGCGCTACAATAGTATTTCCCTGCTCATCAAAAACTACTGTGCCTATCCGTTGGCCCACATTAAAAGTTTTATTCTCCTTTGTTGCAGGATTATATAAATGCAGGTCTTTTCCCTCAATATTCACCCAATACAATCTGCACTCCAATGGATGCCATATAGCACCTTCGCCCAAAAAAGCTTTTGCGTCTATTTCAAGTACAGCTGTGTTTTGATTTGGCTTTTGCATTAATTAATTTTATAAATAAAGAAAGGGAAAAATATTTAACCCAAAAAAAAATTGCTGCCCGGAAAACAGTACATTTTTAACAAACTGCAAAAACAAGTTGCATATATAAGCAATTGGTTTTTATTCTTTATTTTCGCAATTTCAAAAATTAAAACAAATTTGAACAACTTGCATAAGTTGGCATATTTATTTAAATAGCTTAATACATGAAACCTACTTTAGTAATTATGGCCGCTGGAATGGCTTCAAGATATGGCAGCTTAAAACAAATACAGCGTTTTGGCCCTTCGGGAGAAACAATAATGGATTATTCCATTTATGATGCAGTTCGTGCCGGGTTTGGAAAAGTTGTTTTCATTATACGAAAAGAGTTTGCAGATGATTTTAAAGCCATTTTTGGAACAAAGCTTAAAGATAAAATTGCTGTAGACTATGTTTACCAGGATTTAAATTCATTTGTTGAAGGGTATACAATTCCGCAGGATAGAACTAAACCCTGGGGAACAGCACATGCGGTACTTTGCGCTTCTGCCGCTGTAAAAGAGCCGTTTATTGTTATTAACGCAGATGATTTTTATGGCAGAGACGCTTTTGAAAAAGCTTATATATTCCTAACACAGCATGCAAACGATCATACCTTTGGTTTGGTTGGATATGAATTAATAAAAACATTGTCGGATAATGGTTCTGTAAGCCGCGGTGTTTGCAAAGTTGATGCATCCGGTAATTTGGTGGAGATAGCTGAACGTACCAAAATATATGCAGAAGGAAATAAAATTGTATATGAAGACAGGGATAATAAAGTTGAGGTGCCATCAGACGCGAAAGTATCAATGAATTTTTGGTGCTTTACACCATATGTTTTTAGTATTTGTAAGGAAATGTTTGATGAATTTCTTAAAAAGAATCTTAGCCAGCCCAAAGCTGAAATATATGTGGTGGATGTTGCTGCAAAATTTATAACGCTGCCTGACAGTGTAATGAAAGTAATTCCAACAAAATCTGAATGGTTTGGGGTAACCTATAAAGAAGATGCTCCTGAAGTAGAAAATAGTATTAACACATTGGTAAACAAGGGAGAATATCCTGCAAGCCTGTGGTAAAAAAGGAATTTTTCAAGCTTTTTTTACTGGAAAAAAAATTAACAAAATAACATATAGATAATGAGTTTACTTTGGCATTATATTTTGTTATCCTTTTATTAAATTTTTTTCCAACTTGTACGTTATTGTAAGCGTATCATAAAATAAAAGCCAGTGAAGAAAATAATAATTGTAACCTTATGCCTTTTTAGTTTAGGGCAAACATATTCACAAGGGTTTGTGAAAAGGGTAGTAGAGCGTTTCAGCCTTGAAGCTTTTGGCGGTTTAGCCAATTACCAGGGAGAATTGCAAGAAAGCGGGTATACATTTTCTCAGGCAAAGCCTGCATTTGCTTTAGGCGGTAATATTGCTATTACCGATAAGTTTTACTTACGCGGATTGGCTACCTTAGGTACAATCCAGGCATCAGATAAATATAGTTCAAGCCTTGTTAAAAGACAGCGAAACCTTGATTTTGGGTCTAAAATTTATGATGCAAGCGTAACAATTGTTTATGATATTTTTGATGTTTTAGAAAAAAGATATACTCCATATGTATTCGCAGGAGTTTCTCTTTATCATTTCTCACCTTATACTTATGATAGTACCGGCACTAAAATATTTCTTATGCCACTTGGTACTGAAGGCCAGGAGTTTTCGCAATATCCTGACAGGAAAAGATATAAACTGGATCAGATTTCAATACCTTTTGGAGCCGGAATTAAATTTGCTGTAAATGAAAGAGTAACTATTGGTTGGGAGTTTAGATTTAATAAAACTTTTACCGATTATCTTGATGATGTAAGTACAACTTATGCCAGCTACAGTGCATTAATATCCGGGCCTTACGGCACAAGACCGGCAGAGTTAGCCTACAGAGGCGATGAGGTGAAAAATGGAAATCCTAATTATCCCGCAGCAGGCACAGTAAGGGGGAATCCTAAAACAAAAGACTGGTATTACTTTTCCGGAATTACATTAACCTACCGTTTGTTTAAATCCAACCGCTCTTTGGGTAGATTAGGAAGCAACTCTGAAATCAAGTGCCCTAAAAACGTTTATTAATTGGTGCATCCCAAATTTTCGCTTCATATGTAGTTTGCCCTCATGCTGCTTAACGCATACACCCCTCATGCCCCGGGGTGAGCTATAGTTACAATGTTCGGCATTAGGATAAATGTTCAATAATTATACATAGTTCAGCATTGCACCGCGGTCTGTCACCCCAACCCAAGGAGGGGTTTATGCCTGGTTCCCGATTACAAATGAGCAAATACCGCAACCTACAACGTTACGCTTAATTCTAAACGAGCGAAAATTTGGGAATACGCCCTTATTTTACAATATCACCACAGCCTTCCCGATATTTATTATCTGGTTAAATCTTTATACACCTTGTTTGTGTTTTATCTTTGCCAGGTAAGATAACAGTATGGCATACAAAAATCAGCAGGATTTTATTAACGCTCTGGAAAAAGCCGGAGAACTTGTTCGGATAAAAGCATTTGTAGATCCCAAACTTGAAATAGCAGAAATTACTGATCGCATAAGCAAAAGCAATAATGGTGGAAAAGCCTTGTTGTTTGAGCATACAGGATTTGATTTTCCTGTGCTGATGAATGCTTATGGTAGTGAAAAGCGAATGTGTATGGCGCTTGGTGTGCAACATCTTGATGATATAGCCAAAGAAATAGAAGCATTATTTAAATTATTGACAAAACCTAAAGAAGGAATTTTAGATAAACTGAATATGCTTCCTAAGCTTGGGCAGTTTGCATCATGGATGCCGAAAGTGAAAAGCGGGAGAGGGGAGTGCCAGGAAGTAATTATTACTGATAACCCCGATCTTGGTAAACTACCTGTTATTACCTGTTGGCCTAAAGATGGCGGTCCGTTTATAACATTGCCAATTATCAATACAAAAGATTTGCATACAGGTATACGTAATGTAGGGATGTACCGCATGCAGGTTTTTGAACCAACGCTAACGGGTATGCATTGGCATAAGCATAAAGTGTCTGCCAGGCATTTTAACGGGTATAAAAGCGCAGGCAAACGAATGCCGGTAGCTGTTGCCCTGGGCGGTGATCCGGCATATGCATATGCTGCTACCGCTCCTTTGCCCGAAAACGTAGATGAATACATGCTTGCCGGATTTTTGCGTAAGAAAAAGGTAGAGCTCGTAAAATGCATTACCCAGCCTGAACTGGAGGTTCCCGCAGATGCAGATTTTATAATTGAAGGATATGTTGACCCGGCAGAAGATATGATTTGGGAGGGCCCATTTGGAGATCATACAGGTTACTATTCGCTACCCGACTGGTACCCACGTTTTCATGTAACATGCATTACACATAAAAAATCGCCGGTTTATCCTGCTACCATCGTAGGTATTCCGCCGCAGGAAGATGCATGGTTAGGGAAGGCGACAGAAAGAATATTTCTTGCGCCAATTAAAATGACAATGGTTCCGGAAATAATAGATATGGAAATGCCTGTTGAAGGTGTATTTCATAACCTGGTTATTACAAAAATTAAAAAAGAATTTGCCGGGCAGGGGCAAAAAGTAATGTATGCCATGTGGGGTGCCGGGCAAATGATGTTCAATAAAATTCTGGTTATTGCAGATGAACTCACTAACATACAGGATTATAAAAAGCTTGCACAGCAGGTTTTTGCCAACTTAAATGTTGCCACAGATATTTCTTTTTCAACCGGACCGATGGATGTTTTGGATCATAGCTGTAGTAAAATTGGCTTTGGCGGAAAAATGTGTATTGATGGTACAAAAAAATTTCCCGAAGAACTGGATGACAGGTATGAGAATGATACAGCTATTGAAAAAGTAAAGGAAAAATTTTTGCTGGATAATTACCCGGATATCAGGATGGCGAATGTTGACTTGCAGAACATGGATATACCCTGTTTGATTCTGGCTGTTAAAAAAAACAGGAAAGAACACATCAGTCAACTTCATAAAAGCATTTGCAACAATGTACCCGGCATACATGCAATAAAAATGATTTTATATGTAGAGTATAATGTAAATCCTCATGATTTACCTGTAGCATTATGGCGATTTTGCAATAATCTTGACCCTAAAAGAGATAATCATTTATATGAGTATGCTGACGCGCAAAACGGAAAGCGGATGGCATGTTTGGGGCTTGATGGTACCCGCAAAACCAAAGCCTTTGATGATTTTGAAAGAGATTGGCCAAACATAATAGTGGCAGATGCTGAAACTATATCATCCGTTGATAGCAAATGGAACAGCCTGGGGCTGGGTGAATTTATTCCTTCACCTTCTTTAAGATACCAGAGCCAGATGTATGGCGAAGAGGCTGTGGTGGAAGACTGAGGGATTGAGTTTTTCTGCCGGCTGCCAACAAATAAGGCTACCATCGCGGTAGCCTTATTGTTTAAAGTGGAATACGAAATTTTATTTAACCAATTCCTGCTCTCCTTCATATGCCATGTTATGTACGTTGGCAACAGCTCTTCCTGAAGGATCATTAAGGTTCTGAAATGATTTATCCCATGCCAGCGCTTCCGGTGTGCTGCAGGCAACAGAAGGTACGGAAGGTACACATGCCGCTGCGGCATCAGAAGGAAAATGTTCACTGAATATAGAACGGTAATGATATTCTTCTTTCGACATTGGCGGGTTTATCGGGAACCTGTACTTGGCATTTGCCAGTTGTTCATCTGTAACTTTTTCAGCGGCAACGGCTTTAAGCGTATCTATCCAGCTATATCCCACACCATCAGAGAACTGTTCTTTCTGGCGCCATGCAATGCTCTCGGGCAGATAATCTTCAAACGCTTTGCGCAAAATCCATTTTTCCATTTTGCCCGGTTTAATCATTTTATCTGCAGGGTTAAGCCGCATAGCCACATCCATAAATTCTTTATCAAGAAATGGAACACGCCCTTCAATACCCCATGCTGCTAATGATTTGTTGGCACGAAGGCAATCATATAAGTGCAGCTTGCTCAGCTTGCGAACGGTTTCTTCGTGAAAGCCTTCCGGGTTAGGCGCTTTGTGGAAATAGAGGTATCCGCCAAATAATTCATCTGATCCTTCACCAGACAATACCATCTTTATACCCATCGATTTAATGATTCTTGCCATTAAATACATAGGTGTAGAAGCCCTGATGGTAGTAACATCATATGTTTCCAGGTGATAGATTACATCACGAATGGCATCCAATCCTTCCTGTATGGTAAAATGAATTTCGTGGTGTACCGTGCCTATATGATCAGCGGCTTTTTTTGCAGCAGCCAGATCAGGAGAGCCTTTTAAACCAACTGCAAATGAATGCAATTGCGGATACCATGCTGTTTGTGTATCGCCTGATTCAATTCTTTTTGAAGCAAATTTTTTGGTAACGGCCGCAATAATTGAAGAGTCAAGTCCGCCTGATAATAAAACGCCATAAGGAACGTCGGACATCAACTGGCGGTGCACCGCATCTTCCAGCGCTTTACGCAAAGTAGGGATATCAGAAACATTATCTTTTACATGCTCATATTTTTCCCAATCGCGTTTGTACCATTTTTTTAATTCATACCCGCCATCTTTACTGTGCAGATAGTGACCTGGTAAAAATTCTTTTATGTTGTTGCAAACACCTTCAAGAGCCTTTAACTCAGAGGCAACATAAAAATTACCCCATTCATCCCATCCCATATAAAAAGGAATGATACCAATATGATCCCTTGCTATAAAATAGCTGCCGTCTGATTTGTCATATAAAGCAAATGCAAAAATACCATTGAGGTCTTCAAGGAAATTGATGCCTTTTTCGCGGTACAACGCCAGGATGACTTCACAATCTGATTGTGTCAGAAATTCATAACCAGGTAATGTTTTACGGATATCCTGGTGATTGTATATTTCTCCATTCACAGCCAGTACCAAAGTTCTGTCTTTGGTATACAGCGGTTGGCCACCAGACTGCGGGTCAACAATGGCAAGGCGCTCATGCGCCAATACGATATTATCATCGCTGTATATTCCAGACCAATCCGGGCCACGATGCCGTATTTTTTTCGACATCTTCAAAATTTTGGGTCTTAATGATTCGGTGCCTGTTTTACAATCAAACACGCCAACAATGCCACACATAATGAATTTAGTTTATTCTTTTTGTTTAAAAATTTCAGCAAATGTAGGATAATGTTTTCAAATTGTAACCTAATTTGCTTTTTTTGTAAAAAATTTTCAAAAAATTATGCTTTATTGAAGAAAATATTTAAAATGATTACAACAAAAAATATGCTTAAACGGCAAATTTATAAGCAATATGCTGTATCTGACCGCCGCAAAACCCTTAATTTAAGCTCAAATTAGTTGCATGAACAGAATTGACCGGCTGATGGGCATCCTTACCATGCTTCAATCAAAAAAGTTTTTACCGGCAGAGCGCATAGCTGAAAAATTTTCTATCAGCATAAGAACAGTATACCGTGATATTAAGGCATTAACAGAAATAGGTGTGCCCGTGAGTTTTGAAAATGGGCGGGGATATTTTATAGTGCAAGGTTATTTTTTACCGCCTGTATCGTTTACCAATGAAGAGGCAAATGCTTTGTTGCTGATGGAAAGCATTGCCGGCAGGTTTGGAGATCATTCTATAAAGAAGCATTATGAAACTGCGCTTAATAAAGTGAAGGCTGTTTTGCGCGGCTCACAAAAAGATAAGCTTGAACAATTGCAGCCCCAGATAAAAGCGGTAAGCTGCGGTTATATACAAAATAATTTTGCATATTTAACACAGTTGCAGGAAGCCATCGCTTCACAAAACTGTATTGAAATTGAATACCAGAACACCAAGAGCGAAATAAGTATACGTATACTTGAACCTATAGGATTGATATTTTATGCACTTAACTGGCATTTGATTGCCTGGTGCCATTGGCGGAACGATTACAGGGATTTCAGGGTATCCCGTATACTTAAGCTTAGCTCACCGGGAAAGGCATTCAGTAAAACCGATCATATTGATTTGAACGATTACATGAAATTGTTGCCGGTTAATTATTAAACACTGCAATCTTTATTATGTAATTAAAAAATTAGTAACCATAATTGCTTTAATAAATTAAAACGCTTGCACCGTGTCAAAAAAAACAAATTCATTTTCCCGTAGAAAATTTATTCTTTCTGCTGCAACTACTGTCATAGCTCCGTCTGTTTTATTGCAATCTTCCACTGCGGTTGCCGCGCAACCTGCTAAGCTTAATCACGCATGTATAGGCGTTGGCGGTATGGGCTGGCATGATCTTAATAACTTTAAAAGCCATCCTGGTGTAAATATTGTAGCCGTGTGCGATGTTGACTCGAACAATCTGAAAAAAGCAGCAGATGCCATTCCGGGTGTAAGAGCATATAGTGACTGGAGGGAACTGCTGAAAAAAGAAAAAAACAATATACAATCAGTAAATGTAACCGTGCCGGATCATAATCATTTTGTGATTGCATATAGTGCTGTCAGGCTGAATAAACATGTGTATTGCCAAAAGCCGATGTGCCATGATGTTGCTGAAGTAAGAACGCTGACAAATGCGGCTGTTAAAGCCGGGGTGGTAACACAACTGGGTACCCAGGTTGCATCAACCGCCTGCGATCGTACTGCAGTGCAGCTATTGAAAGATGGTGTTATCGGAAAAATAAAACATGCGTATCTATGCTCCAACCGCCCCGGCGCGGTAGAAGATTACAGGCTTGTTGGCCCGCGCCCGGTTGAAAAAGCTGAGGCTCCCGCTTCATTGGATTGGGATTTATGGACGGGCACCGCACCGCTGCGTTCTTATGCTCCGGGAATATATCATCAAACCAAATGGCGTGCATGGCAGGATTTTGGTACCGGTTGGTCGGGTGATATTGGCTGCCACATTTTTGATGCGGTTTGGAAAGGAATAGGTTTGAAAGCGCCGATATCTGTAATTGCTGAAGTGCAGGAATCATGGAAAAATTCCCCTGAAAGAAGAGCGGATACCTGGCCACAGGGCGATCATATTACCTGGAAATTCCCGGGCAACGATTTTATAGAAGGAAAAGAGCTTACGCTTGAATGGTTTGATGGTGCGTTCTATCCGCCGGAGGAGATAAGAGCACTGTACTCCGTGGAAAAATATCCTGCCGAATCCGCAATGCTGATCGGCACAGAAGGCGCATTGCTTATACCCCATGGTGGTGAGATGCCTGTATTGTTGCCTGTTGAAAAATTTCAAAACAGGGATTTCAAAAAATTTGAAAGCCGCAATCACTATCATCACTTTGTTGATGCATGTTTGGGTAAGGAAAAAACGGAATCGCATTTTGCACAATCAGGCCCCATGACAGAAGCTATTTTGCTTGGCACGGTTGCTATACGCGTGCCCGACCAGGAATTGCTTTGGGATGCAACCAATCTCAGTTTTACCAATAATGCCGAGGCAAATAAATATTTAAAAAGAGTATACAGAAAAGGTTGGGAAATAAAAGTATAATGATATATCAAAATACAGAAACAGGTATACTGTTAGAACAGATTCTTCCAAAAGAACGGATTAAGGCAAGATTGATAGATCTTGTTGCATATGCTTCTGATGCAGGATTTTATTATTTGCGCCCGCAGGCTGTTGTGCAGCCAGTATCAGAAGAAGAGGTTCAAAAGCTTTTTGCATTTTCTCATCAACATAAAATACCACTTACATTCCGTGCTGCGGGAACCAGTTTATCAGGGCAATCCATTACAGATGGTATATTGGTTGACCTGAGCCAGCATTGGCGCGGTATGGCTATAGAAAACAAGGGTGCTGAAGTAAAGGTGCAGCCGGGTATTACCGGTGCAATGGTAAACGCAAAGTTGAAGTCTTTCCGTAAAAAGATAGGCCCCGATCCTTCAAGTATCAACTCTGCCATGATGGGTGGAATACTTTCCAACAATTCCAGCGGCATGTGTTGTGGTGTGCATCTCAATTCCTATCACACTACAAAATTTATACGGTTTATATTACCTGCCGGCAAAATTTTTTCAACGGCAGTTGAATCAGATTATGAACGTTTTGAAAAAGAATGTGCGGATATATTCAATGCTATTTGCGCATACCGGCAACGCATACTCGAAAATGCTGAGTTGTATAACAGAATCAGGCAAAAATATCTTACTAAAAATACTACGGGCTATAGTTTAAATGCTTTTATTGATTATGAACATCCCCTGGATATTTTCGCCCACCTGCTTATTGGCTCCGAAGGAACACTTGGTTTTATAGCTGAAGCAACATTGAAAACTATACCCGATTATCCATTCAAATCAACCGGGCTGTTGTACTTTCCTGATATATATGCTGCCTGCCAGGCCATTGTGCCTTTAATTAATGCGGATGCGGAAGCTGTGGAATTGATGGACAGGGCATCGCTGAGATCAATAGAGCATATAAGTGGTGTGCCTGATGTGCTCAAAACTTTATCGCCTGGTGCTGCTGCATTGCTGATAGAGTTCCAGGCCAACTCACAGGAAGAAGTTGATCAAAAGAAAAATTCATTTTTAGCCACAGCGCATCATTTATCATTGCTGGATATACCACAATTTACGAACGAAAAAAAGGAACAGGCTTTTTTATGGAAGCTTCGTAAGGGCATGTTTCCTGCAGTTGGCGCTGTTCGCGCCAGGGGAACAACTGTTATTCTTGAAGATGTAGCTTTCCCGGTAAATAAACTCGGCGACGCTGTCATAGACCTGCAGCAGCTTTTTAAAAAATATGATTACAATGATGCTATTATTTTCGGGCATGCCAAAGATGGCAATATCCATTTTGTAATAACACAAACATTTAATGCAGAAAGTGAAGTGCAGCGGTATGCCCGTTTTATAGAGGAGATGGTTGCGCTTGTTGTTAATAAATATGACGGCACGCTCAAAGCAGAGCACGGCACCGGTAGAAATATGGCGCCGTTTGTTGAAACGGAGTGGGGGAGTGAGGCATACGAAATAATGAAGGGGCTGAAGGCTGTGGTTGATCCCCGTAACCTGCTCAACCCCGGAGTGATCATTAATGAGAATAAAAACGGGCATTTGCTGAACCTGAAACCTTTACCGGTAGTGGAGGAAGAAGTGGATAAATGCATTGAATGCGGCTATTGCGAACATGTTTGTCCAAGCAGGGATATAACGCTTACGCCCAGGCGAAGAATTGTTGTACGGAGAGAAATGGAGTTGCTGTATTCAGAAGGAAAAGATGACGAGCTTAAGCAATTGAATGAGCAGTACGGATATGATGGTATAGAAACCTGCGCGGTGGATGGCATGTGTTCATTAGCCTGCCCGGTAGATATTAATACGGGGGATCTTATTAAACGACTGCGTGCCGAAAGTCATTCCGTTTCCAATGTGAAGAAAGCAGTTTGGGTTGCTAAAAATTTTTCTTCCGTTATTAATACCATACGTTTCGGATTAAATACAGGTTCATTTATCAATATGCTTTTTGGTGAATCTGCCATGTCGAATCTTACAGGTATATTTAAAAAAATAGTGCCTGCTTTGCCATTATGGTCTGACCAGTTATCGCCCGCATCTTCAGTAAAAAAATACCAGGAAGATTTAGACAAAGAAAGGCAGGAACAAACGGTAATATATTTTCCTACCTGTATTTCGCGGATGATGGGTGGCGCTAAAGATAAGAAGGCTGATATAATGAAAACCTTTTTGAATGTATCAGCAAAAGCGGGCATAAGCGTTAAAATACCGGCGGATATTCCATCGCTTTGTTGCGGGCAAATGTTTTCTTCAAAAGGATATAAAGACGCATTCAGGTACATGGCTGATAAAACTATTGATGCATTATGGGAAGAAACTGAAGGAGGAAAATTGCCTGTTGTAATAGATGTTACTTCCTGCACATTAACCTTATTGCAATGCAGGGCGGCACTGTCTGGCGCACAACAAAATAAATTTGATCAGCTTAATATCATCGATAGTATCGGGTATATTGATCAGTATATTATTCCGTTTGTAAAAATCAGTGTAAAAAAGAGGGCAATTGTATTGCACCCGGTTTGCTCCGTTTATAAAATGAAAATGGAAGATCGCTTTGAAAAAATTGCAGCGCATTTTGCCGATGAAGTACATATCCCTGATTATGCAGGTTGCTGTGGCATGGCAGGCGACCGGGGATTTTTGTTTCCTGAACTTACACAGGCTGCCACAAAAATGGAAGCGAAAGAAGTGCCGCAATGCAATGGTTATTACTCCTCTTCCAAACCCTGTGAAATTGCTATGAGCGAGGCAACGGGTAAAAACTACGAGTCGGTATTATACCTTGTTGATGAAACTACAATATAGCCTATTGTTTTAACGGGTTAGTACGAAGAATACTTTTAGCATGCGAGGCGGCGGCTATACCGCCTTTAGAACCCGCTACCGGTTATTGGCTTAACCAACCGTAACATTTGAGCACAACCAGGATTCCCGTTTTTAAAGCGTTGGTGGAGGGAATAGTTTTTTGTATTAGGTTTGCAAAAAAAATCTTAATGAAAAAACTACTGTATTTTATTCCGGTTTTACTGGTTATGGCTTGCGGTGGAAATAAATCCAGGAACGATAAAGCTGCTGAAACTCCTGTTGAAGAAAAGAAAGTTTCTGTATTGTCAAACGCATTTAATAGTTCTTTTGAAAAAGTGCTTGCCAGTTATTATTCGTTACGCGATGCATTAGTGGCAGGTGATACCACGCAGGCTAATGCAGCCTCTTCTTCTTTGATTGCCGCGGTAGGCGAAGTAAAACTTGATGAGCTGAAAAGTGCAGATACAGCTAATATTATTATTCCTACCGCTAAAACATATACAGACGGTATAGCCAGTGAAAGCAAAGGCTTGTTAGGCGAACCGGATATTGAGCAAAAGCGCAAAGCTTTTCAAATGATATCAACCGGGTTGTTTGACCTGGTAAGAACAGTAAGATACGACAAGCAGAAAGTATATATGCTGCATTGCCCGATGGCATTTAACAATGCCGGCGCTGACTGGCTCAGCAATACCACTGAAATAAAAAATCCTTATTTCGGAAGTAAAATGCTTACCTGCGGGAGCGTTGCGGATTCGGTGGTGCTGAAGTAGGTATTTGCCCAAGTGCATATACCTGCTGCTGAAGCAGTGTGAACCTATCTTAATATGTTTTTACTTCACGTAGCCGTATAAAACCTCCGTTAATATGATCTATTTTCATTTCAAAAGTTGCATTAGCGGTATTTTCGGCAATAAGGCTTCCTATTATTCCGAAAAATACACCGGCAGCTATCATATCTCCTGTTGATGCCGCAACCTTTGCTTTGCCGGGAAATAAAAAATCGTTGCTATATTTTTCGGCAGGATAATAACCATAATCAGTGGCTATAAATATTTTCCCATTGTATATGACGGCATAAATATCTTTCGATTTTATTTTTTTTATTTTGCCTTCTGCATCTTTTACTTTTACACCCGAAACAGTATCTCGCTTTAACATAACATCCATATTTGTATAGTCCGGTAGCTGATCGGTAAAAGATCGATAGGAAGTGTATACTCCATCGGTATATGTATCCATATTGTATACCTTAAGTTTTTTCTTTTCAAGACTATCTATATGTACTATATCCGCATAAGTGTATACGAACTCATCCGAAGCTGGCTTGTTAAGGTTGCCTCCAATAAATTCAGCAAAGAGTTTACTCCCGTCACGGAACAATCTTTTCGTAACATCCATTGATTTTATTACCAGTATAGTGTCAATACTATTAATATAGCTGTATCCTTCATGCTGCTTTTCATATAAAGCCGCACGCAGATAACAATATCCCTTCTCGCTCATAGCGCCGGTAATTTCAGCAAAGCTCAGTTGTCTTAACTGAAAGAGCAATACACCTTTGCCAGATGTGCTATTGTCTGTTAAAGCGTCCATTAGCTTTTGTAATTGCAAATTGAAAGGCGTTGCAGGAACCACCCTGGCTTTTTTGTTAAAAGCGCCGGTTTGCACAATGCCCATATTACTGGTGTCTGAACGCGAATCGATGTATTCAATCGTATTATAAAGGCTATGTGAAATCTTTTGTTCAGGTAGGTTTAATTCAAAATTCTTAACAGCTTTTTGTGCGATAGCTATATTACAGCATACCAAGCTGTAGAAAAAAATAAACAATCTGATCATATAATGTGTTTTTAAAGAAGTTATATCGTGTAAGGTATTGCAAAAATGGGTTTTTCACCAGGGTGTATCCCAAATTTTCGCCTCATATGTAGTTTGCCCTTATGTGACGATAAGTGCATGATAATGCTACATCAGTCTTTTGATGCAATCCAGATTTCTCAGGGCTCTGTGATTTTATTACGGCTTTTTGCAATCGTTAATAATTGTTCGTGCAGTGCAAGCACTTGCGGAAGTATTGCTTTTTGTTCATCGTTATAGATAACAAAATCGCACAATCGCATTTTTATTTCTTCGTTTATCTGGTTGTTCATGCGTTTCAATACTTCGTCTCTGCTGATATTATCACGCTGCATGGTTCGCAGTATGCGCAATGACTTTGGTGCATATACGCCGATTACGTAATCAAGATGTTCCTGTGAACCACTTTCAAAAATCAATGCGGCTTCTTTTATAGTGTAAGGAGATGTTTGCTGCTGCATCCATTTTTCAGCATCCCGTATTGTTGCCGGGTGAACGAGGCTGTTTAATAATGTCAACTGTTCGTTATTACCAAATACTTTTGACGCAATATATTTTCTGTTAAGCATTCCATCAGCATAAGATTCAGCGCCAAAATGCTTAATGATCTCAGCTTTGAGTATCTCATCATTATTCATAATGGTTTTGGCCGCCGCGTCAGCATAATACACAGCTATATCCAGCACTTCAAATATGTGGGCAATAAGGCTTTTTCCTGAGCCGATTCCGCCTGTTAAACCTACTTTAAGCAAGGGCTAAATTTTGTATAAACTTATAGAAAATAACGTAGTGTCTCAGTTTGAATTTTTGGTGTTCTTTAGGCGCTCTCCTTCCCGATAGTACTGCCAAAAAAGTAGTCCGGATAAAACAAAGCCCAGTAAACTATGCCTGTTAAAATAAGCCCATATGCCGGCGATAAAAACGATAATTCCAAAAAACAAATACCATGAACGCATATCATAGTGATGAGGTGCAAAGATTTTTTCAATATCCTCTGCTGAATAACCGGCTCGAATTAGCTCTTGTTTTATTTCCCCCTCTGGAACCCCTCTACTAAGTCTTTTTTTTATTTCCTTTATTTTATCCTCTGTAATCATTGGATGTCAAATGGAGTGATAGTTTTGGGTAATTACTTTATGCTCTGAACACTCATCTTTAATGTTGTAAGATAAACGCTTATCCAACTGTTCCTTTCTTTTTATAACTATTCCTTTTCTTTGACCAAAATAAAAATCCGAAATCCATAGTCTGGATCCCGGATTTTTTATTAACTCGTTAAATCCTATTTCTTTTCAGCAGGAGCGCCATTCAATTGCTTGCTCCATTCCATGCTGATAGCGCTTTTTTCAATTTTGAGGTAGCTGCCGGGGCTTACTTCAAGCTGCAGGGTATTGTCGTCATTTACCTTATCTATTTTGCCATGTATACCGGCAATAGTAACTACTTTATCTCCTTTTTGAAGGTTGGTTTGAAAGTTTTTAGCATCTTTAGCTTTTTTTGTTTGCGGGCGGATCATGAAAAAGTAAAATACCGCGATGATACCAACCAGCATAATCATCTGCATCATCTGGGCATTACCCTGGCCGCTTTGCAATAATGTGAAATAATTTGTCATGTTGTTGTTTTAGAATATATAATACAAAAATTAACTCTTTTTATTTACCACTACCGTAAAAGTAAGTGTATAAGTATCCGGCTGTGTATTAGCAACCACATGAATGGTTTTGTGGTTGGGTCCTAATTTGTTTGTGCTGTTAAATACACCTTTAATAATACCTTCGCCACCTGGCGCAATAGGTTCTTCCGGTTTTTCTGCTACGGTGCATCCGCATGAAGGACGAACATCCTTTATAACCAGTGGCCTGGTGCCTGAATTTTTGAAGCGGTAAGCCACTTCAATTTTTTCGCCTTCGGTAATGGTTCCTTTGTCGAGTGTAGAATCCAACCATTGTATGGTTGTTAAACTTGCCGGGTCAACAGCCGCGGCGGTTGTAGTTGCAGGGTTACCGGTGGTGGTAGTTGTTGTTTTATTGTCTCCCTGCCTGCAGGCTGCAAAAAATGTTGAAACGATAATTGCTGCCAATATCAATCTGCTTATCATTATTTTGAATTTGGATTGCAAATGTACAGTTTTATTGCCATGAATGCACGAATGGAATAACAGTTAAATACTGCCTCCTGCACTAAGGTTTTTTATGAGATACCTTATGCAGTTTATCCTGCGCCAGCAGGTTTTTATGAATATTATCTAAAATGCCATTTACAAAATGCCCGCTTTGCTGTGTACTGTATTCTTTTGCCAGGTCAATATATTCATTAATGGTAACCTTGGTAGGGATGGTATCAAAATATAAAAACTCACAAACACCCATTTCCATAAGAATCATATCAAGTACGGCAATTCTTTCCGCATCCCAGTTTTTTAACCTGGGTTTAATGAGGTCCAGGCAATATTCTTTTTTCTCCAAAACGGTTTGCAGCAGGTCGTTCGCGAATTTTCTTTTTTCCGCCCCAAGCATATCCTGGAAATCGGCATTAGCCGGTTTCTGTAAAAAGTTCAGTACAAGCTGGTTCATCATTTCCGCATCGTCATCCCAGTGCAGGAATGTATCATCCATGTGAGATATAAAATCGTCATTCGCCAGCATTAAATCTGTAAAAATGAATTCCAGTATATTCTTCTCAGATTTTTTATTTCTTTCCTGCAGCGCTATATATTCTTCATATACGGCTGTTTCCACAAGCTGTAAATATGTCTTGCGAATCAGCTCTTCGTTGTCCCATTGCTGAGGTTTTATTTCAGCTATTGCCCGCTGGTAAGAACTATCTTCCAGTATTTTCCATACTATTTCATTACCGGCTATTTTAATATTTACGTTCATGTCTTCTTTGCTGGGCAAATGCTTTGAAGAGCGTATGCGGGAATCGGTTTCCGCATAGCGGGCAACGCTGATAATATGGTGAATAAGATAAACGAAAATCTGGCGGGATTGCTCCAGGTGCTTGTCTAATAACTTATTAAATTTATTTCCCTGGGCTTGCTCTTCACTGGTTTCAATAGTGTAGAGCGTTTGCATAACTTTTACACGTATGTTTCTTCTGCTGATCATCTTTAAAGAACTATTAAGCGGCGGCAAAGGTAATAAATTTTGGTGGAAGCAATAAGATATTAAGAGATAAAGAGGTGCAATCTAAATTGTCGCTGGCTGGTGAGACACCAGCCAGGGCGCCTGCCGTGGGCAGTGTTTTCACTGCCCACATGAAGCCCAATTGTGTAATTATCCGGTAAAAGTTGAATATCTGGCTTGCACTAATTGTCCTTTGTATACCTGAATTGTCCGGGCAATAAAGGATGCCTGCCCAATAAATGTGGATTGGAGAATTGTAAAGTAAAATCGGTAAAAAATACTTCGCTTATCCATTTTTCAAGTTCAAATACAAAGTTGTTTTGAATTTTATTAAGCGGAACGAAAGTAAAAGGATGGTCAGGAAATAAGGAAGAAATGATTTTTACAGAATCAATTTCCTGTTTGGTAAACTGAACAATGCCTTCTGCGTTGGTGAATTTTTTTTGACGACCATTTGCTGTGTATAATGTGCATTCTATGTCTTTTGTATTGAGTGGGTTATCGTCGGTAAAAGCAAGTGTAACAAAATTATCATTTACCCTGCGTGAAGAAAGTAGTTTGAAATCACGCGCCGGTTTTAAACGGCTGTTGAATGTAATTACACTATTATCCAAAGTCCATCTTCCACTGCCTGTGCGGGTAAAATGCCCTTTGGTATAAAAAAACGTAAAAGTATAGTTAGGTTTTAGCGTAAAGCCGCTGTTTGTTTCTTTTACATCCTGCAGAAAATAAGAACCTGCCGCTTCATTATTTTGTTGAGCATGTATTGCAATGGTAACCAATAAAGCAGGAATAAGTATACCGAATCTTCTTTTCATGTGGTAGGTTATTTAGTAGTCAAAACTACTGTTTAATTTTCTCACCGGTGTAGCTATAAACCCACAAAGAAAATTTACAAAATTTTTTTCTGGCTTAAGGTAAAGCTGATAAAATAGCTGCAAGTAGTTTGTTTGCGTCAGTCTCTTTTAGCCCAAGTCGTACAATAATTGTTTTTCGGGACGGAATAATAAATATTCCCTGCCCGCCATATCCGTCAGCATAATACATATCAGAAGGCAGGTCAGGAAATTGATGTTGCTTTGAACCTGGTTTGTTAAAACCATTTAGCCAGAATTGCGCGCCATATTGTTGATGGGCATCTGCTACAGAAGGTTGGGTAGATAAACTCATCCAATATTCAGGAAGTAGTTGTTCATTGTTCCATCTTCCATTACGCATACAAAATAACCCAAACTTTGCAAAATCACGTGCGGTGGCATAACAATAAGAGGAGCCTACATACATGCCCGAAGCGTCAGGCTCAAGCGTTGCCGAATTCATACCGATCTTATATAGCAATTCCCTGTATGGAAAAGAAGTGTAGCCATTTTCGCCAACAGTTCGTTTAATGATATCGCTTAAAATATTGCTATTACCACTGGAATAATTAAAAACCGTACCCGGGGGAAATTTTAAAGGAAGGCTTTCAGCATAACCGGCCATATTCCCTTTTTTGAAAAGCATATTGGTGGCTTCACTCGGGTAGAGATAATTTTCTGAATATGCCAACCCGGAGGTTTGCTGTAGTAATTGTATTAGGGTAATAGATGATTTTTGTGTGCCAGCCCATTGTGGTACAGGCGCAGGCGTATCTATATTTAATTTGCCTTGTTTTACCAATATACCAATCAAACAACCGGTAATGCTTTTGTTGACAGACCATGCAGGCATAACTGTGCTATCTGAAAAGCCCGGCGCATATTTTTCTGCTACCAGTTTACCATTATGCACCACCACAATTGCTCTTGTTGTAGTAGGTTTATGAGTATGCCCGTAAATTTCCTGCTGTAAAATTTCATCGAGCTGTTGTTTTTCCCTATCCGGCATAATACTATCTGCCAGCTTGTTTCCATTGGGCCAATATATACTGTCAGCAACAGGAGGCGGGGAAGGAATATTGAACTCCTGTTTTCGAATAGCTGTTTCGGAAAAATCATTTATTAAAGTGGCACCGAGTCTTTTTCTGAAAATTGCTTTTTTTTCTGCGAAGCCAAATACATTAACTGATACAGATGAATCTGTGTTGCTTACATTATATGTTGCTAAGGAAAATGGAAAGCCAGATAAATCTTCTTTAATTACGGTATCCGGGTTACGATGTTGAAGGTATATGGAGGAACAGAGGGTTTTAGCGCCGAAAGCGCTTATCAATGGAAGCGATAAATAAAAATACCCTGCTACAAATACGATAATAAATACAACGAGTAATAATAAAAGCCGGCTAAAGAATTTTTTTAAATGCATATTAATAAACCGGTAGTAAAAATAATAAGAGCGTATTATTACCCGCGTGTAATTAAATAAAATTCCCGCAGATCAATATAGACCTGCGGGAAATAAGAATATCAACAATAACCAAGTAAATAATAAATGATCACAAAAACGAGAATAGAACCCAAACAGCCACCGCCCCATTTGTATGCGCCGTACCCGGCAAGTAAAGTTCTCAGCCAATTTTGCATATATATAATTTTGGTAACAGATAATATAAAATTATACCAAAACAATATAGCACATGTTTGCGCTGGGTTTTGTTAACCGTGTAGAAATAATTGCACAATCTGTTAAGACGGGAAGGACTTGTTTTTCTTTTTATCATAGGCTTTTTTAGCGCCATATGCCACGCCTGCAGCTACCAGTAAGCTTACTCCCCCATCAATGGGCACTTCTGAATCAGGATCTCCTCCCCGGATCGGGTTGCGCTTTTAACGATGGTGCATAACCTAATGCACATACAAGAATTACTGCTGTAAGAAAAGTTTTTAGTTTCATAAATTTTGGGTTTACTGTTTATCGTTTTTGGTTTAAGGTACAGGCTGTAAGCTTTTACCTTACACCCTATACCTTCCACCTTCTGCTCTGTACTTTTTGCCTTATATCTTCACTCTCTACCTCTTCAATACCTTCACCACTTTTCGCATATCCATGCCTGTTACTCTTACCTGGTATATACCCGAAGTAATATGATTCCTGATATCTACCTGGCGTGTGCTGCTGCCTTCAGCCAGTTGTATAAGTTTACGGAATACTACCTGGCCTGCATTGTTTACCAACTCAATGGTATATGCGCCGCCTTTCATATTATCAAACCTCAGGTTTATGTTATTACCTGTTACCGGGTTAGGGTAAGCAATAATTGTTGGATCAATATTCCTGTTCAATCCCGGCAGCCCTGTCCTGTTCACTATGATTACACTAAACCTGTCTGTTGCTGCTGACTTGCTGTCGCTGCCTACCTGGAAGAATACCTGAGAGGTTTCTGTTAAGCTTATATCGGTATTTGTTTTTAAATAATTATCTACCAGTGTTACAGATTCTGCGCCTGCAAGTTCTATCGGGCTGAACTCAAACATATAGGTTGATACCGATGTATTGCTGAGGTTAAGCCTTAAGGTATCTGCTGACTGTACCAGGTTTCTCCTGTCAACCATCAGTGATTGTCCTTTACGGATGATGGCAAGGTTCTCCATTACATTCTCAGGTTTTAGTGCATCCATATGATCGATGTTGTCAGAGAAGTTTCTGCCGTACGATCCGAGTACTTCATCCAGTATAATATTTTCACCATCTACATGTTTCTGTAAATTAATACGGATGCCATATTGTGTATTACTCTCGCTCATGGATACACGGAACACATCCTGGGGAGCAGTGCCTGATTTGTCAGACTCTTTAATTGTAATGCTACCAGTTGTCCCTCCGGCAGATGTTACCAAAAAGCTTTGGCCAGACTGGATATACTCATTGATGTTACTAATGGGTTTAGGAGTGGTATCATATTTACTTCCGTCGAAACTGACATTCACATAAGCACCTACTGATCCCAGTTTCGGATCCCATACGTAGAATCCATCTGCCACATTATTTTTGGTGATGGTAGCAAAGTTAATGGGCGATGGATATGGATTGGCTACGGCGGTAAAGCCAGATGCTGCAACCGGTATGATGTGATCACCTATTAACAATGGTCCGTTTGCTCTCAGGGTAGTACTGCTTACGCCAGTTGTAGTAACACTTCTGTCGCCACGTATAAACAAGAAGTAAGGTGTTTTATTTACCGCAGTATTTGTTGTATTATCCACTTTAGCCAGTGTATCAGCTTGAAGTATCTTAATACTGGATGCCTGCTTTGGAAGATTCTGATCAAAGCCATTTTCAGGAGTACCTGTTGTAATAATTGTACCGTAACCCGGGTTAGGATTCGGGTTTGCGGATGAAAGCGTTACTCCTTCCTGCCATGCCTGGTTAATACTTTGGTTACCTCCAACCGGTGCGTTTAATAATCGCCATGCCCTGCGGGCAGGGATATAACGTTCTACTGTCACATTGCCATTAATACCGCCTATTAATTGGGCAAACCTTGCTGTGCTGGTAGCTGTACTCTTGAGCGTAAGTTTATTAGAGGTGTGTAATATACTGCCTCCAATAATGGTTAATACATCGTATATGCCTAAATCTGTTCCAATTTTTGCAGAACCATTGTTGTTAAGCGTAAGCGCCTTTAACATACCTCCCCCAGAGCTAAAATTAATATTACCAAAGTTAGCACCGGCGGTGCCGGTTATTACCAGGCTTGATGTAGTTGACCCAGTTAGTGTACCCTCACCTGCTAGTTCTGCCAGTGATAAGGTGTAACCGCTTATTTTTAACTGGCTGCCAGATGGGTTAACAAGTCTGCCTGTTACTGACCAGTTACCCGTCATAAGGTAATTGCCTGAGCGGTTTGCGAGGTTAAAGATTTTTCCCTCACTAAAATCAGGTGGATTTATACCACTACCATCGGAGTTTGTTCCCCAGGTAAGCAGGTTATGCAAATCACCTGAAGCCTTTGAGTAGTATTCTCCTGAGCCGGTGCAACCTTCGTCAATTTCTCCGTCACAATCGTTATCTACACCATCATCACATATTTCTGTAGCTCCTGGATAAATAGAGTTATCATCATCTTTACAATCGCCTCCCCGGTCGGAATAACCATCCGGCACGTTGCAGGAATATATTTTTCCTTCCTCATATCCATAGCTATCCTTATCATTGTCTGGGTAAATCCAGAAAATCACCCCTTCATCTATTTGTCCATCACAATTATTATCTACACCATCACAAATCTCGAGTGCTCCCGGGTAAACATCCGCGTTTCTATCATTGCAGTCCGAAGCAGGGGATTCTGTATAACCAAATGGAACATCCAGTCCTATACACATCTCCATACCTTCTCCGGCAGAAGCACCATCGTAATCATTATCTACATATAGAAGTACTTTACGCCATCTTGTATTATCACTATCGTCGCAGTCGGAACCAGGAGATTCGGAATACCCCAGAGGAATACTCGATCCAATGCATATTTCGGAACCTATACCAACAGGCACACCATCGCGATCATCATCAGCATATAGCGTTATTGTACGCCAGGCTGTATTATCATTTGGAGCGCAATCAGTATTGTCTGGTATTCCATCTCCATCAGTATCTGTTGGTGCGCATACGCCATCTTTACCGTCGCAATCTTCATCTATACCGTTGCCGCAAATTTCAGGAGCACCGGGGTGGGTAGAAATATTTTCATCGTTACAGTCTTTACCGAGAGTTGAGGATTTATAACCTGAAGGGATAGTAGCTCCATAGCAAACTGTTGCTTTCCCATTATCATAACCATCATTATCTGCATCAACATACAATGTTACTGATTGCCATTTGGTTTTATCGTTTGGCGCGCAGTCTTCACTATCTTTAATACCGTCTCCATCAATATCTGCCGGGGTTTGACTATTATTTAATTTAATAACCCAAAAATCATATCCGCCATGATTACCGCTAACATCACCATTATTAGAATTCGAATAGCCCAAGACAATATATTCGCCCTTATTATTTTCAAACCCTGCTAAACCATTATCTGAGCCTAACCCTCCCAGATTTTTTTGCCATTCAATTATTCCAGTATTAGTTAATTTTATCACCCAACAATCAACTTCCCCAAGATAATTTGTTACATCGCCATCATTGGAACCTGTAGAGGCTACAATAAAATACCCTCCGTCTGAAGTCTGTTGTATAGAAGATCCCTCATCAATTCCACTTCCGCCTAAAGTTTTTTGCCATTGCAAAATACCTGTCGCACTTACTTTTATCACCCAGCAATCTACAGCACCGTGATGATTTGTAATATCCCCATTATTAGAAAACGTAGAACCGACCATAATGTATCCTCCATCTGAGGTTTGCTTTGCTGAATATCCTCTATCTGCTGCTGTACCTCCAAATGTATTCTGCCATTGAAGATTTCCAGTTGCATCAATTTTTATTATGTAAGAATCTACCTTCCCGTAATGCCCCGAGATATCACCATTATCACTGCTGCCACAAATAATGTAGCCTCCATCAACTGTCTTATCAATTGAATAAGCAAAATTTCCAAAATTATCTCCATACCTTTTTTTCCACTGAATATTTCCAGAAATATCAAGTTTGACAAGCCAAACATCATAGTCTCCGAGATATTCATTAAGCCTAGTATCTCCATCGAAAGAGTCCGATGCTCCAACAACTAGAAAACCACCATCAGCTATTTGTAAAACGTCGTAGGCTTCATCTGCTGAACTTCCACCTAATGCCTTTTGCCATATTATATTCCCTGCTGCATCTAATCTAACTACCCAATAATCAGTGCTAATTGTCCCTGCAACCGTATAATGAATACCCGTAACATCCCCGTCATTTGAACTTGATTCACCCACGACTATATAACCTCCATCTGTCGTTTGTTTAATGCTATAAGCGATATCTTTGCCAGAACCACCAAGTGCTTTTTGCCATTGCAAGTTTCCATCAACATCTGTTTTAATAATCCAGTAATCGCTTTCACCGCCATGATTACCAGTTATATTACCGTCTACAGAATTTGTATATCCGGCAGAAATATATCCTCCATCGGCAGTTTGAACAATATCCTTTGGAGCATCTGATCCAGAACCGCCAAAAGATTTTTGCCAAGTAATATTGGGGATTTGGCCCAGCAAAATATTACTTAAAAAAAATATTGGTATAAACAATGACAGCCTCTTGATAAGAAATAAAAAAAATGCTAATCTCATAATTGGATGATTTAGACTTTTATAATCTGAAATGGTCTTAGAAATCAATATTATTATGGGTTTATACTCAATTGATTTTATGCATTGTTCCATGTTGTAAGTTTTAGTGGTATGTTTAAATAGCTGCATGGTTTTGAGTCAAAGGCCTGCAGCCACAGCATTTCTTTTTGCGTGGTGGCGCATCGCCTGAACATCAGTAAAAAAATATTTGCATCTTTGTTTTCTATTTCTTTATTTACCAGCGTAACGTGGTATTGCTTTGCACCCTTCAGCCTGCATAAGGCTTTTTCCTTTTCCAGCATTTGCCAGGCATGCAATACAGAGGAGGATAAGATTATAATGCGCAACTCTCCTTCCGTATGCGCTGTTATACGCGTAAAGCCTGACTCAATAAGTAATTCCATTGGTTATGGTTGAATGCAGCCTATCCCTCCTTCTCCCTTTCCGAAGGAAAGGGAGCGGTACTACAGAATAATTCCAAACTATATTATCTACCACATCAGCTATTGAATATAGCCGGGCATAGCAGCCTCATCCTCTTATCCTTCTCCTCGCAGAGAAGGACGGTACTATAGAATAAAGCCAGACTTTTATATCTACCACATCAGCTATTGAATATATCCAAGCGTAACATTTAGTATTCGCTCACATTTTTAATTCACAACCTCCCACCAACTGTATTTTATCAGCCTGATTTGAACTTAGGCTTCCCTCGCTCCCGCCCAGGCGGGATGGAGAGGGGTAGGGGGTGAGGATACGACTTTTGAGGAAATTCAAAATGTAGATGCTGGATTGAAGACTTAGTAAAAATAGTGATGTTGTTATTCCTGCGCAATAGCACAAAAGTTGTAGATGTCCTCACCCTCCACCTCCCTCTCCGCACAGCAGAGAGGGAGCGGTACTGTGGAATAATTCCAAACTATATTATCTGCCACTTCAGCTATTGAATATATCCTGGCTTGACGTTCTTAATTCCTGGTTTTCAGAATATCTACAACTTCCTGCTCATTGCGATTGTTCTCACTTATTGTTTCCTTATAGCTTTAAATACTACTGAAGCAGGAATTGTTGCCGGGTTTGTTTTGCTTGTATCTACCGCACGTATTACTTTTCCGGTAAAAATTCCTTCAACAAATTGATTGGCTTGCCCGTAAACTGATACCTCGGTTGAGCCTTCTTTAATTATATAAGCTTCGGCGCCGGCATTAATAAATCCTCCCGGTGTATTATAGGTTCCCGGACTTGCATTGCCGCTAAACGAAAAAGATACTGAGGCATATTTTGAATTACCAAAATTGTAGTTTTTTGTCGTGCCTGAAATGCTGGTTGTAGTACCCGATCTGGAAGCCTCTGTTTTATCTACAGGCGCGGCAATATTATAAACAGTAGTATCAATGGTAACCTTTATTGTTGAAGAATCGGTTGCAGATGCCGCGTTTACTCTTATACTTACCTCATCACTTGCTGTAGCGTCTTCATTATCAGTAACAGTAATTCTGTATACATATGTGCCTTCATTTATAAACGATACGTTTGTTGACATGCTGGCAGGCTGTGAAATAACATCGCCGGAGGGGCCACTAACTTTTTGCCACAAGTAAGACGAAATTCTTCCATCGGGGTCGCTGGCTGTAGCAGATAAATATACCTGTGCGCCTACTGATACTTCCTGGTCATTTCCTGCATTTACAACGGGAGGTTTATTCTGTCTGCAACTTTGTATGCTTCCAATATCCTTCACACCTTTTGGAAATGCCATGGCTGTATCTTTCAATAAAATAAATTCGGAGTTGTAAAACCTAAACTGTATAGAAGGCTTATCGGTTAAACAGGTTTCTCCCTCTGCCACCATAAACTTTCCGCTACTGTCAATATTGGCTTTTTGTAAATAGTTTGTACCATTATACAAATACAACAAACCTCCATTTTTTAGTACACGGCTATCACAAACGGCCAATTTCCCTTTTAAAATATTGGTTTGCGATGTATCATCAACTACAAGGTTGCCGAGGTCTGTGTCTTCAGTAAATGGCCCAACTTTAAAGATAGCAGTATTATTATTGCATGGGGTTAACCAAAGTGTGATGAGCATACTGTCGCGTGAACCCATAAAATTAATTAATCCTGTTGAGTCTGTAAGATTCTCCTGGTGCATTACAGAATGAGTAGAAATACTGAATTTTTTATACATAACAGGAGCATTATTTTTATTTACAAAGCGCGCTTTAATTTTATACAACGGTAGTCCTTGTCTGCTATAATAATCATAATTCCAAAAACTAAAGTGCGACACTTTTCCCGAAAACCTATTTCCATCTTTTGAAGCAATACCTTCTTCCTTCCAAAGCCCGTCTTTTTCATCCATATACCACAGCGGTATGGTTGCCTGAGCCTGGCCGAGCAACTCATCGGGTATTTCAGAACTAATGGTTGCTGGTTTGCCCTGTGCCAATTGCAGTTTTTCACCTGTTTCAGTTTCCATTTCCACATTTAGCATACCAAAGCTTATGAGTTGCACTTCCTCTTCGCTACCGGTAACACCAACCAGGTTGCCTGGCATGGTTTTAAGGAAGTCGCCGGCTGTAGGGTTTAAATATTTTGCATATATATTTACCTTTCCGGTATAAGGTGTTTTATCTGCATCTTTTACAACAGAACCAGGCTCAAAAATTATTTTTGAATCTCCATCTGTTGAAACAGTACCACCGGCTGATGCATCAAAAGTTGCGGTAAGTGTACGCTTTAAGAGTTTTATTTCAAGCTTATTTTCTTGTGCGGGATCAATGTTCATTGTTTTCAGTCCTTTAAAAAACCCTTCTTTTTCTATTTGAATAAACCCATTGCGTTGCATAATTTTTACATTGCTAAATGAAAAATTGCCCAACTCGTTTGTTTGGGTAGACGATCCTCCAACCTTGACCGAGGCATTTTTTACCGGCTGGTCTTGTTCATCCACCACTTTGCCAGATATATTTACGACGACTTCTTTGTCGGCGGGCACTTTGTCGTCCGGGGGGGGTGATTATATCGTTCTTTTTACACCATACACCTAAGGTTGACATAAGCAGTAGTAATAATAAAGCCCGGAGCTTTTTAGAGGCTAATGAATTGTTCATAGTTCGTAAGTATTTAATGTTATAACTGTGCGAACAATTTATTTGTTCGTGCATTATCACAGTGTACGTTTATACATATAAAACTGGTAAATGGCAGGAGATTCAGAAGATATAGTACGGGAAGGATTATTGGTTATAAAAATAGCGTGAATATTTGCGGAGTACAATAGCACAAAAGTTGTAGATGGATTTCTGTTCCCAAAGTTGGGGAAA
>JADLCD010000079.1 GCA_020847395.1 Chitinophagaceae bacterium
GCGCAAGCGTCTCGCTTGTGCCGGTTAACCACTAATAACTGCAATTAATTTCCGAAGTTTGGTAATAGTTTTTACATTTATTAATGAGCCGTAAATACAAGTTTGGAGATAATGATAAACTATATTTTATCAGTTTTGCGGTAGTATATTGGATTGATCTGTTTATCCGGAATGAATACAAAGAGATAATGCCGGAGAGCTGGCGTTTCTGCCAGAAGGAGAAAGATTTAGAAATATATGGATGGTGCATAATGACAAGTCATGTACATATGATTATTGGTAGCAGGGGTAGGGCACTGGATAAAATTGTTGGGGAGATGAAGCGTTTTACCTCCCGGAGTTTAAGAAAAGAAATAGGTGAACATTCAGGAGAAAGCCGAAGGGAGTGGATGATATGGATGATGCGTTGTGCCGGCATTAAAAATGGTAATAACAATGATTGGCAATTATGGCAGCAACATAACAAACCATTAGAGATAGTAAATATTGAGATGTTTCATCAAAAGCTTGAATACATTCATATAAATCCTGTCGAGGCAGGGTTTATAGAGAACCCAGAGGATTATCTTTATAGTAGTGCGAGAGATTTTTATGGCAAGAAAGGATTGATTGAATTATGCTACGTAGTATAAATGGCACAAGCGAGACGCTTGCGCCTGCACGGGGGGTTAAAGAATATAATGAGCTTACAGGCAGGTTAAAACGCATAGAAGACCAACAGACAAAAAAAGTATTTGACTATAGTTTGCTAACCAATGAAGAACTATTACAATTAATACAATTACTTGAAAAATGCGTGGTTAATAGCAGTATGTCAAGTATGAAGTCAGTTTATACATCTGATTTAGAAATAGAAGATAAACCATGATTGACCTAAAAACTGCACCGTTGTTTGAACACATAAAATGTCCGCTACACCAATGCACATTTTTTTGTCGGTAATATTAAGAAATGCCTTAAAGCAATCTGTAATAAGACATAAAGTGACCTTATATAGCATTAATAAAAGCCTCTTCTATTGGTGATTATTTAGACCCTGAGTAACTTGCAGTCTTAAATAATAAAGTATGCAAAAGGCAATTTTTACATATAGATACTTTAAGTATCTATTCAGGTTTGAATATTGTGAACCAGATATTCATTATTCAGTTTTCCACGTTTCAGATGACAATAAATACTACCCTCCCTACCGAATGGAAAAAAATAAAGCTGGAAATTGGGTTTTCGTTCCCAATAGCGATCATGAGCAAATACCTGATTCTGTTCTGACCCTGGAAAACTCTTTTTCTGAAAGGATAAAAGAAGAAGAATCAAAATAAAGGCAGATTAATTTCTATTGAAATTAAGTATCTTCAAAGGGTTACAAAAATTCCTAAACCAAAGATTGTAAACCATTGGAAAAGATACAAGACTTCTTTAAGCATGTCGGGGAAAGATTACGTAATCCTTTTTTATTCTCCTATTTGATAACATGGTTGATTGCTAATTATAAAATTATTGTTGGATTATTCTTTTACACCTCTTATGGACTTAAAGATGATGGTTATAAGTCATACTTTGACTTAATTGATAAGACCAAAAATTGGTGGACTTGCTTATGGATACCTTTGATTGGTGCAGTTCTTTACACTTTTATTATACCACTGTTAAGGATAGCTATTCAATTATTTTACACTTGGATTAACCAATGGCAAGAAAAAAAGACTCTAAAAATATTAGGTAATGGTAGTATCAGTACTAAGAAATATATAATACTCAGGGAGAATTATAAAGAATCCGAGAAAAGACTACAGAACATTGTAGATGATGATATAAAATTCATGAGCGAAAGGACTAAGCTACACACTCAAGTCCAGGAACTAACTAATTCACTTAATAAAACCAATGCTCAACTAATAGGAGTTCAAGAAAAAGCTAGCCAATTAGATATTATTAAAAGAAATACAGACGTTTCTTTTTTGCATGGAACTTGGAACGGAGCTTTTATAGCAGAAAATTTTTCAGTTAATAATGAAATAGAATTTGATATAAATCTTCAAAAAGAGGAACTTAGGTTAAAGCTAACAGGAATAATATTTCCTAATCCGTTTGCTATAACAAAACTAATGAGATCAGATAGAACAATCTTTTTAGAATTAATGGCATTACAACCTGCAAGGCTTCCTGAACAAATCAGTCAGTATATAGTTTTTGAAATGCTACATGAGCATCATCTTAAAGGCATCGGTTTTAATAGAGTGACATTTGATTTACAAAAAATACCTAAAGAATAATTAATCGTTCAACTTTCTCTTGCTTTTAAGTAATTAATAAAAGCAGAACAAGACACAAGCATAAATTTGGCATCTTCAAAAGTTACAGATATATCATCCCCATATAGTCCAAGCATATAAGCTAATGGAATAAAGGCATGTTAAAAATCGTCAGGAACCAGGCGCAAGCGTCTCGCTTGTGCCGGGTAACCACTAATAACTGCAATTAATTTCCGAAGTTTGGTAATAGTTTTTACATTTATTAGTGAGCCGTAAATACAAGTTTGGAGATAATGATAAACTATATTTTATCAGTTTTGCGGTAGTCAATCTGCTTGTCATTTGATTGTCAATTAAAGCAGTAGAAAGTGTAGAAAAGTGAGGTTTTTTGACAAACTTAAAAATAAAAAAGCTTTGTAAATCAATGACTTACAAAGCTTAAATGTGCCCGAGACTGGATTTGAACCAGCACGCCGTTGCCAGCGCTACCACCTCAAAGTAGTGCGTCTACCAATTTCGCCACCCGGGCATCGCTTTACTTTTGGGGAGGGCAAATGTAAGGCATTTACAAATACCTCTGAAATTTCCCCGGGAGAATATTATTGCCCTATTCCCAATAACTCTACATCAAAAATCAGCATAGAACCACCGGGAATGGTACTACCTGAGCCCTGTTCACCATAACCTAAAGTATAGGGAATGTAAAATTTGAATCTTGATCCTACAGGCATCAACTGCACACCTTCAGTCCAACCCCTGATAACCTGGTTAAGTCCGAAGGAAATTGCTTCTCCCCTGTCTCTTGAACTATCGAATTTTTTTCCGTTAATAAGAAATCCTTCATAATGCACTTTTACAGTACTGGTATCAGAAGGTTTTGGACCATCACCCATTTTTATTACTTCATACTGAAGCCCGCTGGGCGTTACTTTTACGCCTTCTCTTTTTTTATTTTCTGCAAGAAATTTTTCTCCTTCAGCAATAGTAGCTTCAGATTTTTTGTGCATAAAAGCCTGCAATTGTTCTCTTACCGTCATATCGCATTGTTGATTGTTAAGTAATGTATTTTTTCCGCGCAGCACATCTTCAAAGCCTTTATTCATTAAGGCATAATTAATTTTTTCTACTCCCTGGGCTTTAAAAAAAGTGGCGTCAAGCACACCGAGCGCATAACTCAAACTGTCTAATGATGTATTCAACACTACGCCACCCGTAGTAGTAGCCGTGTTTTTTTGCATTGTCGCCGGCTTCTTTTTTACTGCCGGTTTGGTTTGAGCCTGGCTATTAAAACATACAGCACATAAAAGCACAATAACAATATTTTTTTTCATTTGAATGGAATTTATAAAACAAGATTTATTCACTTCTTAATGCATGACCGGTGAGGTTAATAAATACATCTTCCAGGTTAGCCTGTTTTACTTCTTTGGGCCGCTCAAAGCCTGTAGCTACCAGGTCATCTATCAGTTGGTCCGGAGAGTTAAGGGCAATAATTTTTCCTTCGTTCATAATAGCAACTCTGTCGCACAATATTTCTGCTTCGTCCATATAGTGCGTGGTAATAATAATAGTTGTTCCTTTTGCGCGGATATCCCTTATCAAATCCCAAAGGTTTCTTCTTGCCTGCGGATCTAAGCCGGTAGTAGGCTCATCAAGAAAAATAATTTTGGGTTTATTTATAATAGTGGTAGCAATAGAAAAACGCTGCTTTTGACCGCCGCTCAATTCTTTAAACTTATTCCTGGCCTTATCTTCAAGATTTACCAGCTTCAATAAAGCAATAGCATCTACCGGTTCATTATACAAACCACTAAACAGGTTAATCAGTTCTGCGAGGTTAAGCCCCGGATAAAAACCTGATGTTTGCAGTTGTACGCCAATAACCTGTTTTATTTTATCTACATTTTTATCAATATTATATCCTGCCACCATTACTTCGCCGCTGGTTTTATTGCGCAGCGTTTCTATAATTTCAAGCGTGGTTGATTTGCCGGCGCCGTTTGGACCCAGCAAACCAAAAATCTCTCCTTCCTGCACTTCAAAGCTGATGCCTTTTACAGCTTCAAAACTGCCATAGTTTTTTACAAGATTTTTTACTGATATTATTGCAGACATGGGCGGCAAGTTAATGCAGATATAGCTTATGGCAAATTAATAATATTGGTGTTTGCGCATCCTAAACGTTAATCTTCCCGCTATATTTGCCAATTGTATTAAAGTATTTATTAAGGTATGAAAGTATTTAAGTTTGGCGGAGCGAGTGTAAACAGCGTGGAGCGTATTCAGCAATTACCCGGTATTCTTAAGTTATATGAAGGAGAAAAAAAAGTAGTGGTTATTTCGGCCATGGGCAAAACCACCAATGCGCTTGAAAAAGTAGCGGAAGCTTTTTTCAATAACCAGAAAGATACCGCCCTTCAATTGTTTGAACATATTAAAACACAACATCTCAATACTGCCAAATATCTTCTCATAACCACCTACAACGAAACTTATAAAAAGCTTGAACAGCTTTTTACCGAAATAGAATGGGCATTGCACGATAAACCGGTAAGAGAATATGATTATTATTATGACCAGATTGTTTGCTCAGGCGAATTGTTTTCAACCGCTATCATAAGTGCATATCTCAATGAAAAAAAGATTGGGAATACCTGGATTGATGTTCGTGATATTTTTAGAACGAATGATAATTTCAGGGAAGCAGTTATTGATTGGCCTATAACAAACAATAATGTGCAACAACAGGTTAAACCTGCGTTTAAAGATTATGAAATAGTAGTTACGCAGGGTTTTATTGGTGCTACGGATGAAAATGAAAGCACCACATTGGGGCGTGAGGGAAGCGATTATACTGCTGCTGTTTTTGCAAATATGCTGGATGCTGAAAGTGTGATAATCTGGAAAGATGTAGACGGTGTAATGAATGCCGATCCAAAAATATTTCCTTCTGCCAAAGTGATAAGCGAGTTGAATTATGATGAAGTAATTGAAATGGCATATTACGGAGCGCAGGTTATTCATCCCAAAACAATTAAACCATTACAGAATAAAGGAATACCGTTATTGGTAAAATGTTTTCTTAACCCTGCGTTGCCCGGCACTGTTATCCATGATAAAAACATAAAGCATTTACCTCCTATTATAGTGCTGAAAAATAACCAGGCATTGCTGCATCTTCATTCAAAAGATTTTTCTTTTGTGGGAGAATATGAAATGTCGCGGCTATACCATCTGTTTGTTGAAAACAAAATCACACCTAATCTTACACAAACAGGCGCCGTAAGCCTTATGATTTCTACAGATGATAAAAATGAAAAGACAGACCAGCTTGCCGGCAAAGCAACTGAATTGTTTGATGTGCAGATGGAAAAAGGATTAACACTTCTGACCATCCGCCACTATACAGAAGACCTGTTATCGGAACTTACACAGGAAAAGCAAATTGTATTAAAGCAACAATCTCCCGAAACCGTGCAGGTATTGATGCGATAGTACAGTGCCATTTTCACATTCCCACATTCTCACATTCCCACATTTCCTCATTCGCACATTCCCCATTCACAACTTCCCTATCTCTCCAAACAACTGCTTAAAGCACTCCGTTTGTGTGTTATTGCCACCTGAAGGGTCTTTAGTGTTATTATAGTACGAACGTAAAAAAGAACTGTTAGGCGACCATACGGTTTGCAGCATGCCGTAAAATCTTGGTTTAAGCTGGTCTGTAGCAGTATTCCTGAAATTTAGCATGTCATTTAACTGCGCAACAGCAATAGCAGGATTTCTCCACGGGCAGGTTACTACTTTAAATCCTTTCATGGCAAAGTATACTGCTGATTTATCGGCACGTTCATAATGCCAGTCGCAAATAATAATATCCTTTGGCACAAGATCAATAGAAGCATGTGTATTATTCCGGCTTGCTTCCCACATACCCATACCCGTTGTGTAGCCATCAAGCATCCTGTCGCCCCATATCCATAATGTTTTGTTAGATTCTGAAAGATGATCTCTTATCTTTTTTACCTCACCGGCAAACAAAACCGCTTTATCTTTTTTGCGACATCTTGGGCATTTGGAATCTCCAATATAAAACACTTCATCCATGCCTGCATGAAAATCATTTGTTTCAAAAGCGGTACAAATTTCATCAACCAATGCAAATACTATTTTGTGCACTTTAGGATGAAGCGGGCAATAGCTCTTACAATACAAGCTATCCGCATTTGGCCATTCATATTTCTCAGGCATTTTTACCCGTGGTGTTTCATCAAACTCCGGGTATACTTTAAGCAAATTATATGTTTTATTAGCCCATGATTGATGACCGAGAAGGTTAATTTGCGGTATAATTTTAATGTTGCTATTCCTGCATGCGGCAACCATTTTTTTTACATCATCGGCAGATAGCGCAATGCTGTCTCTTAATTCAGGGTGGCTTGTAAACTGGTAATTAAAGTCAACTCGTAAAATCAAAGTATTCACTTTGCGGGGCGCAAGTTCATTATTAATAAATGTAACAAATGAATCAACTCCGGAAGGTAATGGCGCGGCTATACACAATCCGCGAATGGGTAATACACTATCAATGTTATTTTGAGCGAATAAATATTGGAGCCCTGTACCTACCAGGTAAAGAAGCAATAATTGTACTTTAAAAAAAACTTTACTCATAAATATTAATATATCAAGTTATATAATAGATACCATTTAAAAAAATCCTTATGTCTCTATTTATAAAACCTCCACTGGGTTTTAAAATCTTTTTTCAAAGGTTGATTGGTGATGATAGCACGAAGCATTTCGATGGGCATGCTGTTTTCGTGAAGCAGGGCGTCATTAAACTGTTTGATGTTCATTTTATTTGTATCAACCAATTCTCTTTTTAAAGCCATTTGCTGTAAGCCACCAATCATATATGCAACCTGGTATAACGGGCTATACCCTCCAACAAAAGACCTGCGAACCTCACCTTCCGCATTGGCGCGTTCATGACCTACGCGATCAACCAAAAAATCTATGCATTGCTGAGGTGTCCATTTACCAAGGTGATAGTTAAGTGAAAATATAATTCTCGCACAACGGTGCATTCTCCAGAATAACATGCCTATTCTGTCTTCCGGTGAACGTGGAAATTTCATATCCCACAAAAGCAGTTCCCAGTATAGCGCATTACCTTCTACCCAAAATGGTGTATCAAAATTGCGATACGTTTTATACCGGCTGCTCATATAGCCCTGCAGGTGATGCCCCGCGATTAATTCATGGTGAACCGTTGCTCTTGAAAAATACGGGTTGTTGCCGCGCATGCTCATCATCTTTTCATCGTAATCCATTGTATTGGTTGGGTAAGAAATGATGAGCGTTTCGCCACCGAGGAAGAAAGGATTTACCAGTTGTCTTTCGGGCGACATCATCATCATGCGCCAAGTTTCTTCTGAGAGCTCTGGAACAGTGATCAAATCATTTTTCTTTAAAAAATCCACTGATTGTTTGTACAGATCAAACATAGCTTCGGGTTGTTTGCCAGGCGCTACATACGAGTTTTTTACTTTCTCCTGTGCTGCTTTCCAGTCGTTGCCAAAACCCATTTCTTTTGACGCTTTTAATAATTCAGCATCACACCAAGAAAATTCTTTGTTAGCGATATCAACCAGTTCTTCGGGTGTATAAGGAATATATTCATATTGCAGTTGGCGTATAATTTCTTCTCTGCCTATTGGGTTACCAACGATACCGCTGCCATCATCTTTTTGCGTGCTTTTTATTGCTCCCTTATTTTGCAATGCAACGGCATATTTACCTAATATACTATCCACTTTCTGATAGGTAGCAGGTACCCACCACGTAAACATAGGATCATAGCCATTGTAAAATGTATACATATTTTTAAGTGTAGCTTGCAAAGCTTTTGCAGTTTCAGAAGCGTAGGTTGCAGATTTCATATCTATGCTGTCGCTTTTTTTTAACGCTTCAAAGCTTTTAATGATTTCCTGTTTAATATTATTTAGTTCTTTTGCCACGGCTTCCCCGTCTACTGCCGCTCCTCTGCGTCGTGGTTTTTCAAGATTATAGATACGATCAGAAAACGGAAAATAGCCTATAATTTTTTCATGATTTTTCTGCTCTGCAAGCAGATCATATTTCTCACTCTCAAGGTTGCGTTTGAAAAGCAGGTAGTCAACCTTGCCATTCACATTCATTTTATCAAAGTTAACCTGCTGCAATTTGTTGAGATACGCTTCAATCAATTGCAGCAAACGCTGGCGGCGTTCCGGCGTATTATACTCATTACTGCTTCTCATCCTTCCCCATCCCGGTGCATCTGAGCTTGAATAAAAACGGGAGATACTGCCTTTATCAGCAGCATAATTTATCATCAGGTCATTCATCTCGCTGGTTTGCAGATACAAATCTTTATTCAACTCCTGTGAACGGGTTGTTGTAATAAACAGTGTAAGTAGCATAATAAGAGTAAAGTACCTGCGCATATAAAAAAATTTAGACAGTAAAAATTAATTAAAGCTAATGATGAACAGCTGAACCAGGGAGGAGGATTTTAGCCTTTTTTTATCGGATATAAACAAGGAGCTATCTGAACCTGCTCCTGTATTCCTTGGGGCTTTCGTTTACAAACTTTTTAAAAGCAGTAGAAAAATACGAGGCAGTAGCGAAGCCTGTACGTGTAGCAATTTCTGCGATCGGGATGTCTTCATTTTGCAGGTAATGCCTGGCACGCTGAATGCGCATGAGCAATATATGATCATTCACGCTTGTATCGAACAGCAGTTTTACTTTACGGTAAAGTTGTACCCGGGATATATGCATTTCCCGGCAGATATCATCTACTGAAAAATTTTCGTTGGGGATGTTTTGTTCAATGATGGCATTTAAATGAACGGTAAAAGACCGGTCGGATTTTTTTGCGATGCCTCCGTTAATGCCTGAAGGTATTTCGGCCGAATAATGTTCTTTAAGCTTTATCCTGTTTTCAAGCAGGCTGCTGATCGTTCCTTCCAGTATATCTACATTAAATGGCTTGGTAATATATGCATCAGCATTGGCGCTAATGCCCTGCAATTTGTTTTCCTCTGTTGTTTTAGCAGTCAGTAATATTACCGGTATATGTCTTGTTCTTATATCATCTTTAAGTGATTTTGTCAATGCTATGCCGTCTGTCTTCGGCATCATTACATCACTTATCACCACGTCAGGCATTTCATCAAATAGCTTTTTAATACCTTCAGCGCCATCGTTGGCGGTAATAACATTGTATTCAGCAGAAAGCCGTTGCGACAAGAACTCCCGGAGATCATTATGATCTTCTACAATTAAAACCGTTTCTTTCTCTTCACTGCTTTTTACCGGCATTTCCTCTTCAGGTATGGGTAACAGTTGTTTGGTTCCGGGCACATAGTAATTTTCTATCCAGGCGCTCACCTGGCTATTATACGTTTCTTTTCCGGGATGAATCTGTTCTTCACTGAAATGTGTGTTCCCTAACTTCAGGTAAATGGTGAATACAGAGCCCTTATCCCTTTCACTCTGCACAGCTATGTTTCCTTTATGCAACTCGATCAATGCTTTTGAAAGCGCCAGGCCTAATCCTGTTCCTTTATTACTATCATAGCCTGCCTGGTAAAACATTTCAAACAAATGCCCCTGCTCTTCTTTGCCCATGCCAATACCGGAATCCTGAACATTAATCACCGCCTCACCTTTCAGTGCATCTTTATGAATGGTTAAATGTATAAAACCATTATCGCCGGTAAACTTGAATGCATTGGAAAGGATATTAAAAAATACTTTTTCAATTTTTTCGCAATCAATCCATACCGGCAGCGTTGTTTCTTTGGTAATGATCCTGCAGTCAACATGATGTTGTTTTGCAAATACCGCGAACGCGTTAACGATCTCCTGTAAAAACTGCACCAGGTCGGTTTCATGCAGTTCCAGCTTCATTTTATTCAGCTCCAGCTTCCTGAAATCCATCAACTGGTTTACCAGTAAAAGTAAACGGGTAGCATTTTTTTTAACAAGCGAAAACTGGTTGCGTGTGGTAACAGAAAGTTTGCCACGCAAGGCTTCTTCTGTTGGCGCTAATATTAAAGTAAGCGGTGTTTTTAATTCATGAGAGATATTGGTAAAAAAATTCAGCTTTTCTTCATTCGCTTCGCGGGCTTTGTCAGCCATTAAAACAATCTGCCGGCTTTGCTCCGATATCTCTTCATTTTGTTCGTGCAGCTTTTTATTCACTTTAATATTCTTACCCCGTGAGTAAACGAGCAGGCCCGCCAGCATCAGCGACAATACCAGCGAGCCAACCAGGATAAATATCAGGTTGCGTTGTGTTTTAAAGGTTTTGGTTTGCTGTGCCAGCAACTGTTGCTGACGAACGATATTTTTTTGTTGTTCGGTAATTTTATTTGCCTGCTGCAGCAGCATAATAGCATTAGTACTGTCCACCACTATGGTTTCCAGTATATTCCTCCTGGGCACATTCTCATTACGCAGCAGTTTATCAGCAATGCGTATAGCTTCGCTGCCGCCTGTAGGGTAAAGTACCGACGCAAGCAAAGTATGGTTTTCCACCAGGCTCAAACCTGTACCTGGCAAAGCGTCTACACCTAATATTTTAATATGGCTGAGCCCGGCTTTTTTACATATAGCTGCCGCTGTTCTTGCCATTACATCATTGTGTGCAAAAATCAACTGTGTATTTTTTAATTCACTGATATATGCCGGGAGTTGGTTTTCCACGCTGCCTTCAAGCCAGTCGCCGCTAATTACTTTTTGAATGCTTATGCCAGGAAATTTTTTGATCGCTTCTGCAAACCCTTTTTCTCTTTCTCTTGCCGGGGTAGAAGTTTGTAAGCCTGTTATTTCTATTATATTGCCTTTATTATTTAAATACCTTGCAGCATACACACCCGCAAATTGGCCAACCTGAAAATTGTCTGCACCTATATAGCTGTTATATAGTTCGGAATTAATATTCCTGTCTACAATAACTACTTTTATTCCTTTATTGTAGGCTTCTTCAACTACAGGCGTTAACGGTGCAGCTTCGTACGGGCAAACGATCAGCAGGTCAATATCCTGCTGCATCAGCTCTTTTATTTGTTCCACCTGTTTATCACTACTGTAATCAGCCTGCCTGTAAATGGCTTCAATATTGGGGTAAAACACAAGTTCGCGATAAAGCTCTTCCTTCATATCCTTTCTCCATTCATCTCCTTCACCCAATTGCGATATACCTATCCTGTATTTGCGGGAAGTTTGCGTATTGCACGAAAACTGGCATATTATGGCAATACCCATCAAAATATAAATGGCGGCACTCGTTATTTTTCGCATACACGAAGAAGAAAATTTGTCGGGCACATCTTCATATTTCCTGCGGAGGCATCTGTAAAATTTTTTTGTTGACCAGCTTTACTACTTTGGTTGAGCGACATTGGCGACGCTCCATTCATCTGCATATCACTATTCAGCAAATCCGGCAACTGTCTTCACAAAACTCATCCTGCATGAAATATTTGGTGTAAAGATGGTATTATTTTAAAAGAAATCACTACAAAATTTAAACCTGTTTAGGGTATACATGGTTATTGTAATCTCTTAAGTCGTTGAAAATCAAAAAAAATATTTCGATAATACTAAAATCCGTATTTAAAACGAATTGATACAATATTGAATGGTCAAGGGGTTCTTCACATAATACATTTGGTTCATCAATTACAATTGACCAACGATTTTTGTTTATGAAGAAACCATTACTATTCTGGAGCATTGTTGTGGCCTTGGGCGGCTTTCTCTTTGGTTTTGATACCGCTGTTATTTCCGGCGCGGAA
Organism: Chitinophagaceae bacterium; assembly: GCA_020847395.1. Classification (GTDB taxonomy): domain Bacteria; phylum Bacteroidota; class Bacteroidia; order Chitinophagales; family Chitinophagaceae; genus Agriterribacter. The sequence goes on from JADLCD010000079.1 coordinate 12,107, forward strand.
AAATCTATTCAATCTTACTGGCAACTTTCTTCTTTTCAGCATGGGCTTACCATGTCGATTGCGTTGTTTGGTACAGTTATCGGCGCAGCACTGGGTAGTTTACCTTCTGACAGGCTGGGAAGAAAAAAAACACTTGTCATTATTGCATTTCTTTTTCTGGTATCATCTCTGGCTACCGCTTTGGCTACAAACTGGGCAATGTTCTTATTGTTCCGTTTTATCGGCGGGCTGGGCGTAGGCGCTTCTTCCGTAACCGCACCGATCTATATATCAGAAATATCTTCTGCCAAAAACCGGGGGCGGCTGGTGGCGCTTTTCCAGTTCAACGTGGTAACGGGTATACTCATATCGTATTTATCAAATTACATTATTGGCGTTGCCGGCGGCGATCATTCCTGGCGGCTGATGCTCGGCATTATGGTAATTCCATCACTGCTCTTCCTGGTATTGTTGAGGTTTGTGCCCGAAAGCCCGCGCTGGCTGATACTGCACAATAAAAATATCGGGGATGCGAAAAACACTTTACGCATTATTGATCCTGAAAAGTATGAAGCTGAAATTGCTTCCATTATTAAAACCAATGAAGAAAATAAGCATAAGCAGCAGGAAAAATTGTTTTCATCAAAATACCGGTTACCCATTTTTCTTGCGGTAGTATTTGCCATATTCAACCAGGTGTCGGGCATTAACGCTATTATATATTATGCTCCGCGCATTTTTGAATCTTCCGGTCTGGCTACAGATTCATCACTACTGTCGAGCGTGGCTATTGGCTCAGTAAACCTTTTGTTCACTTTACTGGCAATAAGCTTAATTGATAAGTTCGGCAGGCGCAGGCTCATGCTCACCGGTACCATAGGGTTGATCATTACACTTGGTATTGTAGCATACCTGTTCATGCATCCTTCATCAAATCCGTTTGCTATTGTTGTTTTGCTGTTGGCGTATATAGCATTCTTCGCTATGTCGCAGGGGGCTTGTATATGGGTATTTATTTCAGAAATTTTTCCCAATACGGTCCGTGCAAAAGGACAAACCCTCGGCAGCCTTACGCATTGGGTAATGGCAACTATTATCACATTTATATTTCCGGTTATTAGTGAGGGCATGGGAGAAGCTGTTATTTTCTTCTTCTTCTGTTTAATGATGATCCTGCAATTAGGTTTTGTGATAAAGTATATGCCCGAAACAAAAGGCAGGTCGCTGGAAGAGCTGGAGGCCAATCTTGTTATACACTAAACATTGCGATATGAATTTTACCTGTGTTTGCTTTGGAGAAGTTTTGTTTGATGTATTGCCGCATGAAATAAAAGCCGGGGGTGCGCCAATGAATGTAGCATACCATCTTACTATGCTCGGGCAACCGACTGCGCTCATTTCAAGAGTTGGGAACGATGATCGTGGTAAAGCATTGACCACTATTCTGGAAGGAAAGAAATTGCTCCTGGATTATATACAGGCCGATGAAGCACATCCTACCGGTATTGTAGTGGCTGTGCCTGATGCAGCAGGTGATATGAAGTACGACATACAACAGGAAGCTGCATGGGATTTTATTGAATTGAAGGCTCAGCACGAAACCCTGGTTAAAAATGCAGCTTATTTTATTTTCGGAAGCCTCATTACAAGAAACAGTGTTTCGCGTAATACATTGTTTAACCTGATGGATATACCTGTTACCCGTGTGTTTGATGTTAACCTCCGCTCTCCATTTATTGATCAGAAAACGCTGGAGTATCAGTTCAGCAAAGCGGATATTTTAAAGATGAATGAGGAAGAGCTTGACTTAATTACAGGCTGGTATGTACAATTCAAGACTATTGAAGATAAGATCAGGTTCCTGCAAAACCGGTTTCAGATTCCTGATATTATTATTACCCGTGGCGCAAAAGGTGCTATAATAAACAGTCATGATAATTTTTATTATCATGATGGCTACAGTATTCGTGTAGCAGATACTGTTGGTAGCGGCGACAGTTTTGTGGCAGGCTACCTGTCAGGCATCATCAACCATAAACCTCCTGAAGAAGCGTTGCAATTTGCCTGTGCGCTTGGTGCTTATGTGGCTACGCAAACAGGCGGATGTCCATCATATACTCCCGGCGAAATAAATATTTTCATGCGATCAGCCAAAGCAATTATTCATTGAATATAAACCAAAAATTGTATCACATCAATCAAAACTAAAACGATAGAAGTATGAAAAAAATCATGACTGTTGTTTGCCTTTTTATCACCGCTTTGTGTTTTGCCCAGCAAAAAGAGGTGAAAGGTACAGTAACGAGCAAAGCAGATGGGTCGCCACTACCAGGAGTTACCGTTGTAAGTGAAAAAAGCGCCACATCCACCGATGTATCGGGTAGGTTTTCCATTAAAGCATCCATGGGAGAAACACTCACTTTTTCCTATGTAGGTATGAATACAGTATCAGTAAAAGTTACAGATGCCACAGAACTTACTATACAAATGGAACCGAGCGTAAAGGAGGGTGAACAGATTGTGGTAGTAGGCTATTCTACGCAACGCAAGCAGGATTTAACAGGCTCTGTTGCTGTAGTTGATCTTAACCCTGTAAAAAATAATACATCAGGAAACACTATGCAGGCATTGCAGGGCCGGGTAGCGGGTTTGTATATAGAAAAAGATGGTTCTCCCAACGGGTCGAACAGCAGGATATTGATACGCGGCGCCAATACACTTGGTAATAATGATCCGCTGTATATTATTGATGGCGTGCCAACTACAAGGCCGGAAGTATTTCAGAATATAAATCCTGCAAGCATCGCCTCCGTGCAGATACTGAAAGATGCATCAGCAGAGTCCATCTATGGTTCACGTGCATCCAATGGTGTAATTATCGTTACAACAAAAAATGGAGGTAATACGGATGGGAAAGTAAATTTTCAGTTCAATACGAGCATATCCGCCCAGTCTGAAAAATCGATGCGGTTTAAAATGCTTAATACTGTTGACAGGGGTAAGGCGTTGTGGCAGGCATCTGTAAACGACAGGCAAAATCCTGCAGATGCTTATGGTGAAATATATGATTTTAGCTGGAACAATGATTTTGATAATCCTGTACTTACAAGTGTAACACCCAAGCAATTTGTGGGCGGAGATCCTAATACGCCTGTGGGAAATACAGACTGGCAATCTGTAATGTATAAAACAGGTATTGTAAGCAATAATTCGTTGATTGCTACAATTGGCAATAAAAATTCCTCGCTTGAAATATCACTCGGGCATATTAAAAATACCGGTATGCTGCGTTACACCGGGTATCAGCGCATGAATGCAGGCATTAACGCCATTACAAGAGCATTTAATAACAAACTTGTTTTTGGCTTAAATCTTAATGTAGCCAATTCAGATGAGACATTAACTGCAAGAGACATTGGTGGTGCAGCCACTACTTTCCTTGCTGTAACTTTATCACCTACCATACCTGTGTTTCAGAAAGACGGCGTTACCTATGCCGGCCCGTTAGGCGCAGGTTATTCAGACAGGAACAATCCCCTGCACATGCAATATATCTCCAGGTGGAATAATGCCAACAGGTTAAGCTCTTTCGGAAGCGTATTTGCCGAAATTCAACCCATAAAAAACGTATTCTTTAAAACTACTTTAGGAATAGATGATGCGAGGTATAAGAATAAGGTAATCGCACCCACATTTACTGAAGGTGCGTTAAGCCGTACCACCAATAGCTTAACCTTTGATGAAAACCATTATTCAAGTGTGACCTGGTCAAATACTTTACGGTATAACCTGAACCTGCAGGATCACAAATTTAAATTCCTGTTGGGTACGGAGTATATAAAAACTGACCTGGAAACCCGTTTCTCCAAAAAAGAAGGATTCGCCACTCAAACAGAAGACTATTTCACCCTCAGTTCAGGTACTGGTAATACTACCGTTTTTGGAGATTTTACCGGCAACAGGCTTTTCTCTCAATTCGGTCGTATAGATTATAGTTACGCAGATAAATATTTAGTAGCGGTTACGGTTCGCCGCGATGGTTCATCACGATTTGGCACAGATAACCAATATGGTATTTTCCCGGCGGCATCTGTTGGCTGGCGGATAGACAGGGAAAACTTTATGGCAAATAATAAAGTCTTTTCTGAACTCAAATTAAGATTAGGCGCCGGTCGTGTTGGGAATCAGCAAATCGGCGACCTGGCAAGATATGCGTTATATTATGCAAGGTATGGCACAACACAAAACCAGCTAACTCCAGGCTTCTGGGAACAGTATATGAATATTGGTACAGCCTACTCATTGTCTGGTGCTAATACCGGAACGCTTCCTTCAGGATTTGTGCAAACGCAGGCTGCAAATGCTGCATTGAAGTGGGAGACAACCGATGAAATAAATGCAGGTGTAGATTTTGCAATACTTAACAATAAGATATTCGGTTCGTTCGATTATTTTTCAAGAAAAACAAGTGGCATTCTTATTATTCCGCCGGTTGCATCAGCGCTTGGAGAAGGACAACAAAAAGCAGTAAATGGTGCTTCCAAAAGTAATAAAGGCTGGGAGTTTGTGATTGGTTACAGGGGTGACCACACAGGAAATTTCTCCTACAATGTACAGCTAAACTTTGCGCACTTCAGGGATAAAATAACAGAGCTGCCGGAAGATGTAAGACCCGCATATGCAGGTAATTTGCGGAATACCATTATCGGTCATTCTCAATTTGACATATTTGGGTACAAAACCGACGGGATATTTCAATCGCAGGCAGAAGTAGATGCAGCGCCTGAGCAGATTGGCGCAGGTCCGGGAAGAATACGTTATGTAGATGATAATAAGGATGGTGTAATTAGTGATCTTGACAGAACATGGATTGGCACTACACTACCCAAACTGGAATACGGGGCAAGAATTGATCTTAGCTACAAAAAATTCGATCTTTCAATTTTCGGATCGGGGGTTGCTGGTCGCAAAGGGTTTGATGTATATACTTTGTTCAATAACCTCATGAAGAGTAGGGAAAACGTAGGGCCAGGCGTATTTGATGGATGGACTCCACAACATACAAACACCAATATCCCGGCGCTCACATTAAAAGATAATAATAATGAAGGGCGTACATCGGATTATTTCATTGTAAATACTTCTTACTTTAAAATGCGCAATATCCAGCTTGCTTATAATTTAACAACCGGTGGTTTCTTTTCACGGCTGAGGTTTTTTGCAATGGGAGAAAACCTGTTATGGTTTAAAAGCAAACAATACCAGAGTCCAGACCCTGAAAGGATAGACCTGGATCCTGTACCTATTCCAAAAACATACACATTCGGCATTAATGCTTCATTTTAAAGTCAACCATTAAATATACAATGATGAAAAATATTTTAAAAATAGCTTTTATATCTGCTCTGCTGTTAAGCACTGCTTGCAAAAAAGCACTTGATTATACCCCTAAAGGCGCTGTATCATCCAGCGACCTTACTTCGCCCACTGCTGTAGAAGGCCTTGTTACCGCGGCGTATGCGGCTATCGGTAATGGTGATATGATTGGACCTATCTATAGTAAATGGGCATTCGGTGCAGTACGGTCTGATGACACATATAAAGGAGGTGGAGGAACAGGAGATGTAGGCGAAATAGATGCTATGGAACACTACAATCTTGTTACACCAACTATTGATGCATTTGTATCCCGTACATGGAAAAATCTTTTTAAATCCATTTCAAGAGCCAATGTAGCATTGCGTGCGGTAAATAATCTTGATGAAAGCACTTATCCTCAGAAAAAAATCCGCCAGGGAGAATTACGTTTTTTAAGAGCACATAGCTATTTTACTATGAAACAGCTATATAAAAACATTCCCATTTTTGATGAGAATGCAACTGCAGATGATATTCTGAAAGTGTCGAATGATTTAAGCAATGATGAATCGTGGAATAAAATAGCAGATGATTTTCAATTTGCTGTGGACAATTTACCTGAAACACAATCTGAAATAGGAAGAGCAAATAAGTATGCTGCCCAGGCCTACCTGGCGAAAGTAAAATTGTACCAGGCTTATGAGCAGGATGAAACACATCATGTAACCAATATTAATCAGTCAAGACTGCAGGAAGTAGTAACATTAACGCAAGCGGTTATTTCTTCGGGCAAATATCATTTGAATGCTGATATAGCAGATAACTTTTTACCTGAAACAGAAAACAGCGCTGAATCAATTTTTGCTATACAGTTCACTATTAATGATGGAACTACCGCAGGCAGGATGAATTTTGAAGACGGACTGAACTATCCGCATGGTGCACCGCAATACGGATGTTGCGGATTTAACGCTGCAAGCCAGAACCTGGTAAATGCACATACCACAGATGCAAATGGCTTACCCAATTTTGAAACATTTAATAACAGCATTGCAAATCTTGGTACAGCCACGGTTGATCCGAGATTAGATCATACAGTTGGTATAGACGGTCACCCATATAAATACGATAATACAAAACCCTTCAGCAATAGCTGGGTAAGAGACCCCGGTGTGTATGGAAACTTTCATACCATGCGTAACCAGCAACTGGCAACAAGCGGTTCTTATTTTAAGCTGGGGCCATTTATGGGAAGCGCCAAGAACTATGATGTGTTGCGTTATGATGATATTTTACTGATACAGGCCGAGGCATATATAGAATTAGGGCAACAGGAAAAAGCGTTGCCGCTTATTAACCAAATAAGAGCAAGAGCTGCAACCAGTACCGGCCGTTTGAAAAAACTGGATGGAACATTTCCGTCCAACTATAAAATCGAGGAATATACATCTGCAGGTTGGACACAGGTGTATGCACGTAAGGCCCTGCAATGGGAAAGGCGCCTGGAATTTGCAACTGAAGGTGAACGTTTTTTTGACCTGATACGGTGGGGCATAGCCGAACAAACATTGAATGCATATCTTGATATTGAAAAAGTACGCAGACCATTTTTAGCTACCGCTCATTTTACTGCGGGCAGGGATGAATATTTGCCGATTCCACAGTCGGAAATTACTTTTACAAAGGGATTGTATAAACAAAACCCGGGGTATAATTAAGAACCGTTTATATTTAACAAATAATACAGGTATGCTGCAATGCTGCCTGTATTATCACCATCAACATAATAAAACATGATCAAAAGTCTCCTACAGGTATTTCTTCCGTTTTTCTTTGTATTGCCTGCAGTTGCACAACAGGCGCCTGCCACTAAAAACATCAGTACCTGTTTTACGGCTGAAAAAAAATACCTGGTATTGCCTGTTAAGAACGGGGCGCAGAAACATAATCTTGAATTATGGGTTGATGGCGTGAACACCCGCTTCTGGGATATGGAGCTGGCAGAAGACAAACCGGACTGGTATGCCTATATGCGTATTGATGAATGGAAAGGAAAACAAATTGAATTAAGAGTGGATAAAGTTGCTGCTGCATCAACAGTATTTGAGCCTGTAATGCAAAGTGATGAAGACAGCAATGCAAATGAGTATAAGGAAAAGCTGAGAGCGCAATTTCACTTCTCTCCCAGGCGCGGCTGGACAAATGATCCCAACGGAATGGTATACTTTAACGGAGAATACCATTTATTTTTTCAACACAATCCTTATGGACGCAATTGGGGAAACATGACATGGGGACATGCCGTAAGCAAAGACCTCATACACTGGACAGAGCTGGATGATGCCTTGCATCCCAACCAGGGCGGACCGGTATTCAGCGGCGGTGCGGTTGTTGATGAAAATAATACCAGCGGTTTGGGTGAAAACGGGAAGCCGGCAATGGTAATGTTCCATACCGGGGCAAGAGGATGGGGGCAGTATATGGCATGGAGCACAGACGGGCGTACATTTCACCGGCAAACAGAAGCAGTGGTTCCCCGCATCAATAAAGACAACCGTGACCCTAAAGTGATCTGGCATGAGCCAACTAAAAAATGGGTGATGGTTGTATGGGTTGAAAGAGGAAATAATGAGCAGCACAGTATGCAGTTCCTTACTTCGCCTGATCTTAAAAACTGGACGCCAACCAGCATTACATACGGTGGCGTTGGCAATGACCGCTACCTGTTTGAATGTCCTGAGTTTTATGAGCTGCCTGTAACAGGAATGGACGGCGTAAAAAAATGGGTGCTTACCGGTGAGAATACGGAGTATTCTATCGGCACTTTTGACGGCACAACTTTTACTGAAGAAGAAAAAAAATTACAGAACCAGTACGGGCGCGATTTTTATGCGCCACAAACCTTCAGCGATGAGCCCACAGGCAGGCGAATAGAAATTGGCTGGTGGAGAACCAATACTGCTAAAGGTGAAAATAGTTTCAACCAGTCCATGAGTTTGCCATTAGAACACAAACTGGTAAAAACTCAGGAAGGCATCAGGCTCACACGCATGCCGGTAAAAGAAGTGGAGAATCTTCGTAGCGGAAAAATATACAGGTTGGGAAGTAAAAGCATAAAAGAGAACGGCGTCAACCCTTTAAAAGATATCAATATTGAATTAGCAGAATTGCATATGGAGATTATACCGGGCAAAGCAAAAGAAGTGAACCTCAATATTCGCGGTGTGGAAGTAGTATATGATGTAACCAATCAGCAGCTTGTAGCAGACGGAGTGAAAGCCCCTGCACCGTTACAGAATGGAAAACTTAGCCTGCTGATATATGCAGACAGAACAGGCCTTGAAATTTTTGCCAACAATGGCTTAATGTTCATGCCTGTGAATATTAATATTGATGACAGCAACCGTTCTCTATCATTGTCAGCCAAAGGAGGCGCAGCTAAAGTTTCCGGGCTTGAAGTGTATGAATTGAAAAGTATCTGGTAGGTCATCATTTTTATAAATAATTGCTCACATTCGTAGCAAACAAAAGGGCTTAGCATGCTCTGCTCCTTTTCGTTCTCTGCGTGAAACAAAAAAATATGATCACAAAAGCCAAATGGCTATTGTTAGCCGCCTTTGTTATATGCTTTCAATCATCCAGGAGCCAAACCGGCGCATACGCGGATAAACATCGTCCTCAAATTCATTTCTCTCCCAAAAAAGGATGGATGAATGACCCTAACGGGATGGTATACACGAATGGTAAATATCATTTGTTTTACCAGTATTATCCTGATTCTACGGTATGGGGTCCCATGCATTGGGGACATGCCGTTAGCACTGACCTTGTACATTGGGAAGAATTACCGATTGCTTTGTATCCAGATGCATTAGGAACAATTTTTTCGGGCAGCGCAGTAATTGATAAAAATAATACGGCCGGCTTTGGTGAAAACGCAATGGTTGCAATATATACCAATCATAATCACGCCATGGAAAAAGATGGCTTTGATAAAATAGAAAACCAGAGCATTGCGTATAGCCTGGACGAAGGAAAAACATGGACGAAATATAAAGGAAATCCTGTTGTGCCTAATCCCGGTATACGCGACTTCCGCGATCCCAAAGTTTCGTGGTATGAGCCTGCCAAAAAATGGATTATGACTTTGGCAGTAACGGATCATATTGATTTCTACTCATCTTCCGATTTAAAAAACTGGACAAAGGAAAGTGAATTTGGAAAAGATATTGGTGCGCATGGCGGCGTATGGGAATGCCCGGATTTGTTTCCCTTATCCTATAATGGTGAAGAAATTTGGGTGTTGATTGTGAACATTAATCCGGGTGGTCCGAACGGCGGATCTGCAACGCAATATTTTACCGGAAAATTTGATGGCCATGTTTTTACGCCAAACGAGACAGATACCAAATGGATAGATTATGGACCTGATGATTATGCAGGCATCACATGGTCTAACACAGGCGACAGGAAAATTTTCCTGGGCTGGATGAGCAACTGGATGTATGCGAATATTGTGCCTACGGAAAAATGGAGAAGCGCTAATACCATTGCAAGAGCATTAGCACTTCAGAAAACAGGTAATACCTATTTAGTGAGTTCATTGCCTGTTAAGGAATTGGATACATTACACGCTAATACTTATGAAGCAAAAAATATAAAAGCAAAAAAAGCCGATATTACTGCAAAGGCAGGAAAACTGAATGGCCCGGCAATATTGAAACTTAGCACTGACGAGTTAAAAGGATTCAATATCACCCTTTCAAACAATGTTGGTGAAAAACTGGTAATAGGCTATAATAAAACAGCCAATCAATATTTTGTTGACAGAAGCCAGTCGGGTAAAATTGATTTTCACAAAGATTTTGGTAAGCATATTATGGTACCGAGATTTTCTGCTACAAAAAATACGGATATAACGCTCGTAATAGATAATGCTTCTGTTGAATTGTTTGCAGATAAGGGATTATCGGTATTAACAGCTGTTTTCTTTCCATCTTCAGATTTTACAGATGTAATAATTACTTCTACTGAAGGATTTGTTATAAAGTCGCTGAGCTTTGAACATCTTAACAGCGCCTGGAAATAAACCTGTAAACATTACTACAGCTATACATAATCTTAAAAGCGGGACTGGTTATTTTTCCAGTCCCGTTTTAATTTTCGACCCATTTAATATTTAATGCAACGATTTAATGGTTTGATGGGTCAGGCTTCAAAACAAGCAAACCCAATACTATCAATAGCTCTTAACGGAGTGTATTTAAACACCTGAAATGATCTTAAAGAAAGTAATCATCCTCCTGTTGGTTCCCTTTGCCACCGAGGTATTTATTTCCTGCTGCGATTGCAATGAGCCTCAATTATTCAAATATACCAATCAAAGCTTTGACGTAAAACATCTCGATAACCAGGGGCAATCGCCGGTTATACCTTCAAACGGCACAGCTTTGAAAGAAGCTTATGGCTTACGGATGACATTAACCTGTGAAACCACCGTGTTTAAACAAGCGCCGGTTTCATTTTTCATTAATCGTTCTTATGCCTTCTCCTGTGGTTGTGACCCCGAAATTCAATACCTGGCAAAAGACAGTGTTATTGCCATTCATATTATAACATTGGACGATTTTGATAATCAACACCTGGCCGGCTCTGATATTTCTGAATATTTTAAATTGCATTCGCAGCACACATTTATATCTATTGCAGAATATCTTCAAAAAATAGCAACGATTTTTTATTATGATAACCCTAAAACCATAATACTGGATGCCTTACTTATGCAACCTCCTCTGCAAAGTGGAAACTATCGCTTTAAAATTAAAATGACGCTTTCTGATGGAAGGTCATTTACTGCAGAACCTTCTACCATTGAACTAATTTAGCATGAAGAATATTTTTTTTGCTGCATTACTATGCGTTTTAGTCAATGCTATATCTGCGCAGGAAAAAGCATTGCGTAAACAAAGAATTTTATTAAGCCATGGAGCAGGCTATGCGTTTTCCTTAAACAACCTGCATGTAAACCCAATTATAGATCGTTTAACGGATGTAAATTCCAGCGGATTATTATTTCAACTTATCAGTCTTAATTTGTTTATAAAAAATAATATAGGTTTTGAAATTTCCCTGAATGGTTTTCCTTCAAAAAATGCAAACAAGAGGCAGGAAAACTTTGCAAAAGAATTAGAAAATAAATTTGGTAGCCGATATTATGTCTCAAAAGGAAATAGCTACAACTTTCAGCAAACTTCGCCATTTGATCTTTTTACCGGCACTTTTGGATTATGTTACAAAATAGAACGTAAACGATTTACATATATCCCCAAATTTTCAATAGGTGTTGTAAGTATAACCCAGGTGCCTTCAGATTATAATTATATGAAAGAAATAAATGGCAATAATGAAATAATGGTTAATTATATCGGTAATCGTAATTCAAATGGAAAACTTCTTATGAGTCCTGCTGCCACAATTATGTATCGTTTTAACAGTATTGCCGGTGTTAGCTTAAATCTTAGTTATTGTCAATACAAGGCTGCAATAAGCTATACTGAAACAATAAATGACCTGGCAACAAATCAGCAGACAATCACCTATTATATAAACAGGGAAACAATGAAACGCCTGAATGCTACCATTAGTTTTACCATTGGTTTTGGAAGAAAGCATGATTTTGTTAATAAATAGCGATTGTAATAATAGCAGAAGAAATAACTCAACTAAATTAAATGTTGTGAAAAATTTGGGATGCACCCTATGCTGCCTCTCCTTTCTTGTTTAAACGTTTCTTCAATAAACACAATACTCCTAACTCTTCTACAGAAAGATTTTCATTCTTTTTAAGAAGGCGTTTGACCTCAGTCTGGAAATACGTAAGTGTTCTCCCTTCCATATAATGATTTATCACCCTTGGGTCTATATAAGAGCTGCGTGCAATAGCAGGAGTATTGCCTAATTTTTCACTAACCGTTACTACTGCTTTGCGTATATTTTTATCCAGGCTTTTTTGATCCCTTTCTTCTACTGCACCAATTGCATTTAAAGCAATAGCGGCAATTACAGTGCCTGCCCATGTACGGAAATCTTTAGCAGAAAATTCTTCTCCCATTATTTCATGTATGTATTCATTAAGGTCATTGCTTTTTATATCATGAATTTTTTCGTCCTCATCAATAAACTTAAAAATTTCATAGCCGGGCATATCATCTATTTCTTTTACAATTTTTGTTAACCGCGCATCTATTACATGTCTTTCCTGGTCCTGCCCTGATTTTCCTACATAAGAGAATATCATTTCATTGCCATTAATTTCAAGGTGCTTACTCCTTAATGTAGTAAGCCCATAGCTTTCATTTTCTTTTGTGTATAAATCATTGCCCGGACGAAAAAATGCGGTCTCCAGTAATCTTACCATTACAGCCAACACTTTTTCACGGTTTAATTTTCGCTTACGCAAATGCTGACCGGTTACCCTGCGCATATGTTCTAACCTGTTGGCAAAGTGAATAATACGGTTAAATTTTTCATTTTCTTTTTGCTGCCGGAACTTTGTATTGTAGATATATTGCTTTCGCCCTTTTGCGTCGAAGCCTGTTGCCCAAATTTTAGCACGCAAGGAAGTATTAATCTCCACTTTTTCCCATGCCGGCGGAATTACCACTAAAGGAAAAGTTGGGAAAAAATTGCCACAGCTAATAAAATGAAAAGAATGTTGGTTTTAAAAAAAACATTGAGAAAACAATACCTGATAATATTACAACAGCTAATATAACAGCCATGTTATTACAGGAATAATTGTAGTCCGTTGCAGCAGTAAATTCTTCATTGATCAAATATACTATCCGTAAATTAATGTTTCGAAATACAAGATGAGGAGTTGATTCTTCCACATTACACCAGCTTCATCTTTTCCGCATCCCATTCAATAATTTTCTTTTCAAAATAGCTGTCATTACAGGCAAGGCATGGCGCTGCTGCGCGAAAGCCAAAAGTAGCATCTTCGTATACTGAACCGTTAGTTCTGATAGCATTGAAGAAATTTGCGAAATGCAATACATGTTCATCTTCACCGTCGGGAGCTTTATAGGTTACATCAGGTTTTACCGGGCGCTGCTTATCTTCTTTTGAATATTTTTTATCGTAAGCATTTAATAAATTTTGTTGCATTGCCTGCGGATAGGTATTGAGTGCGTCCCACCCGCCAATGCCTGGTGCTTTGGGTAATATATTGTGTTGTACGGTTAAGCCGCGATTGAGTTCCATCACACCTTCATCACCAATAATACGGGTAACGGAATTTTCACCTTTGCCACTGCAAAAGTTCACTCTTAATGTTAATTGAAACGCAGGCTGCTCTTTTGTTTCCGGGTAATCCAATATAGCCGTCATTACATCGGGTACATCTCTGCCATCTTTCCAATAAGCCGTTTGCCCGGATGCAAATATTTTACCCGGGCCTTTGGATCCGGTGATCATATGCACACGGGTAATTAGGTGAACAAACAGGTCTCCCGCAACGCCTGTTCCAAAATCTTTATAGTTTCTCCACCAGAAAAATTTTTTCTCATCAAATGGTTGTTTGGGCATTGCCGCGATATACCTGTCCCAGTCAACTGTTTCGGTTGATATATCTGTTGGCATAGTGTATTGCCATGCGCCTAATGCACTATGCCGGTCGTTGGATGCTTCAATACAATTGATTTTTCCTATTTCACCGGAGAGGTACAGTTCTCTTGCTTTTTGAAATACAGAGCCGCTTATACTCTGGCTTCCTATCTGCATAATTTTTTTTGTTTGCCGCTGCACATCAATCACCGGCAAGCCTTCTTCTATCTTATGTACGATTGGTTTTTCGCAGTAAACATGCTTGCCTTTGTTCATCGCGTCTTTTGCTATGCGTGCATGCCAGTGGTCGCCTGTTGCAATAATTACGGCATCAATATCTTTTCTTTCCAAAATCTCCCTGTAATCGCGGGTGGTATAAATATGCTTGCCATATTTTTCTTTTACACGTTCAAGCCTGCCGGTATATAAATCGCAGGCTGCTGCCAGTTCAATACCCGGAATTTTTAAAGCAGTATCTGTATCATTATTGCCCATAATACCCATGCCAATAGTGGCAATCCGGAGATTATCGTTTGGTCCCGTGATTCTTTGTTCAGGCAAAATAATGTCATTGCTTTCTTTAAAAGCCATCATTGAACCTGCTGATAAGGCAATACCCGATGAGCCAAGTTGTTGTAAAAATTTTCTGCGTGATGATTTGGACATATTGGTAAAAATTTATGGAAAGTATATTTATCAGGGTATAAGTTAAATCATTTGTTTGAATGAAATGATAAATACAAAGCTCAGTCGTAATGAACTTTTCTCACCGGTTCTCCTCTTTTTCCCATAACAGTGCTTATTTTTAGTACTTCAAAAATCAGCATCATGAAGAAAAATTTTTTACTGCTTGTGTTTTCATTCGTATATGTAATCGGCAATGCTCAAAATGACAGCGTTATTATAAACGCTATACAAAAGGAAGGCACCGAAAATTCCCAGTTGGAGAAACTTGCTCATGAATTATTGGATAAGATTGGACCGCGGCTTGTTGGCTCCCCTAAAATGCAGCAGGCGCATGATTGGGTAGTATCAACATATACTGACTGGAACATTGCTGCCAGGAATGAGAAATGGGGCGAATGGCGTGGATGGGAAAGAGGCATTACACATATTGATATGGTTGCGCCCTGGGTAAAATCGATGGAAGGTACACAGCTTGCCTGGTGCCCTTCTACCGGTGGAAAGGCTGTTACTGCTGAAGTAATTATTTTACCTGATGTTGCAGACTCTGTTGCTTTTGCAAAATGGCTGCCTGCAGCTAAAGGAAAATTTATTATGATATCTATGAACCAGCCTACCGGTCGCCCTGATTATAACTGGGAAGAATTTGGCAAAAAAGAATCTGTTGCTAAAATGAAAAGCGACCACGATACACTTACTGCAAGGTGGGCAGACAGAATTAAGAAAACAGGTTACAATACACAAACATTGCCTGCAGCATTAGAGAAAGCCGGCGCTGCGGGTATATTAACTTCATACTGGTCAAAAGGATTTGGCGTAGATAAAATATTCGGCGCCAAAACAAAAAAAATTCCAACGGTTGATATAGCACTTGAAGATTATGGTTTGTTATACAGGCTAACTGAATCGGGAACTAAGCCAAAGCTCAGTATTCAAACTGATTCAAAAGAAAAAGGTATTGTGCCTACATACAATACTATCGGTGAAATTAAAGGCACTGAAAAACCGGATGAATATGTAATGCTTTCTGCTCATCTTGATTCGTGGGATGGTGGCACCGGTGCAACAGATAATGGCACCGGCACATTAGTTATGCTTGAAGCAATGCGCATCTTAAAGAAAATATATCCAAATCCTAAACGTACAATACTTGTTGGTCATTGGGGCAGTGAAGAGCAGGGGCTGAATGGTTCCGGCGCATTTGTAGAAGATCATCCTGATATTGTAAATAACCTTCAGGCATTATTTAACCAGGATAATGGCACAGGAAGAGTTACCAATATTTCCGGCATGGGATTTTTACATTCGTATGAATATATCAGCAGGTGGCTTTCTAAAGTGCCTTCAAATATTAAAGATGATATTCAAACCTCGTTTCCCGGCATGCCAGGTGGTGGCGGATCAGATTTTGCCTCTTTTGTAATTGCCGGTGCGCCTGGTTTTTCTTTAAGTTCATTAAGCTGGTCGTACGGCACATATACATGGCATACTAACCGGGATACTTACGATAAAATAGTTTTTGATGATGTAAGAAGCAATGCGATACTGACAGCTATCTTAGTATATATGGCATGTGAAGATCCTCAACGTGCATCAAAAGAAAAAATTATAATGCCTGTTAATGCCAATGGCGAACAGGCAAAATGGCCAACAAAAAGAGCCCCTAACCGCAGAGGCGGACTGGATTAATATTATTGTGAGTCTTGTGTCGCCACAGGCAACAGGAGAGTTGTGCGTCACGCACAGCAGCGCTCAGGAGCTATACGAAGTCTCCGACTTCGTATAGCCTATGTTCTCCCGGGACTATGTTCCGAAATAATTTATTTTATAAACATTGCTACACCATGCTGAAATATTTGTTGCAGTACAAGAGGGCGACGCCACTAAAGCTGATAGTAGTAATGCAGCCGGGTACATAATAAAAACAACAGCAAAACATAACTTACCACCTCAAACAACTTTGCGCACTTTGCCATCTTTTTCCCTTTGCGTGAAAACTAAAAATCGTTTCAATAATTTGTCTATATTCATTCAGAATTTTTCATCAAACTTCATGTATCCATAACTGTTACTGAATGAAACTATTAACGCTTGTTGTTGCCGTATTAACTACGCTCTGTGCGTGTAACCCAAAACAAAAAAACATTGGCAAAATAAATCACCTGAAACTTATTGCAGATGATAATGGACAAACCATTGCTTTATATAAAGAAGGTGTAAATGAACCTATATTAGTGCAGGTTACTGAAAATGATTTCAGACCATATATTCATCCTATTGTTGCGCCGGATGGAAAAGGGGTATTAACGGAATTTAGTCCCGGTCATCATAAACATCAAACAGGATTGTACTGGGGGTTTACAAGAGTGAATGACAGGGATTATTTCCATCATCCTGCAGATGGCTACTGGAAAAAAGTTTCTGCTGATATAATTCAGCAGGAAGGTGAAGCCGTAAAATGGCAAACTGTTTATGATATGCTGGATGAAAAAGGAAATGCCATTATGCGGCAAACGCAAAACTGGGTAATGACGCAGGATAGTGGAAAATATTTTTTATCGCTGGAGTGGAAAGGTGAAGCAAAAACAGATGTTACTATTGGTAAATATGATTATGGTGGATTGTTTCTTCGTATGCCCTGGAAAGAAGGCATGAAAGCCGAAGTAATTAATGCTGCAAGACAGAAAAATGAAAAAGCAGAAGGGCAACGCGCCATGTGGGTTGATGTGGGCATGCAGGTGGAAGGCAGGAATGATTTTGCACATATTGCCATATTCGATCATCCGGATAACAGGGGCTACCCGCAACGCTGGCGTGTAGACGGTCAGTTTGGTGTTGGACCTGCTACTGCAAGAGATAGTAGTATCAGCATTAAAAACGGGGAAACGGAAACATATAAGTACAGGATGATGATATATACCGGTTTGTTTAACGATCGCGATGTATCTAATGAATGGGCGAAGTATACCGGTAAAACTTCTTTATATTCTACAACGGAGCTATGGGCAATGGCGCAACAGGAAGCGTTAAGTGCAAAATTTTTAACACCTGATGAGGCTGTTGCTACTATGACGCTGAATGATGGCAATAAAGTAAATGTATGGGCGTCGGAGCCGATGATGACTCAGCCAATGGCATTTTGCTGGGACGACCGCGGACGGTTATGGATAGCCGAAAATAAAGATTACGAGTCAAGGGGATCAGGTTTTTCGAATGCCGGTGATAGCAGAATAATTATTTTGGAAGATACCAATCACGATGGTAAAGCAGATACCCGAAAAGTTTTTATGGAGGATATAGCATTTCCTTCTGCTTTAGCTGTAGGCTTTGATGGGGTGTTTGTTGGCGCTCCGCCAAACCTGCTTTTTATTCCGGATAGAAATCATGATGATATTGCTGATAAAGATATAGAGGTAAGACTAACGGGCTGGGGTATACGAGATCGTCATGAAACATTAAACAGTTTTCACTGGGGACCTGATGGCTGGTTATATGGCTGCCAGGGATTTGCTACGCCATCCAAAGTAAGAAAGCCAAAAGACAAAGGAAAAATTTACAGGCATAAGGATGCGTTTCCTGAAAATATTTTAGAAGGTGATGGCGTAGATATTAATGGCGGTGTTTGGCGCTATCATCCCACAAAAGATAAATTTGAAGTAGTGGCGCATGGCTTCAGCAATCCCTGGGGAATTGATTACGATGCAAAAGGGCAATTATTCATCAGCGCCTGTGTAATTCCACACATGTGGTATGTAATACCGGGCGGTATATACCATCGCCAGGGCGGACAACATTTTAACCCGTTTGTATATGATGATATAAAAACCATCACCGATCATAGTCATCGCTCTGCACATGGCGGTGCAAGAATATACCAGTCTGATGCATTTCCGGCAGTGGACAGAGGCAGAATTTTTATGTGTAATATTCATGAGCATGCGGTACTATCGGATGTGCTGGAGAAAAAAGGTTCCGGGTTTGTTGCCCATCATGGAGAAGATTTTATGCTGGCGAATAACGGACAATGGGTTGGCTTTAGCATGGAGGTTGGGCCAGACGGCGGTATATATGCGCTTGACTGGCACGATGCCGATATCTGCGGGCAAACAGTAAAGAATGCCGAAACAGGCAGAATTTTTAGAATAATGCCTGCTGCATCAGCAGCAGAAAACTGGAACGGAAGATATAGTGATCTGTCTGCATTCTCAGATTTGCAACTGGCACAGTTACAAACCAGCGCGAGTGACTGGCATGCACGCAGAGCCCGTGTGATATTGCAGGGAAGAACAGTAAAAAAAGTATTGGATAAAGTTGCTCATGATAAACTGATGGAAATATATACATCATCGCAAAATGCTGATCATCGCCTGCATGCTATGTGGACATTGTATGTAACAAAAAGTAGTACAGGTGATATGTTGATGAAAGCATTGGACGATAAAGATGAATATATAAGATCATGGGCGATACAATTTTTGGGGGAGGATGGAAATGTGCCCGCAGCAGCATCAGCTAAAATGATTACGATGGCGCAAAAAGATGCATCGCCTGTTGTGCGTTTATATCTTGCTTCGGCTATACAACGGGTTGATAAAGAAACGGGCTGGAAACTTGTTGAAGCATTGACAAAACATTCCGAAGACCAGGCAGATCACAATCTCCCAAAAATGATTTGGTTTGGTTTTGAAAAGATGGTGAAGGAAGATCCAAAGCGGGCTTTGAATATTGCTGTAAATTCCGGTATTCCGTTGATTACTACTTTTGCTGCACGCAGAACTGTTGACGCAAATGCGATTGAGGATTTGGTAGCAGTGATAAATACACAACCCACAACCGTTGACTATTTATTGCAAGGTATGCTTTCCGGCATGGAAGGCCGTGTTGATTTAAAATCGCCATCCAACTGGAAAAATGTATATACGGCGTTAAAAGCCAAGAACAACAAATCATCTCAACTTGCAGATGATATTAATGCATTGTTTGGTGATGCCGAGGCGGCAAAAATTTCCCTGGCTGTTTTAAGCGATAAAAAGAATACCGCTGAGCAACGTATAAAAGCGTTAAGGGCATTGTTTGCACAACAACGAAAGGAACTGGTGCCATTACTGGAAGGATTATTGAATGAACCGCAGATGAAGATTGAAACGATACGGGCAATAGCAGCCTTTAATAACAACGGGCTTGGCGATATGCTCTTATCGAAATACAATAGCCTGAATGATGAAGAGAAAGCGCAGGCGGTAAATACACTTTCATCGCGACCGGCTTATGGATGGATTTTAGCACAGGCTATTAAAAATAATAAGATACCACGCAAGGATATTTCTGCAAATGTTGCAAGACAATTGCGCAGAGTGGTTGGCAGTGGTTTTGTGGAAATTTGGGGGCCGATAGATGATAAACCTGCAAATAGTAAAGCGTATGAAAAATATAAATCTTTGGTAGTTGGTGCAAATGCAAAAACACCGGATATTAATAAGGGGCAAATGGTGTTTTCAAAAACATGTGCGGTTTGTCATACGCTTTTTGGTAAAGGTGGAAAAATTGGCCCGGATTTAACAGGCAGCAATCGCTCTAATGTTGATTACCTGCTTGCCAATATATTAGACCCCAGTGGTGAAATACAGGATGCGTATAAAATGCTTGTAGTTACCACAAGAGACGGGAGAACATTTTCAGGAAATCTTGTTTCTGAAAATGACAGGCAGATTACTATGCGTGTTGTTGGGCAGGATGATGTAGTGCTGAATAAATCTTCTATTCAATCGCGGGAAGTAATGAATACTTCTATGATGCCACAGGGGTTACTGAATAATTTAAGCGACCAGGAGATAGCGGATTTGCTGGGGTATTTGATGAAGGGAAAATAAGAAAGATTACTATCCTGAATAACTACGAAAATTGTGTTAACATTTATACTGTTTTGGGGTAACCCCCTTCTATGAATATAACAAGTAACAAACAATGCTGCTTAGCTCTTTGCAATTAGCTATATGGTGCCACGGAGTTTTCGCATTATTATAAAAAAAGAGGACTGATGCCCTCTTTTTTTACTAAAAATCTCAAACATTTATTTTCTACTATCAATCTCATCATATTTCTTCTGGTAGAAATCTGATTTAGCTTTATCCTTCTTCCTGTCATAGCAATATGCCAGGTTATTACAAGCTGATTTTAACTCAGATTTTTCAGACAATTTCAACGTCTCTTTGGCAATAAGGTTATTATACACCACTTCAAACGGAGGAATTGCTTTATCACAAAATGCTACAACCTGTGCCTTCAGTTCTTCTTTTTTCTTTACATCCTCAGGTTTTGTGCCTTTGATTTTATTAGCATCTTCTTCTATAAATAATGCCTGGTTGAAATAATGTTTTGCAAGGTTCAGGTTTGCTTCCAAAGCATCTGGTTTAATAGCCAAAGCTTTTTTATACAAATCTTCGATTTTTACAATACGCTCATTGTAATCAGCCGGTCTGTCTTTTACATCACTTACGTGAGTTTCGTTAAACAGTTCGTTTGCATAATCAATGATCATTTCATAATTCTGAGGATTAGCTGCTATTATCTCTTCGTATTTTGCATAAATAGCCTTCTTATCACCCTGGTTGCGCAGGTAATCAAATTCTACCAATGGCAGATAATCATCTTTAGGATATAATTCCTGGCCTGCTTTAATATATTTCTGCATGTTAGGAATATCTTTCTTGTCAAGATAGTATTTAGCGAGGTAACGATAAATAGTTACATACTCCGGTTTGCCACCAATTTTTGCATCAGCCATTTTCTGAAATAATCCTGCTGCATCATCATCTTTCTTTGCATTCATGGCAGAAAGCGCTGAATAATAAGTTAGCGTTGTATCCAACTGGGAAAGTCCCCAGCCTTTTGAAAATATATAACTGCTTATCTCATTCGATTTTTTAAACGTAGCCAAAGCGTCTTCATATTTTTCAGCATTATACTGGCTGGCGCCAAGGTCAAAATAGCCGGCATATAAATCGTAAATTGGCTTATAACTTTCAAGTGTTAACTGTTTTACTAATTCGTTTTTGTCAATCTCTTCTGCTTTTTTAATAGCAGCAAAAGCATCGGCTCTTCCATCAGGAACCAGTGTTTTAAATTTATCGCTTGCTGCTATTGCACCGTATACTTTGGCTTTTGCTATCCACGCTTCAACTTTTTTCTGCTGTTTTGCATTGGTTAATAACTGGTCTACTCCCTCTTTCGCTTTATCTAACTCTCCGCTTTTAACCATGTCGTTTATTTTGTCAATACTCTGGGCAAAAACACCTAATGTGCAAACTGCCAGAATGATAACAAGCATTGTTTTTTTCATGTTGTGTATTGTTTTGTTATTTATTGATTTTTATTTGGTTACAAAGATTGTTAAAGATTATTATCCAAATTATTGTTTTCCTCAGTATCATTCTTTTGTTCTCCCTCGGCAGTAGTTTCAGCACCATAACGGGATAATTGGGTTATAGCAGCTATAGCATCATCCTCATCAAGCCTTATTAATTTAACACCCTGGGTAGCCCTTCCCTGCTCGCTTACCTGCCCAACTGCCATTCTTATGGTGATGCCAGACTTACAGGTTATCATCAGATCTTCTTCTTCGTTAACATCCAGTATACCTACCAGCGATCCTGTTTTATCCGTTACATTAATAGTTTTAACTCCCTTACCACCTCTATTGGTTATACGATACACATCTTCACCGGATTCATCTGTAAAAGCAGTTCTTTTTCCAAAGCCTTTCTCGCTCACAACCAACACAGTACGAGATTTATCCTCCCTTTTGACACAAATCATGCCAACCACTTCGTCGTTTGCATCATCTACTTCAATACCTGCTACTCCAATAGCACCCCTGCCTGTAGGGCGAACTTTATTTTCAGGAAAACGTATGGCTCTTCCGCTTTTTACAGCCATCATAATCTCACTGTTACCATCTGTCATTTTTGCTTCCAGCAATTCATCGCCTTCTACGATGGTAATAGCGTTCACACCGGTTGCACGCGGTCTGCTAAAGTCTTCTAAAAGTGTTTTCTTAATAATACCCTTCTTGGTACAAAGTACTATATAGTGCTGCTTTACAAACTCCTCATCATCTAAATTTTTTACATCAATAATCGCTCTTACTTTATCATCCTGAGGTAATTGTATCAAATTTTGAATTGCTCTTCCTTTGCTGGTTTTATCTCCTTCGGGTAGTTGATATACTTTTAACCAATAGCATCTTCCCTTCTCCGTAAAGTATAACATAGTGTGGTGAGTAGAGGCTACAAACAGGTGCTCAATCCAGTCTTCCTGTTTGGTTTTGCCACCAATTGCTCCCCTGCCGCCACGATTTTGCTGGCGGTATTCAGATGCTGAAGTTCTTTTAATATATCCCTGGTGTGAAATGGTGATAACCACATCTTCTTCCTCAATCAAATCTTCTATGCGCATTTCATCTGCCAGGTACTGAATTTCACTTTTGCGCTCGTCGCCAAATTTATCCTTTATTTCCGTTAGTTCTTTTTTAATTACGTCATAACGTTTGCCTTCATCAGACAGCAAATCCTGCAGGTATGCAATCAGTTTCATCAATTCATCATATTCTTCTTTAATCTTATTGCGCTCCATGCCGGTAAGGCGCTGCAACCTTAATTCCAGTATGGCTTTTGCCTGAATTTCATCCAATCCCCAACCTGCGTTAATAAGATTTTCTTTAGCTATGTCAGGTGTTGCTGAATTGCGGATAAGTGAAATCACTTCATCCAGGTGGTCGAGCGCAATCAGGTATCCCTGTAAAATATGCGCTTTCTTCTGTGCTTCCTTCAGTTCAAACTGCGTTCTGCGTACCACAACCTCGTGACGGAATTCTATGAATTCGCTGATAAGATCGCGAAGGTTAAGTATTTTAGGACGACCTTTTACAATGGCTACATTGTTGATGCCGTAAGAAGTTTGAAGTTCGGTATGCTTATACAGTTGATTGATAACAACGTTAGCAATAGCATCTCTTTTCAGGTCGATTACTACACGTGTGCCGTCTTTTTCTGTTGACTCATTGTTTACATGCGCTATACCTTCCACAATCTTTTCATTCACCAACTCTCCTATCCTGTTGGTAAGCACATCGCGGCTAACCTGGTAAGGCACTTCAGTAATGATAATTTGTTCGCGGCCGCTGGCTTTTGTATCTACATGTAATTTACCGCGAAGCACTACCCTGCCCCTGCCGGAATGCATAGCGGCACGCACGCCTTCGTATCCGTAAATAATACCACCGGTGGGAAAATCAGGCGCTTTTACATACTTAATCAGTTCTTCAACCGTAATTTCCTTATTATCTATATAGGCAATACAACCATCAATAACTTCGGTAAGATTATGCGGCATCATATTCGTTGCCATACCCACGGCAATACCGCTGGAGCCATTCACCAATAATTGCGGAATACGGGTAGGAAGGATAGAAGGTTCTTTTTCTGAATCGTCAAAGTTCAGGTTAAAGTCAACCGTATCTTTTTCAATATCATCGAGCATATGCTCTGCAAGACGCTGCAATCGTACCTCGGTATAACGCATTGCCGCCGGGCCATCACCATCCTGGTTACCAAAGTTACCCTGCTTGTCTACAAGAGTATAGCGCATGCTCCAATCCTGCGCCATACGTACCATCGCATCATATACTGACCCATCACCATGCGGATGATATTTACCCAATACTTCCCCAACCACACGGGCAGATTTTTTAAAAGGTTTGTTATGATTCAGCCCCAATTCATTCATCGCATATAAAATGCGGCGATGCACCGGTTTCAGTCCGTCGCGTACATCAGGCAAGGCTCTGCCCACAATTACGCTCATCGAATAATCGATATAAGCAGTCTTCATCTGCTCCTCAATATTCACCTGTATGATGCGTTCGTTATCGTTGGTTTCCTGTGGCGTTTGATTATCTTCCATAAACTATTTTTCCGTTCTAATTTCTTTACTTTTTAGTGTATATTAAAATGCCTGCAAATGTACCGTTTTTAAAGGGCTTTTCCCGTAAAAAGAAAGGGTTTGTACCGTGTTTTTTTCCACCTGATGTGAATAGCTTTTTACCAGAAAAAATGACTTACATTGCTATCCTGAAAACATACCTTAGTGAAGAAAATTTTATTGCTCGGCGCCGGTAAATCCGCTACTGTTCTTATTGCATATTTAAAAAAGAAATGCCTTGCATTTGGCTGGCATTTAACCGTTGCAGATAATAACCTGAAACTCGTGGAAGATAAACTTGCCGGCGCACTCAATACAAGCGCTGTTTCTATAGATATTCATAATGAAGAGCAACGAAAAACATTGATTGAGCAGGCTGATATCGTGATTTCCATGCTGCCGGCTGCATTGCATTTCTTAGTAGCCCAAACCTGTATTGAAACCGGCAGGCATTTGCTTACCGCTTCGTATGTTGATAAAAACATCCAGGCATCCGCATCCGTAATAAAGGAAAAAGGGTTGTTGTTTTTGTGTGAGATGGGGCTCGACCCCGGTATTGACCACATGAGTGCCATGCAATTGATTAACCGTATAAAAAATAATGGCGGGAATATGCAATCCTTTTATTCGCATTGTGGCGGACTTGTTGCACCGGAAAGCGATAATAATCCCTGGCATTATAAAATAAGCTGGAACCCGAAAAATATTATTTTGGCGGGTAAAGCCGGCGCGGTATTTAAAAAGAATGGCAAAACAGTAGCTGTGCCCTACGAATTATTGTTTGATGAGACCAGAACAGTGAATATTCCGGGCTATGGAAAATATGCCTGGTATCCCAACCGCGATTCTTTAAGTTATAGTGAGCTTTACGGCCTACAGGATTGTGATACTTTTATACGAACCACTTTACGCCATCCTGATTTTTGTTATGGCTGGAAACAGGTGGTTGCATTAAAGCTAACGGATGAGGATAAACGATATGATACTGATGGATTGTCTTACAAAGCTTTCTTTCAGCAACATCTCTCGCAACATGGATTAGCAGATGATTCATCTGCACAACAAAAAGAAATGCTTGCATACCTTAAAATATACAACGATGATATTATAGGTAAGGGTTTGCTAACTGCTGCTGAAATTTTGCAATTATGTGCAGAAGAAAAATTGATGCTGCACGAAAAAGACAGGGATATGATTATTATGTTGCATGAAATAGCATATGAAGAAGATAAAGCACATAAGAAAATAACAAGCTCACTAATTGTGAAAGGAGATAATAATCTTGAAACGGCGATGGCTAAAACAGTAGGGCTGCCGCTTGGAATTGCGGCGGTAATGATTTTAAAAGATGAGATAAAATTAACCGGCCTGCATATTCCTATTGTGCCGGAAATATATGAACCGGTGCTGAGGGAGTTGGAGAAAGAGGGCATTGCTTTTAAGGAAGAAGAAACAGTGCTAAAAAATAAAAGAACCTGTTGATAAAACCAACACATTGATTATACACCAACAAAATACCACCTGCCCATCTCAACAATTAAGATCTGCACAATACACTACTCATTCAATAATATACAACAGGAAAATAAGACTAAGGAATATTTATTATTTACGTTTCCGATATGCCAGCCCAATTGTTCCTGTCGCTTTATCCGTTTGCTCAAGCAATAATTGTTATTAAAAAACCTGCAAAAAAATATAATGGATTACACAAAGGTTACTGATGATCTGTTTGAAGTATTAGAAAGTGGACTGCTCGCCGGAATATTGGAACGAATGCAAGCGATGGGAGCGGATTTGGCTGCACTGCCTCATGATAAAGCGCGGGAAGAATTACGCCAACAGCGCCATACAGAGATTAACGATTTTGCAGCAAATTGTCTTGCTAAGGCATTGCCTGGTATTGCACCAGAAGCTACACCTTGGTTTAAGGACGAGCCTCAGCCAACAAGTGAATGGCAGTGGATACTTTGTCCCTTTACATCTAATTTGATGGGGAAAACCTATACTGGTATTGCGCTTGCACAAAACAACCAGCCTCGTATCGGCTTGTACGTGGATTACGGAGAAGGCGCAGTGACCACAGGTGTTGAAGGCGAAGGTGCTTTTTGCAATGACATACAATACCTGTGTGGCAATAAAATATTAAATGCCCAAAGCCGTGTAATGCAGTTTATAATACCACCTGGCAAACCCGGCAGGCAATACATTAAATTAATAAAATCCCTGTGGAATACTACAGACTGTAAGATGCTTAATAATGTAGTTGCTCAAAACATAGCGGCGTATATGATATCCGTAGCTAAAGGCACACAGGAACTTGTAATAGCTACCGGCTTCAGTTATCACGATATTGCAGCGGCCGTTTGTATTGCAGAACAGGCGGGCGCTGTAGTAACAGATTTTAATGGTACCAGGGAAAAATTATTTACCGGTGAAGAAATGATCTGCTGTAATAAAAGAATTGCAGAGCAAATAAAAAAGGTTGAAGCGGACACTAACGGAGCCGATTTTTTCTGATATCTCGTTTGTATTTCAATATTACGGTGCGCTGCACCTGGGAATATTACACTTATTATAGTGCTACAAGTATTATGATGTGCTGCAGCTATTTAGCGTATTTTATATGTTTTACAGGCGCACCTGTTTATTGCCAGCTATCTCAGCAGTCTTTTGATAAATAAAAGGCTAACTCTTTCACTCCTTCCGTTGCCGGTTTTTCAATCGCCACTATATCATGCAGCGCAGATGTATATGGGATCTTTTTATCTACAATAAATTTAGGAATATTTCTTGCGGTATAATTGATTAATCCGGCAGCAGGATATACTGCCAACGAAGTGCCAACCACTACAAAAATATCCGCTTCGCCGGCTAAAGCAGTAGCCGGTTCTATCATTGGTACAGCTTCTTCAAACCACACAATATGTGGGCGTAACTGTGCGCCATCTTCCGCTATATCGCCAAGCTTAATATCAGCTTTTATATCGTAAATAAGCCGCTCATTTTTTTCACTGCGCATTTTTAATATTTCACCATGCAGGTGCAGCACTTTTGTTGAGCCGGCTCTTTCATGCAGGTCATCTATATTTTGTGTGATGATTTGTACATCAAAATCTTTCTCTAATTCTGCCAACCCAATATGCGCTGCATTCGGTAGGGCTTCGCGTACATTTTTGCGGCGCATATTATAAAAGTCTAAAACCAATTGCGGATTTTTTTTCCAGGCACGCGGCGTTGCCACATCTTCTATATTATACCCTTCCCATAAACCATCAGTATCCCTGAAGGTTTTCAGGCCGCTTTCGGCACTAATGCCGGCGCCGGTAAGCACCACCAGTTTTTTCTTTTTCATATCAACCGATTAATAAACCGAATGTATAAAAAAGCAAACTATTTTGTTTGAGTAACTAATTTTAATTTTCTCCGCCTGAATACCAGCCAAAGCCCTATACCAATTACCCAGAGCGGCCAAATGCTTACCAGCATAATGATCAATGATTGAATCATTGTCCAGCCTGTTTTAATGCTATTCAGTATTTCTAACCCGAACCCCGGAGCATTGTTGGGTATGTTAATGAGTGGCATATCCTGGTAAAACACCAGATGGATACTGCTTAGCGCCGATTGATGCTGTATATAATTTATCCTTCCTGCAGCAGCTTCAATATCTTCCTGCAACCCGGTTATTTCCTGTTGTACTTTTAATACTTCCTCAATATTTTTTGCGCGTTTTAAAAATTCAAAATACTGGTCTCTTGTTTTTTCTTTTACCTGTATCCTCGCTTTGGTATCAATATACTCATCCGTTACATCTTCGCTTGTAATGCTTTTTTGCGTAACGCTATCTGCGTACCCGGATAACCTGTTGAGCAGTTCCTCAAACTTTTCTCTCGGCACACGTATCAGCATTTCACTTTTTACCTGTCCTGCTAGCTGCACTTCCGAAGCAGAGGCAATATATCCACCCGATGATCTTATTGCTTCCTGTATTACAATATTTGAAGGTTTTATTTCCTTTACCCGCATTTGCAATTCAGCGTTCTTAATAATTTGTTTATCCCAATCTGCAGAAACAGGCGGCGGTGTTTTTTGAACAGGTATCGTTGGCTTTTGTTGTGGTGGTTCTTTAGCTTCTCCTTCCTGCTGTGCTTCTTCATTCTTAAACAATTTGTTCAAAGAAGTGTTGGCGCTAATCTCATCTAAAGCGATACTCTTTGTATTGTTGCTTTCATTTTGCTTTTGATGGCATGATAATAACATAGCTGTTGCCGCTATAACGGCAATCGTTAAACGCATTTTCATAATAATAATTTAGATCGTGTTAATTATAACCTGGCAATATGCATACAGCATACCCAGCTTTTGAACCTATAAGATTGCCGTCCGGCATTGCAGCACTGCAATCCTTATAGTTTTTATTTATAGCTGAAAGCTAAATAGCTATCAGCCGAACTAAAGATGCAGGAAATTGAACTTTACATAATGCGGTGTACATACATCTCTTGCCATTATTACTACAATGCAAAAAAGGTAACCGGCATAAAGCAAGAAAAATTTGTAAAATACGATTAAGGGTTACTGGATCGGGCAGCTTCTCTTTCTATGTCCAACATAAAGTTGTCCCTGTTTGTAATGATAATATTTTTATAATCATTTACTTTAACCCAGTAAATAATCCAACAGATAACCCCTGCCAACGATGCGATCATTCCAATAACAGGAATAAAACCACATATCCACAATATACTCATTACAAGCCCGATTCCATAAGTTGGCCGTGATTCTGTGGTAGGGATGCTTAATCTTGAGCACTCATTTTTTATGGAGTCAGCAATACGGGCAACTGTAATAAATATCCATATAATATTGAATACCGGAATTAACAGAAGCCATACATGACCCGGCTGCATAAGCCTGTTCCCAGGCGAAACGGCATGTAATGTTTTTTGTAAAGTCAGCAGGAAAAATATTGCAGGAATGAGAGAGATCAGCACTATACCCAGCGCTGTAAAGCCAAGAAGATAATACAGGGAATCGCTCTCCATATCAAAATAGTTTATTAAAATAACGCATTAATACTGAGATTTCTTTTATAAACGGTATTTCTTATTTCTGCACTATCAGTATTTTTAATGAAAGAAAACTTAGAACTATGCAAACAGCACATGAAATTGACTATCGTATTTACGGAGAAGAAATGCAGTATGTAGATATTGAACTTGACCCTGGTGAAACTGCTATGGCAGAAAGCGGCGCATTTATGATGATGGACGATGGCATACAAATGCAAACCATATTCGGCGACGGCACACAAAAATCCGGCGGTGGTATAATGAATAAATTATTTAGCGCGGGTAAACGCCTGCTTACGGGTGAAAGCCTTTTTATGACGGCGTTTACCAATGTAGGACAGGGAAAGAAAAGAGTAGCTTTTGCCTCTCCATATCCCGGTAAAATTATTCCGCTTGATTTGTATGAATTAGGCGGCAAAGTAGTTTGTCAGAAAGATGCTTTTTTATGCGCGGCAAGAGGCGTAAGTATCGGCATTGAATTTCAACGCAAGCTCGGTACCGGTTTATTTGGGGGTGAAGGATTTATTATGCAGAAGCTTGAAGGTGATGGGATGGCTTTTGTACACGCCGGCGGCCACGTATTTCAAAGAGTATTAACAGAGGGAGAATTACTCCGTATTGATACCGGTTGCCTCGTTGCATATACAAAAGAAGTTGACTACGACATTCAGTTTGTTGGTGGTATACGCAATACAATTTTTGGAGGTGAAGGTGTGTTTTTTGCTACACTTCGCGGGCCGGGTAAAGTGTGGATACAAACGCTGCCCGTAAGCCGTTTGGCCAGCCGCATACTTTCGTATGGAAGCTTTAAGAGAAAAGAAGAAGGCAGCATACTTGGTGGCTTAGGTAATTTACTGGATGGAGATGGAAGATAGCTAATCCATTAGTGAATGTTGCCACCTGAAATAATACTTTTGACCCCAATATCTACATAACTTTGCCTCCATGCAGGAAGTTTTTTTTAAAGATCTTGGTGATATTGCGTATAAGCAGGCATGGGACTACCAGGAAGAGCTGCTACAGCAAAATGTAAATGCTAAATCGCAGGCTGTTATTGCAAAAAATAAAATACTTGTCGGCAAATCTGCCCATGATATTATTGATATACCAACTCAACACTACTTACTTTTCTGCGAACATCCTGCTGTGTATACTCTCGGTAAAAGTGGCAAGGCTACCAATATTCTTATAAGTGAAAAAGAGCGCCTTCAAAAAGGTATTGAATATTATCCTACCAACCGCGGCGGCGATATTACTTTTCATGGACCGGGCCAGATAGTTGGCTACCCGGTGCTTGATTTGGAAAAATATTATACGGACATTGGTAAATACCTCCGTAATCTTGAAGAAGTGATTATACTTACATTAGCAGCATACAACATTAAAGGCGAGCGTTCTGCTGGTGAAACCGGCGTTTGGATTGAACCTTCTGTAAAAGGAAAAGAAAGGAAAATTTGTGCGATGGGTGTACGTTGCAGCAGATGGATAACCATGCACGGCTTTGCGCTGAATGTAAATACCAACCTTGCTTATTTCAACTATATTATACCCTGCGGCATACAGGATAAACAGGTAACTTCTATAGCAAAGGAGTTAGGCTTCGAAGTTGATATGGAAGAAGTAAAAAGTATTGTGAAAGAAAATTTTGAAAAAGTATTTGATTGTACACTTATCAGCGGATAGTGGGGTCTTTCGGAATAATTACTTTATTCTTCTCTCTTAAGATATTATTTTCATATAATTCAAAACGATAAGTTCCGGCACGCATAAAATTTGACTTGTCAATTACAAGCGTATGCTCTTTAAGATTGTTTAACTGAAATAATTCATCCCCGTTACTATCAAAAAATTTAATGGTAAACAATTCCGTTTTTCCCTTAGGCAATATTACGGTAACATTTCCCTGGGGATTGGTAAATATAAAACCTGATGGAGTGAAATTTTCGGGACGCACCATATTCACACTATCGGCTTTTAAACCGTCGCTCAATTTTTTGTTAGGCAGCTTTGTTGTTTCCGGTCCATAGGTTTTTACAGGAATTTGTTCAGAAATTTCTGTATTTACCGCTAATTCAACAGCAGGTGTTTCTTTTTTAACCACCGGTGGCGGAGAAGGAATATCTTTTTTAGGTTTTTGCGATTTGCTGAATACATATTTACCGCTATCCAACAGTATATATAATTTATAATAGGATACCGTATCAGGCGCGTTATTATCCAAAAAACCATTTGTAATAGAAGAAGGGTCAGGAAGTGTAAGAATAGTTTTAAAACCTTTTAAACTATCTGCGGAGCGTTGAATGCTTATTTGTTTAATAACCTTAAAATTATTCACCCAGCTTAATATCACTTTACTGCTTCTGTGTTTAACTGTAAATGCCGGCAGGGTATCCTGGGCGCTTACTATATTCCCCGTGACAAAGAGGCTTGCAACAAAAAAAATCCGGAGCAGCATTTTCATACAAAACTGGATGTCAGGGTGGTATTTATTTTTAAGGAATACGCAAAGATAACGCAGTACCTGATCTAAAATTTTAAAAGTCCTGGCTTTGTGGAAAGATTACCTTGCAAACCGCCGGTATGCATCATTAAAATTTTTGCCCCGGGTTCAAAATGGTCTTTCGCAATCATGTCCATAATCCCATACATAGCTTTTGCAGTATACACAAAATCAAGGGGAATATGCGAAGCTGAAAAAAAATCATTCATCCAACACAATAATTCAGGCGTATGCTTTGCGTAACCGCCAAAATGGTAATCATGATTGAGCATAAAATTAGCAGGAAGAGAACCTGGCTGGAGCAATTCTATAATTTCTGCTGACAGTCCCGTATTGTTTTTCATAGCACTTATTCCGATAATATGCTGATGCGGCAAAGCCGCTTTTATAATGCCGGCTACTGTAGTGCCGGTTCCCACAGCACAAATAATATGGGTGAAAGATGAAGTATCTAAAATGGTAAGTATATCCGAGGCACCTTTCACACCTAATTCGCCATAACCGCCTTCGGAAATGATATAGTTATTACCAAATTGTTTAAGAAGTTGGTTATCTCCTGTTCGCTTCAACATATCATATTCTTCCCTTGATACAAAATGCAATTCCATGCCATTTGCTTTTGCCTCCTGCAAGGTATGACTCCATAGTTTAGGCTCCTCTCCTCTTATGATACCAATGGATTGTAATTTTTGTAAAGATGCAGCAAGCGCAGTAGCCGCTATATGGTTGGAAAAAGCGCCGCCAAAAGTGAGCATGCTATTATAGCCTTGAGATTTCGCATCCTGTAAATAATATTTAAGTTTAAACCATTTATTGCCGGAGATAACGGGGTGAATTTTATCGAGCCGGAGAACGGAAAGTTGTAGTTTTTTTGATACAATGCTATCAGTAAGTACCGGGTCAATGGTAACTGCATCTTCCTGTATGGCATTGTGGTTTATCATCAAAAAAATGATAAATCAGCCTTACTATTTATCGATTGTTGCGGCTGCGCCCAGGTATTCTTTATTGAGGCGTGCTATATTTTCTAATGAAATTTCTTTGGGACAAACCGCTTCACATGCTCCTGTGTTTGTACAAGCCCCAAAACCTTCTTTATCCATTTGCGCAATCATATTTAACACACGGGTTCTTTTCTCTGGCGCACCCTGCGGCAACAAAGCCAGGTGAGAAACCTTAGCGGAAACAAAAAGCATGGCGGAGCTGTTTTTACATGCGGCAACACAAGCGCCACAACCAATACAAGCTGCTGCGGCAAAAGCCTGGTCAGCTTTCTCTTTTTCTATTGGGATATTATTACCGTCTTGTGCATTACCGGTATTTACAGAAATAAAACCACCGGCTTGTATAATTCTATCGAAAGCGCCACGGTCAACAATCAAATCTTTTATTACTGCAAAAGAATTCGCCCTCCACGGCTCAACCACAATGGTATCGCCATCTTTAAAAGCACGCATATGCAACTGGCAGGTTGTTGTGCCATGCCAGGGCCCGTGCGGACGACCATTAATATACATCGAACACATACCACAGATACCCTCACGACAATCGTGGTCAAAGGCGATAGGCTCTTTACCTTCATGCACTAATTGCTCATTCAACACATCAAACATTTCCAGGAACGACATTTCAGACGAAATATCTTTTACCCTGTAAGTTTCAAAGCTTCCTCTAACATCTTTGTTCTTCTGTTTCCAGACTTTTAAAGTCAGGTTCATTGTATAATGTTCCATGGTTCTTAATGTGCTAATTTGAAAATTTGAAAATTTGAAAATGCGTACAGAAGCGTCCACATGAATCCAGGAATTCTTCCTTTTGCAGAGGAAATTATTTTAGATAGTATCTTAATAATTTCATTCAAATTCTCAATCAATATATTATCAAACCTATAATTCTTACTTCTTTCACAAAGCGTCAACCAGTACAATGTTTCACTCGCTTCTTTTGCTGCTATTTTCATTTTATGGATGAAATCAGCTTTACTTTCCGCATTTTGCGCTTCAAATACGTTTGCACCGATTGAAGTGGAGGAACGCAATAATTGTCTTGCAATTACAAACTTCTTTTCACGCTCCAACTCCTCACAATATTCTATAAGCGCTAAAGAGAATGTTATAGTTTTATCAACGATAACATTGGGTTTATCATTTCTCATTTTTAAAAATTTAAAGATTAGCAATTTGATTTCATTTTCAAATTACTACATTTTCAAATTTTCAAATTATTATTTATAATTCCTTTGCGTCGGTTTAATCACCTCGTAATTCAATTCTTCCTTATTCAACTGCCAGTCGCTATCACCTTTATACTCCCATGCAGATACATACATAAATTGATCATCATGACGCAATGCTTCGCCATCTTCTGTCTGGCTTTCTTCACGAAAATGGCCACCACAGCTTTCAGCACGGTTTAATGCATCTATACACATCAACTCACCCAGTTCAATAAAATCAGCAACACGATTGGCTTTATCCAATTCAGGATTCATTTCATTTATTTCACCAGGTATACGCACATCGCTCCAGAATTCTTTTTTCAATGCCCTTATTTCATCAATCGCTTCTTTCAAACCTTGCGCATTACGCGCCATGCCACATTTTTCCCACATAATTTTTCCAAGGCGCTTATGCAGGCTTTCAACAGATTGCTTACCCTTAATGTTCATCAGTTTATTGATGCGGTCTGCTACAGCCTTCTCCGCTTCAACAAACGCTTCATGCGTAGTTGGTATTGGCTTTGTTCCAATTTCATCAGCAAGATAATTACCGAGTGTATACGGAATTACAAAATAACCATCAGCCAAACCCTGCATCAACGCAGATGCTCCCAAACGGTTTGCGCCATGATCGCTGAAATTACATTCGCCCAAAGCATATAAGCCGGTAACGGATGTCATCAATTCATAATCTACCCACAAGCCGCCCATAGTATAATGCACAGCAGGGTAAATACGCATCGGCACTTCATAGGGATTTTCACCAGTGATCTTTTCATACATATCAAACAGGTTACCGTATTCTTCTTTCACCACTTCCTTACCCAAACGAATCAATGTTTCCTGGTCAGGATTTTCAATGCCTTGTTTTCCGGCTTCTGTTTTTCCGTATTTATTAATGAGGTTGTATTTGAAATCGAGATATACCGCCTGTTTTGTTGTACCAACACCATAACCCGCATCACATCTTTCTTTCGCGGCTCTTGATGCCACGTCGCGGGGAACAAGGTTACCGAATGCGGGATATCTTCTTTCGAGATAATAATCCCTTTCATCTTCGGGTATATCGTTAGCCTTACGGGGATCATCTTTCTTTTTAGGAACCCATATACGTCCATCGTTACGCAATGATTCAGACATCAACGTTAGCTTGCTCTGATGGTCGCCGGTTACGGGTATACAGGTTGGATGTATTTGTGTGAAGCAGGGGTTTCCAAAATAGGCTCCCTGTTTGTGTGCCTTCCATGCAGCAGTTACATTACTGCCCATCGCATTGGTAGAAAGATAAAACACATTGCCATAACCACCGCTGCATAACAGTACCGCATGGCCGAAGTGTCTTTCCAATTCACCGGTTACAAGATTGCGGCAAATGATGCCTCTTGCTTTTCCATCAATCTTTACTATATCCAGCATTTCATGGCGGGAGTACATGGTTACATTACCCAATGCAACCTGCCTTTCCAGCGCCTGGTAAGCGCCTATCAATAATTGCTGACCGGTTTGCCCGGCAGCATAAAAAGTTCTTTTTACCTGCGTTCCACCAAAAGAACGGTTGTTTAATAATCCGCCATATTCTCTTGCAAAAGGTACACCCTGAGCTACGCATTGGTCAATAATATTCACGCTCACTTCAGCAAGGCGGTGCACATTTGATTCACGTGCACGATAGTCACCACCTTTGATGGTATCATAAAAAAGACGGAACACAGAGTCACCGTCGTTCTGATAATTTTTGGCAGCGTTAATACCACCCTGTGCAGCGATGGAGTGCGCACGGCGCGGAGAATCCTGGAAGCAATACGCTTTAACCCTGTAGCCCAACTCACCAAGTGCCGCAGCAGCCGATGCACCTGCAAGACCTGTTCCTACTATTATCACTTCAAGCTTACGCTTATTGGCAGGATTAACGAGTTTTACATGTCCCTTATAATCGTTCCACTTATCTTCTAATTTTCCAGGAGGTATTTTTGAATCCAACATAGCTTAATTACGTTGATAATATGATCTGATTAGTAATAATTATCTTCTACCCTTACTTCTTATCACTTACCACTATTATTGTATCCATCCCAAATAAATAGAGATGGGCATCATGGCAAAAACAAATGGTACTATTATGGAGAATGCCACGCCTGTAGCACTCACTATCTTATAATAACGTTCATTATGCAAACCAAGTGTTCTGAATGAACTTCTGAAACCATGCATGAGGTGATATGCGAGTGAAATACATCCCAACACATATAATATTACTATCAGCAGGGATTGAAACACGGTAATCATTTCTGCATAGAGGTTATGGTATTCTTTACCATTATACTCTACCGGTTGCAGCGAGTGGATATTACCAATACCTCCGAGGCGGCTGGGCGTCCAGAAATGATAAATATGCATAATGAGGAAGAGAAGAATAAGCGTTCCGAGCAAACCCATGCTGCGGCTATACCATTTACTGCCACGGTTACCCAGCGGAACCTGGTAACCAATGGTACGTTTGCTCCTGTTTTCAAATTCGAGCATTAAGCCCTGTACTATATGGAGTATGATGCCAATAAAAAGCCCCACTTCTGCAATACGGATAACAACAGTAGAACCCATAAAGTGAGCGGCTTTATTAAACATTTCGCCATTGTCGTTGGCCCAAATGCATGCATTTAAACCAGCATGTACAACTAAAAAAGCAATTAACGAAACTCCGGTAAGCGCCATCACAAATTTCTTCCCAATGGAAGATGTGAAGATTTGTTTCCAGGTCATATTCAGAAAGAAGTGGTTAGATAATGGCGCAAATTTAACACACAAACACTATAATCGTTCAGTTTTTATTTTTTTTTACTAATCAAGTCTTTTTAGCAAATGATTATCGATGGATTGAAAGAGATGCTGCGGTTGCAAAGTGCGCCAATTGGGAAAGTCGAGCAGCTCTATGTATCGGTTTAATTTCGCTTTTTTAAAATCGTGCTGCGATTGCTCAGGCATATCCAGTATCACAATCCAGCCGCCTTCTTCAGCTACTTCCTGGAACCAGTCTTCATAATACGCGTCATCGCTGCTATGAAAATTGAGCACATTATCGGCAATAAGAATAAATTTTTTGATGCCTTCGTAAAAAAGCACATCGGTTACTTCCCTCCGCAGGGTTTGTATATCGTTTTCGATGGCATCGTTCCACTCTCCTATCAGTTCTATTATGGCATAGCCTGGTTCATAATCGGCAAACAATATTTTCATATATAATGTTCGCGAACCAAACTCATCCCACTGCGGATGTATATAATAGTTGTAGATGGTTTGAGAAAAAACAAACTCACTATACTCGCGGCCGTAAAATGGTGAACGCGGGTCGGTATTGGAAGTATATAAATGTTGCCAGTTGTAAAATGGTTCTATATCATGCATAGATCAAACGCCTCCGGTTGCAAATATCGAAAAGTTTATGGTTTGTTGTTTGAAGTTTATCGTTAGAGGAATCACAAAGACACGAAAACAAAAGTTCCACAAAGAAATCTATCATTTTTGCATCTTTGCTTACTTCTTTCCTTTGCGTGAAATTTTTTGAATTACTAATAAGCCAGAACACAAAGTTGTACAAAGAAAAAATGCAAATAATAATCATTCTTTGAAAAGCGAGGGCTGTGCTCAGGTCTCCTTCCCCTTGGGAAGGCCGGGATGGGCTTTCAACAAATACTCCTTCAGCAATTCATATTCTGCATCCATTACCACACTATGTTTTTTAAGTGGTAATATTTGTTGAATGGCTTCCGGTATTGGAACTGCTTCATTAATCACAGGCTCTACCACATCATAAAATTTTACCGGGTGAGCGGTTTCAAGAAATATACCTTTCTCTCCCGTATGTGCATTAAGATATCGTTGCAGGGCAAGATAGCCGACAGCGCCATGCGGGTCGAGCAGGTAACCCGTTTCTTTTTTTACCTGTTTAAGCGTGGCTTTGGTTTCTTTATCTGTAATGGTATACCCGGATAATACCTTTTTAAGGTCGATGAAATTATTATGGAACAATTCCAGTACTCTTACAAAATTGCTGGGGTTACCAACATCCATCGCATTGGATAATGTAGCAACAGCAGGGCGAATTTCATAATTGCCATTATCCAAAAACCTTGGCACCACATTATTGGCATTACATGCCGCAATAAAATGCTGCACCGGTAAACCAGATATGTGCGCCAGCATACCTGCGCAGATATTTCCGAAATTTCCGCTGGGTACACAAATTACCGGCGATGCATCTTTTTGTTGCCACTGTTTATATGCAAAGAAATAATAAAACTGTTGTGGCAACCAACGGGCTACATTAATAGAATTGGCTGATGTAAGAAATTTTTTAGAAGTCAACGAGCCATCCGCAAAAGCCTGTTTCACCATTTGCTGGCAATCATCAAAAGTGCCTTTCACTTCAATGGCACTGATATTTTTGCCAAGTGTGGTCAATTGTTTTTCCTGTACAGTGCTTACTTTGCCGGAAGGATATAGTATAACCACATCAACTCCATCCACATCATAAAATCCATTGGCAACAGCGCCGCCGGTATCGCCTGAAGTGGCAACCAGCACCGTAACTTTTTCACTTTCTTTTTTCGCAAAGTAGCCAAGGCAACGGCTCATAAATCTTGCGCCTACATCTTTAAAAGCAAGCGTTGGCCCATGAAATAATTCAAGTGAATATATATCTTCTGTTACTTTAACTAATGGAATAGAAAAATCAATGGTTTCCTTTACAATCCTGCGCAAATCAGCTTCGGGAATATCATCGCCTGCATAAGGTTGTATTACATCAAACGCTATCTCTTCATTTGATTTATCGCCCATACAATCTACCCAACTTTTACTAAGCTTAGGCAACGATTTTGGAAAATACAAACCCTTATCCGGCGCCTGTCCTTTAATGGTGGCTTCTTTAAAACTTACCTCCGGAGATTGATTATTTAAACTGTAGTATTTCATGATATAGTTCTGCTATCTTAACGCTTATTCAATTACTTTCACTCCCTGTGTGTTTATCGTAGTTACATAAGTATGATACGCAATTCCTGTAGTTGTATATACTTCTTTCATGGCGTTTTCCACGGCAAGTGCTGTGGCTTCATCTTTGCTCAGCATAAATATTGACGGGCCTGAGCCTGATATACCACCACCTAATGCACCGGCCTTCAAACATTTTGCTTTTACTTCGGCAAAAGCCGGAATAAGAATACTTCTCACCGGCTCGATCAATACATCTTCGAGCGACCTGCTGATCAGGTCATAATCGCTCTTCATTAAGCCCGCAACCAGTCCTGCAATATTGCCCCATTGTTTGATGGCATCTTTCAATAAAATTTGCTTCTTCAATATCTGCCTGGCATCTTCTGTTCTTACTTCAATCTGCGGATGTACAACCGTTACATATAATAATGGCGAAGGCACGCTGATAATATCTAATGGAAGAATGCTGCGGATTAAAGTAACGCCGCCCATAATGCAGGGTGCAATATTATCCGCATGCTTTACTCCTGAAGCTAACTTCTCTCCAAACATAGCCATCTGCACCAGGTCGTCGTTGTTGAAAATATTACCCAGCAAATGATTCGCAGCTACCACTGCGCCTGCGGAACTTGCCGCGCTGGAACCCACACCACTACCGGGTTTTATTCTTTTTTCGATAGTAACATCAAAACCCGTTTTTCGGTCAAGCTTTTCAATCATTTCCAGCAGGGCAACGCCGGCTACATTTTTTTCCGGATCTGTTGGCAGATTATAACTATCAACATTATGTATTATTACAGTAGGTTCATCAATGAGCTTTACCGTCATTACATCGTACGGCTCATTCAATGCCAATCCTAATACATCAAACCCGCAAACCATATTAGCCACCGTGCCAGGGGCATGTATGGTTACTGATTTACCACGTGCGTCTGAAATTTTTTCATCTAACATTTGAAATTTGAAATTTGAGACCTGCCGACAGGCAGGCAGGTTTGAAATTGCCGGCAGCCATCAGCTACCAGTCTTCAGGTTTCAGCAATCAGTAAGATGCTTTCTGCCTGCTCACTACTGCCCCTTACTACTTACTACTTACCTCTTACTACTTTCTTCCCTCTCCACCTCTCTCTACTGCGCCGTCGCTCTAATTATATCCGCAAACACTCCGGATGCTGTTACTTCCGCGCCTGCACCTGCACCTTTTACCACTAATGGTTGCAGCGGATAGCGCTCGGTATAAAACAATACTACATTATCTTTTCCATATAAATGATAGAGGTCATGCTCTGGTGAAATATGCTGCAATCCTACAGAAGCTTTACCATTTTCATATTTGGCTACAAACTTCAGTTTGCAGTTTCTAACGGCAGCTTCATCATACAATTTTTTAAAATGCGCTTCGTGCTTTTTCATTTCTTCATAAAATGCCGGCACATCACCATTCATGCAGCTTTCAGGTAAGAAACCATTGCAGGTAATATCCTGCATTTCCATTTGCTCACCGGATTCACGGGCTAATATCATAATCTTGCGCATCACATCCGTGCCACTCAAATCCAATCTCGGGTCTGGTTCAGTATAACCTTCGTCCTGTGCCTGTTTTACTACCTCCGCAAAGCTGCGACTGCCATCATAATTATTAAATACAAAATTCAGTGTGCCGCTTAATACCGCTTCCATCCTGTTGATTCTATCACCACTGCGCATCAAATCATTCAGCGTACCAATTACGGGCAAAGCTGCGCCAACATTGGTTTCAAACAAATACACGCAGTTGTAGGCTCTTGCCAGGTCTTTCAAATTTTTATAATAAGCATAAGAAGAAGATGCTGCTACTTTGTTACATGCCACTACAGATACACTCTTCTGCAAAAGCTTATCATACACTTTTGCCACAGCGTCACTCGCGGTAACATCAACAAATATGGCGTTGCGTACGTTTTTGCTGAGAATGATGTTTATGAAATTATTGATATCAGCAGATTCACCGCCGGCTAATTTTTCCTGCCACTGGTTAAGATCAATACCGGCATCATCAATAGCCATTTTGCGGCTGTTGGCAAGCCCTATAACCTTAATGTTTAAACGGAGATGCTTTGCCAGCCATTCATGCTGTTGTTTCAACTGACTCATCAGTTTGCTGCCCACGTTGCCTACGCCGGCAATAAAAAGATGTATCTGCTTGTTGGTTGTTTCAAAAAACTCTTCATGCAATACATTGATGGCTTTGCGCACATCTTTTGTAGATACTACTGCTGAAATATTACGCTCAGATGAACCCTGTGCAATAGCGCGCACATTCACCCCATTTCTGCCCAATGCTCCAAACATTTTACCACTTATGCCAGGGTGACTTTTCATATTTTCTCCTACCAGCGCCACGATGGACAAATCCATTTCCACTACAAGCGGTTGCACTTTTTCCATCCGTATTTCATCTTCAAATTCCGTATCCACCACTTCTTTTGCCTTTTGTATAAATGGCGTTTCCACACCAACACATATAGAATGTTCAGAAGAACCCTGCGTAATCAATATCACATTTATTTTAGCAAAAGAAAGTGATTCAAACAATCTTCTTGAAAAACCCGGTACGCCAACCATACCGCTACCTTCAAGACTAATCAAACCTATATTACTTACACTTGAGATACCGCGTATGGCATTTCCATTTGTGACAGCATGTTTTTCAATAATCGTACCCGCGTCTTCAGGTGCAAATGTGTTTTTAATTACTACCGGAATGCCCTTACCCAATACAGGTTGTATGGTTGGCGGATAAAGAACTTTAGCGCCAAAATGTGAAAGTTCCATTGCCTCCTGATACGAGATAGAGGGAATTACTTTTGCGCCGCTTACCCATCGCGGGTCTGCGGTCATCATACCAGATACATCAGTCCATATTTCAAGCGAAGCTGCATTTAAAGCCGCAGCCATTATTGCAGCGGTATAATCAGAGCCACCTCTGCCTAATGTGGTTGTTTCATTATTTTCATCCGAAGCTATGAAGCCCGGTAATATCACCAGCGAATCCTGGTGTGTGCTGAAGAATTCGGTTATAAGATTTTTGCTGGCATCTGCATTTACCTGCGCGTTTCCAAAGTTTGTATTGGTGCGGATTAGTTTTCGCGCATCCTTCCATAATGCAGGTATACCCGCGCTGTTAAAAGCGCCTGCAATCATTTGAGAAGACATCAACTCACCATAGCTTGCAATCCTGTCTTTTGTGCGGGTTGATAATTCGCCCAGCAAAAAAACGCCATTGCATACGTCTTCAATTTCGTTGCATATTTTTTTAACAAAACTCAGCATGCTGCTCTGTTGCTGAACAGGAATAAGTTGTTTAACCGCTTCAAGATGGCGCTGCTCTATTCGCTGTAATTCATCTTTATATTGTTCGTTGCCGGATGAAGCTAAACTACCGGCGTTTAATAATGCATCAGTTGTTCCGCCCAAAGCAGATACAACAACAACCGTTCTGTCTTTTTCCAATGCCTTTCTTACTATATCTATAACCTTTTTTATGTTATCAGCGCTTCCTACAGAAGTACCGCCGAATTTCAACACCTGCATATAAATGATTTTGAGAATGATTTTATATAAGTCAACCTTTTATCTCTTCGGATAACCATAGCTGTAAGCCCAATGTATAATATGCGTGATTGTTACCCTCAACTGAGGGTTGTGGTTGTTGTGGTAATAATGGTATCAACCGCTGCTGAGATAGCGGAAGAAGATAAATAATATCGTTTTGAGAATACCATTTTTTTATTAACGCCGCCGAAGGTAAAACAGATTTATGCAATAGCAAAAAAATTATATTCGCAGGCTGTATTGAAAATTAAAAAAAGAAAATTCATTTCTTTAAAAAAACATCAAACACTCATGCAATTACTCATTTTTTAACTAATTTCATGCGCCATTATCGTTTGCTTGTCTGGAATATTTTATGGCTGCCGCTGTAAACGCTACAGCAGGCTTATGTTTAATCAAAAATTGATAATAATACCGATTACGCATGGCAAGCTCATCCACTGCTTCTTTAATACAATTTCAAAATCTTGTAGGACGTAAGTTTCAGTTGTATAACAGTTTGTTTACTTCTCTCCCCTTTCACCGGATAGAAAAAACAGGTATACTTTTATCGCTGCTGCTTAATTATTGTGAAGAAGGCTATACAAAAATGATGAGCCCTACACAGATAATTGATGATTTTTTCAGCAAGCATACCGCATATACCAAAGAAGAGGAAAGGTTGGATTTATTATTCCGCTTTGTGCAATATGTAGAACGGCAGGTAGTATTGTTTGACGCGCTGGAAGACGCGGCGTTTACAACAGTAAATGATATGAACGGCCCGGGTACGCTTAAAAATCTCCAGTCAGAAGTTGTACAGTTTAATAAAGAACAGGAGTTAAAAGATTTGTCAGATACTTTTAATGTACGCCTGGTGTTAACCGCGCATCCAACGCAGTTTTATCCGGGCGCTGTACTTGGTATTATTTATGACCTTTCAAGAGCAATTGCAGAGAATAATATCAATAACATTAACATGTACCTGCAGCAGTTGGGCAAAACACCCTTCTTTAAGCAGCAGAAACCAACGCCTTATGATGAAGCGGTGAGCCTGATATGGTACCTGGTAAATGTATTTTACCCCGCAGCAGGAAGAATTGTTGCTTTTATGAAATCCAATATGCCGGAAGGTATATCAGCAACTAATCCTATTTTAAGAATGGGGTTTTGGCCCGGCGGCGACAGGGATGGTAATCCTTTTGTAAAAACAGATACAACAGTAAAAGTAACCGGGGCTTTGAGAGAAAGTATTTTAAAATCTTACTACATTGATGTTAGACGTTTAAAAAGAAGATTGACTTTTAAAGGCGTTGATATTCCATTACAGGAGCTGGAGGTAAAATTGTATAACAACGTTTTTGTGCCGGGGCATAAAAGTGATCTTACCAAAGAAGAAATTTTAGAAACGCTCAATAACGTTAGGGAAACATTAATATACCAGCATAATGGTTTATTTCTTGACCTTGTTGAAATACTTATCAATAAAGTAGAAGTGTTTGGTTTGTATTTCGCATCGCTTGATTTGCGGCAGGAAAGTACAGTGCATACAAAAATAACAGAGGAGATTGCTTCAAAAGCAGACATTCTTCCTAAAAATTATGCTGAATTAAGTGCAACTGAAAAGATTCAGGTGCTGGTGAATGTAAAAGGAATAGCAGACCCTGCTTTGCT
Source organism: Chitinophagaceae bacterium (assembly GCA_020847395.1). GTDB lineage: Bacteria > Bacteroidota > Bacteroidia > Chitinophagales > Chitinophagaceae > Agriterribacter. The sequence goes on from JADLCD010000079.1 coordinate 56,745, forward strand.
TAGTAATGACGTATACCAGGATACACTAACGGTGATGGCTACCTTAAAACAAATACAGGCTGCCAATGGAGAAGAAGGCTGCGACAGGTATATCATAAGCCAGTGTAACAGCGCACTTAACGCTATGGAAGTGTATGGGCTGTTTTTAATAAGCGGATGGAAGGCTGAGGACATGAGCGTAGATATTGTGCCATTATTTGAAACAATAGATGATTTAAAAAATGCCCGCTTTATTATGGAAGAACTATATACGCTTCCGCAATACAGGGCGCATTTGCAGCGCAGAAAAAACAAGCAAACCATTATGCTTGGTTTTTCTGACGGCACAAAAGATGGCGGTTACCTGATGGCTAACTGGAGTATATACAAAGCAAAAGAAGAGCTTACCAAAATATCAAGGCAATATGGTGTAAGCGTTGTTTTTTTTGATGGTCGCGGTGGTCCTCCGGCAAGAGGTGGCGGTAAAACACATAAGTTTTATGCATCGCTCGGAAAAAATATTGCCAACGAGGAAATACAGCTCACTATACAGGGGCAAACAGTCAGTTCAAATTTCGGCACTATTGATTCTGCGCAATTCAATATTGAGCAACTGATTAATGCCGGTATTTCTAATGATCTTTTTGCCTCGCAAAAATTAGCCTTAAAAGATTCGGAAAAAGCATTAATACAAACACTTTCTGAAATAAGTCTTGATGCTTATATAGAATTGAAAAACATGCCCACATTTTTAGAATACCTGGGGCATGCAAGCCCGTTACGCTTTTATGCCGAAACAAATATTGGCAGCAGACCGGCTAAAAGAGGCGCATCGGGCAAGCTTTTATTGAAAGACTTAAGAGCTATTCCGTTTGTTGGTGCCTGGAGCCAGTTAAAACAGAATGTAACCGGTTATTATGGAGTAGGCACTGCTTTTAAACAATTAGCGGCAGAAGGCAAATGGGATGAAATAAAACATTTGTATGATCATTCCACCTTTTTCAAAACATTGATTGGTAACTGTGAAATGTCGATGAAGAAATGCTTTTTTCCTATGACGATGTTTTTATCGAAACATCCGTTATACGGCGAAATATGGAATAAAATATATAACGAATACGAACTCACTAAAAGCTACATCTTTAAACTTACCGGTAAAAACGAGTTGATGGCAGATTATCCTGTAGAACAACTATCTGTGCAGATGAGAGAGCGAATCGTATTGCCCCTGCTCACTATACAGCAATATGCTATTACCAAAGTAAGAGAACTGGAAGAAGCATTGGTTGAATCTCCTAACAAAAAAACCTATGAGAAATTAGTAATGCGTTGTTCGTTTGGTATTATTAATGCGGGAAGAAATTCTGCGTAAGAAATGTAGGCCTTATGCTAAACAGCGATGAAAACGCATAAGTGATATCGCCTTCCTTAAAAAGTTGTGCTATTGCCTGGTCCAATAAAATGGTTCTGTATAAGAAGCGCCGTTATTGGTGATAATAAATTTTCCGTTTAACACATTATTATCTTCAGGCACTGTGGCTGAACCCGATATTACACCTACATTATAGAGCTGAACCTTAAAATTGATCTTATTTCCATCAACTGTTCCAACCCCTTCCCCGGTAGTAATACCAGCCACAGTTACACTTTTTAGTTCAAGTGTGTTACCTGACTGAGTAATATACATGGTGTATTGGTTAGCGGCATCATACCATGCACCACCAACATTTGCAGGAAGAGCAGGGAGATTTTCTTCCTTCACCGTTTCCGGATCTTTATCCATTATATTTGAATTGGGCTTATCATTGTTGACTGGCTTAATCGAATCGCGGGTAACAGGATGATCGGTGATGTTTTTTTCCTGTGCTTTGGTACTGCGCGTCGCTTCAAACATTAATGCAGCTATTACCACTAAGGCTAAGCCAATTAATCCGTAAATAAGCCATTTACCAATACCACCGCTCTGTTCGGGCAGCGGTATGTCCTGCTTTTTAGGCTTAAATCCTATTTGTTTTAAGAAATTAATTAACTGGTCTGTGTCATATTTCCATCGTTTATTACTGATCTCATACGTTTGCCTGTTAAGCAAAGGATATAATGATTCCGGCAATTCTTCAGGTTGAGGAAGAGATGCATCCCGCACCAAAACAGGGATTACACGAATATCTCTTTTAAGTGCAGTTTCCAATTCAATCCTCACCCAGTCTTCAGGATGTTTGATACGGGGATTACCATTTTTATCAACGCCAACCCATTCAGGCCCTATAACTGCAAAAAGCACATCGCAGGTTTCGAGAGACTTAGCGAGCGCTACCCTAAAATCAACGCCCGGCTCAAGCTTTTCAATATCCATAAATATCTGGTCTTCATAAAAAACCTGCTTCAGTGAGTCTACTAACCTGCCTGTATCTGCCGCAGTATCGTTTACGCGGTAACTGATAAATATTTTTTTCCGTTGAGGGTTATTTAACAAGGGTATTACTTTTAATTGTTAGTAATAAAGGAGCTTTTGCAGACAGGTGGGCATGTTTATATCAGGGAGACGAAATATAAATCAGTAGCTAATTTACATAGTAGCGCTGAAAAATTTTAAAATTTTGTTTATAATGAAATTTGCAGGAAGATATTTGCGAAAGATTATATAAAAGAAAAAGCATCAAGTTTTGTACTGCTTCCGGCTTTCACCTTCATTATACTTAACCCGATGCTTTCGTGAGAGGCTTCCATCTTCTGACGGATTTCCGCTTCTCTATGCTACTGTTTCTGTTTCCAGATTTTGTAGCGTTTGTTCATTAAAGATACTATTCTGAATATACTTTTTCCAAATTTTTGCCCTTCTTTATATGCACCCTGTACGCACATAGTTATGCACCGGAAATGCAGTAAAATAAAGGGTTAAGAACAGGTTGGGCACATTTTAGCTGTCAGGTATCAGCTTTCAGGTGTCAGCATAGCAAGGGAAAACCTATAAGGTTTGCAGCGCTGCTATTCAGCCTGGCAAACCTTATAGGTTTTTGTCATGTTCTGAAAAAAATATGAGACGTGAGAATCTGAAACCAGAAACCTGCAACCTGTAACCAGTAACCGAGTTAGGAGCGCATATTCTCATATTGCAATGGAATTTCCAATCCCCAGGCTTTTGAAGCCTGTATTACTGATTGCAGGTCATCAATTTTTTTACCGGTTACTCTTATTAAATCATCATTAATGGAAGCCTGTACTTTAAGCCCGGAATCTTTGATATGCTTCACTATTTTTTTTGCATCTTCCTGTTTTAAGCCATTCCTAACCAACACTTCTTTCTTCCATACTTTACCACTTTGAGCGCCTTCTTTAGAAAGGTCGAATGCCTCAGGCGCTATGCCCTGTTTGTGCGCCCTGCTTATTAATACATCTATTAACTGCCGCATCTGCATATCACCATCCGTTTCAAGATTGAGTTTGTATTCTTTTTTGTTGAGATCAATCACAACATGCGAATCTTTAAAATCAAAGCGGTTGGTTATTTCTTTTTTAGTCACGTTCACCGCATTGTCCAATGCTTGCGCGTCTACTTTACTTACAATATCAAATGATGGCATAACAAAAAGTTGAATGGCAAAAGTAGGAAAATAGGGGCTAATTAATAATTTGAAGTGCTGATGAAATAAAACAACAAATGTAAAACCGGTTTGGCTGCATAACAAGTGGTTATATTAAACCACTTATTCATAAATAGATTTTGGAAACTCCCTGCGGCAGCCTGCTATATTTTTATACCAGTATTCACGTTAGGCGCCTGTTTTTACGCGGGATATGTACTATGGCTGAGTAAAGGAAATGCTCAGGTAGCGATATACAGCTCACAAGTCTCCTCAAAGTAAAAGTCAGCGCTCCCGCCTGGGCGGGAGATACGATGCCACACCAGCATGAGGTGAAAAGCCATGAACTAAAGGCAGTTGATCATTTAAATGAAATATTTTGAGCCAGTGAGAGATTGCTTCTCCCGCCGTAATATTCATCCAATTCAAATCTTGATGCTGGCGGGATCGCAATGACGGCGGAAGTGTGTTGGTTTTAATGTCAGCAAAAAAGAAATCCCTCAAAGGATATCCGCCATGTACTTCAAGTTATTAATCAGCCGAAATAGGTTTATTGTTTTATAAAATATGATAACATAATAAGAGAAACGTGAAAAGAAAAATCCCGCTGAGAACAGCGGGATCAAAAAACCAAAACATGAGAAACTAAACTATTTTTGGGAAGCTGTAGGCGTAAGGTATAAGGTGTAGGGAACACCGTTGCAGGTTATGCCTCACGTCTATCCGCTCACATTTCACCTAATACTCTATTGCCCATTGCCTATTCACTTCTACTCACTATTCACCATTGCTTATTCACTTCTCACTATTCACCATTCACTAATTCGTCTGCCCGGCACGGTTTATTTCGTCTGATACACCTGTTGATCTTTTACGGGATGGCGCAATTGTATTTTTGCCAAAACGATAAGTAAGACTTGCAGAAACCTGCCTCGTATCCCAACGGTTACGAATAGTAACATCTACATCTCCGTAACGACTTACACCAGCAAACTTTTGCCATCCAAAAGGATCACGGAAATTAAGCCTTAGGGTTGCTTTATCTTTAAGCAAAGACTTTTGAAGCCCGATACTCATTTGATACATCGGGTCTATCACTAAAAGCTGGTCAACAGATTTTGACCTGTAAAAACCACTAAGCTCTGCAGAAAAACCTTTTGCTATGGTAAAGCTGTTGGTAATATTTACCATATATGCGGTGTAGGCGAGATCAATAGGATCCGCATTATACATTCCCTTATAATGATTGTTATAAAAATTGGCAAATACATTGGTATTGAACCAAGCTGACCATTTAAAAGGAGCTGTGACCGACAAGCCCATATTACGGAAGGTGGATATATTTTCAGTTGTGGCAAATATTGTTTTTTCATCAGGGTTCTGCCGGATGATCTCGGAAATCACATCGGTTGTTCTGCTATAGTTCACAGTGAATATATACTTCCCTTTCAGATTATGGCTTAGCTCAACATTGTGAGTGAACTGCGGCAGCAGGTAAGGGTTCCCTTTTTTGTAGGTAAGTGAATCAAGAAAAAAGGTAAAGGGATTTAAATTTTCATAATTCGGACGGTTAACCCTGCGACTATACGACAGCGTTAGCTGATTGTTTTTATCAACGGCATAGCTTACAAATGCAGTGGGGAAAAGATTGGTATAATGCCTGGTAAAAGAGGAGTCATTGATAACCTGTCTTCCTTTAGTATTGGTATTTTCCGCTCTTAGGCCAACCTGTCCGCTCCATTTTTCATTGAACTTTTTACCGAGGTTTACATACGCTGCATTGATGTTTTCTTCATACAAAAAGTGATTTGACCGTGCATCAGGCATCCAGCCACCTCCCGTCTCTCTCGAATAATCTACCATATTATCATTCTTAACCAAAGTGCTTTTTATACCTGCTTCAATTTTTGCATCTCCTTTCAGCGGATGCGTATAATCCGCCTTGGCAGAATAGATATTTATGTTGGAAGGAAGATGTCCTTTTAACAATACAGGATCACCCAGTTTATCATTATAATCACGCGGATAAGTAGTAAGCAGCATATCAGATACATTATCGTACTTCACATAATCAAGATCTACAGAAAGCTCTTTACCAGTACTATCAAAGCTATGCTTGTAATTTACATTAGCTGTATAGTTGCGGAATTTCATATTGTTTGCTGCTGTAGAATATAACCCGGATTGCAAGCTGCCATCAGGGTTGTATATATTGGTTATGGTTGAAGGATCAGGACGCCCGAAAAATCCGAAACCTGTAAATACCATACCTACTACATTCTTCTTATCAATAAAATAATCCGCACCAAGCTTTACACTGTGATTATTATTACGCCCCCTAAAAGAGGTAGTCAGGTCGGCGCCTGAGTTTAAAGAACCATCAGTATTGTAAAAATTTCTTTTGATGTTAAGCTCATTTCTGCCCTTATTAAAATTCGGATTATAGTTACCGAAAATGTTTATTTTGTTTTTACGGTAATTAAAATTCAAACTATTTTGAGAGCGGGGATTCACATATACTGCATCTCCCTTGGAAAAAAAGCCAAGACTTCCCCCAACGGTAATGCTACCATTCAAGCCACTTTTTAAACTCTTTTTGGTTTTTATGTTGATGATGCCCGCATTACCTGCTGCATCATATTTGGATGAGGGTTGCGTCATTATTTCTATCTGGTCGATAGATGAAGCAGCCGTATTTTTTAAAAGGTTGGCAAGGTCTGCTGCGGAAAGATAAGTTGGCTTGCCATCCATCATCACAATAACGCCTCCTTTTCCTTTTAAACTGATATTACCATCATTATCAACCGATATGCCGGGAGATTTTTCCAACACCTCCATAGCGGTGGCACCGGCATTGGTTGGCGCTGCATCCACATTTACTACCAGCTTATCAATTTTCTGCTCTATCAACGGTTTTTTGGCGGTTACTACAACCGCTTTTAAATCCTTTGGGGCAGCCTGAAGTGTTATAGTTCCTGCGTCTATATCCGTTTTGGTGTTACCCAACTGAAATGGGCCTTTATATTGTTTTTCAAATCCTACGGCACTAACCAGCAGTAAAAAAACACCTTGCTTTGCTGAAGCAATTTCAAACCGGCCATTTTTATCGGTAACCTCTACCTTTACTACGGCAGAATCTTTTGTAGCTATCAGCGAAACTGTAGCCGCTTCAACCGGCTTTACTCCTACATTTACTCCTCCCTTTATTGTATTATTTTGTGCTTGTGCATTTAGTGAAAATGCTCCGGTCAAAAGCATCAGTATCGCTCCATATATTTTTTTCATTGTAGTATGTTGTATGGTTGCTAATTATTACCTGATAAAGATAAGTACTTTGCAATGCATAGAACATAGTTTTACAATGAACGGCAAAATAGAGGGATAGTTGGTATTACATAGTACTGAAAGTGGAGGTTACGGGTTGCAAGTTACAGGTTACAAGCTTCAGGTACTCAAACTAAAAGCCTGTTGCTACATTGCCAGCAACCTGGAACTTGCAACCTGGAACTTGCAACCTGGAACTTGTAACCTGAGACTAACAATAACATTTTACTCGCTATACTTTACGCCCCTTCACCCAAAAGAAGAGTGCTATACCCGCCACAATAAGTAATATGGAGATTATTTCTGCCTGGGTTGGCTGGAAGATAATCTTTTCGTACTTGGTATTTACCCGGATTTTTTCTATAAAAAACCGTTCTAAGCCATTTAGAATGAGATAAATAGCAAATAATTGCCCGGGTATCGCAAACTTATTCCGTATAGCCATTAATACGCCGAACAATATAAGACAGGTAATTATTTCATACAAAGGTGTTGGAAACACAGGAACCGGTAATGCATTACAATGATCGCCTTCGCAATTTGCCAACTTAAAGCCTTGCTCATTCACATTGTGCGGATAAGCATATGCAACCGTCCATACCGGTAAAAAAGATGGAGCCATCACAGATTTATGCGGTACACTATCTGTTTTAAACTCCGCCATATAAACAGACCGGTTTGCCTGCACTGTTTTTTCAAAATCGCCAGGCTGTGCCAATACCGCTTTTCCTGTATGTACATCGGTAACATATGCGCTGTTCAAAATTCCCCAATCGCCATCGCCGCTAACCTGGCACCCTATTCTTCCCAAACCATATGCAAGCATTAATACCGGCGCAGCAGCATCAACCAAATGACGGATGCTGATCTTTTTTTTGCGTGCATACCAAAGAATAGCAATAGTAGCACAGATTAAACCTCCGTAATAAGTGAGTCCTGTTGGTGAAAACAAGTTACCTATTGGGTCCTGGATAAATCTATCCCAGTTTTCAAGGTTGTCGAATATTTTTGCACCTATAAAGCCAAAAATTGCAGCCAACATCGTTATGTCTCCTACCCTTTCATGTGGCCATATCCTTATCTTTCTTTCTTCTGGTTTTGCAAGTTTTTGCTTATTCTTTTCCCGGTATTTTAAAAAAACAAATAATGCCGCCAATAGTATACCTCCGCCAACACTTCCGCTGCTGGAAAAAATATACTCCTGCGGAGGTATCTGGTCTTTATTCAGAAATATGCCTATTGCTTTATACCCCACTAAAAAACCAAGTATGGCATTTATTATCAACTCTGTAGCAGTTGCAGGTTGACCAACAGTAATTGTTTCTTCAACTGGAAACAAAAGCCCCTGCCGCTCTTTTCTTTTTAATTCTTTTGCAAGAACAATAGCACAAATAATAAAAGCGATTGCTACAAAAAATCCAAATGTGGCAAAGAATTTTGTCCACGCCCACGGCTCAATTCCAAAAACATCTTTAAGAAAAAAATACAGGTTGGGATACATGCTGTTAAGTTAGTAAGTATACAATGTTACTTCAAAAATGTGGATTGAAAGAAAATAAAACCTTTGCGTTGCAAACACGCATAAGCACAATAAAAAAATCCTATCAGTTAAGACAGGATTTTTCTAAAAAACATTTGCAATTAATTGCAATACTCTTTAAATGCCGCAATAAGATTATTTGCTATTAACTGGGCAGGTCTGCCTTCTATCTGGTGGCGCTCAATAAAATGAACCAATTGCCCGTCTTTAAATAATGCTATGGCCGGTGATGATGGCGGATAAGGCAATAAATGCTCTCTTAATTTTTTTACTGCATCAACATCGTAGCCGGCAAAAGTAGTGGTAAGATGATCAGGCTTTTGTTCGGCATTGGTAACTGCCATCAATACACCGGGCCGGGCACTTCCTGCCGAGCAACCGCAAACTGAATTAATCATTATTAAAGTTGTGCCTTTATTGTGCAAAGCATTATCAACTTCTTCAGGAGTTAACAGTTCTTCAAAACCATTATCTGTTAATTCCTCTTTCATTGGTATTACAATTTCTGAAGGATACATTATGCTAAAATTTTAGGTTGCAAAATTAAGCAAAACTTTGTTTGATAATCATTGCGACTAAATGTCATTTAAAATTATACGGAATTGCCATAATGACATATTTTATTCTCAATAATAAGCAAGTTTGGCGCAGCTATGCACCATTTCGTGCAATGGAATACGATTTGATTATCAATCCATGTAATTAAAAAATTAAAAAATAAAATATTAATCACCATGACACTCGTTAAACTTAATGGCGCACCGGTAAAAAAATCTTATGCTTCAATATTTGATGAATTAATCAATGACTGGTCTGGTTTCGGAACCGATGGAAGTGCCGGCAAATGGAATACTGCTCCTGCCAACATTCATGAAACCAAAGACGCTTATCACCTTGAATTAAGCGCTCCCGGCCTGAAGAAAGAAGATATTAAATTGAATGTAGAAGATGGCATATTAACCATCAGCTACGAAAAGAAAGAAAGCAATACCAGTGAAGAATATAAAACTGTTCGCAGAGAATTTACCTACAATAGCTTTAAAAGAAGCTTTACACTCAGCGATAAAATAAATGCCGCTGATATACAGGGTAAATATGAAGACGGTATATTGAAAGTATTTATTCCTAAAAAACCAGATGCCCAGGCAGTAAGCAAGCAAATTGATATTCAGTAATAACTTCCTATGATTAGTAGTTGATGTGCGGTTAGTTTTGATGATGGGTTAGTCTTTTCAGGCTAACCCTTTTTATTTAAAGGCACTGAGCATAATAAGGTATTGTTTCGTATATTGTCCGAACAAGTTTCATTACCACTATCCTTAGCGGAATGAAATAGCATATCATCTGTATCGCCATATAATGCCAAAACGATTTTTATACCTGCTTATATCAGCTTTATATCCATATATTGGTTTATCCCAGCAATTCCAAAGCGTTTCATTTCAATCAGTCTCTCAAAATGAATCAGGAATCAATTTTGCAAACATCCTTAAAGAAACGCCTCTTTTAAATATCATCACGTACGAATATTATTATAATGGCGGCGGCGTAGGGTTAGGCGACTTCAACAATGATGGATTGATTGATATTTATTTCACAGGCAATATGCGGCCAGCCGCGCTGTACCTGAATAAAGGCAATTGGAAATTTGAAGACATTACCGCAAAAGCGAGGGTTGGTGGTAAAAAAGGATGGAAAACAGGCGTAAGCATTGCTGATGTAAATGGAGATGGATTCCAGGATATTTATGTTTGTTATTCGGGTCCTGTTGATGCTGATCAGAGAAAAAATGAATTATTTATTAATAACGGCGATCTCACCTTTACGGAAAAAGCAGAAGCCATGGGCGTTGCAGATGCAGGCTATTCCACGCAGGCTGTTTTTTTTGATTATGACCATGATAATGATCTTGATTTATTTGTAATTAATCACAACAATAAAAATCTCCGGAATTTCGATGCCGCCTTCGTAAAAAAAATGGTTGACCCCGATGCAGGCGATCATTTATACCGGAACGACAACAATGTTTTTACTGATGTAACTGCATCGGCAGGCATCATCGCCAATCCCCTTGGGTATGGGCTTGGTGTTGCCGTAAGCGATATTAATAACGACGGATGGCCGGACATATATGTAACCAACGACTATGTAGAAGAAGATTATCTCTACATCAATAATCATGATGGCACATTTACCGAAAAATTAAAAGAAGAACTGGGGCATATCTCTAATTTTTCCATGGGCTGCGATATTGCCGACATGAACAACGACGGGTGGACAGATATATTTACCCTTGATATGCTGCCGGAAGATAATCGCAGGCAAAAGCTGCTGTACATGCCCGATAATTATGAAGTATATAATAACCAGGTACAAAATGGTTTTTACCACCAGTTAATGCGGAATATGCTTCAGCTTAATAATGGCAATGGAACCTTTAGTGAAATAGGCGAATTGAGCGGTATATATTGCACAGACTGGAGTTGGGCTTCTCTCTTCGCGGATTTTAATAACGATGGTAATAAAGATCTCTTTATCACCAATGGGTATGGACGCGATATGACCAATCGCGATTTTGTAAAGTTTTATGCCAATGAACGATTGAAATTTTTGCGGGGCGAGCCGAGTGAAAATATGTTCAGAATGCTGCAGAACATTCCTGTTACCCGTGTGCATAATTATCTCTACTTAAACGATGGCAACATGCAGTTTGCCGATGCATCATCTACAGCAGGCTTTGATAAACCCACACTTTCCAATGGCGCCGCTTATGCTGATTTGGATAATGATGGTGATCTCGATCTCGTGATTAACCATTTGAATGCGCCTGCAGAAGTTTACCGCAACATGTTGGTAGAAAATGGTAATGCGGGCAATTGGGTAAAACTCAACTTAAAAGGATACGGTAAAAATATAGACGCGATTGGCGCTGCAGTAAATATTTATACACCCAAAGGTTTCATAACACTGGAAAACACGCCTGTACATGGTTTTCAAAGTTCCATGCGTGCGCCTTTGCTAACAGGGTTACCAGCAGATAATATTGACTCAATAATAATAAGATGGCCGGATGGTAAAAAAGAAACGGTGACGGATATAAAAACCAATACGCTCAATACAATCATGTATAAACCTGCTGCAACACAAGATAAGCAGGTTAACCTTGCAACTGTTTTTCATTCCTCCAATATTTCATTGCCTTATATACATGTTTCACCCGAAACAAATGATTTTAAAGCCCAACCGCTGATGCCCAATATGATATCTCATAATGGGCCACGAATTGCCAAAGCTGATATTAATAAAGACGGGCTTGAAGATCTGTTTGTTTGTGGCGCGCAGGGGCAGGCGGGCCAGTTATTTATTCAACTGCCCAATGGAAATTTTGTACAAAGTAAACAACCTGCATTTGACAATGACGCTGCATCAGAAGATACAGATGCTGTTTTTTTTGATGCGGATAATGATGGCGATCTTGATCTGTATGTAGTAAGCGGAGGATATAATTTTTCAATTGGAGATACGGCATTACAGGATCGTTTGTACATGAATAATAATGGCATATTTCAGAGGAACGCTACTGCATTGCCGGCAGAATTTCTGAGTGGATCATGCGTGCGTGCAGCGGATATAGACAATGATGGCGATATGGATCTTTTTGTTGGAACCAGGGTTAAGCCGGGCAGGTATCCTGAATCATCCGCAAGTTTCCTATTGATCAATAATGGAAAAGGAATATTTACCAACGCAGCCGCCGATGATATAAATGCATTAGATAGTTTAGGAATGGTAACCGATGCAGCGTGGTTAGATGCAGATAAGGATGGATATAAAGACCTGGTTGTTTGCGGCGAATGGATGAAACTGCATTTGTTCATCAATAAAAAAGGAAAATTGATTGATCAGTCGGAGCACTATTTTCCTGATGCATTAAGCGGCTGGTGGAACCGGCTGCAGCTTGCAGATATGGATGGCGATGGTGATATGGATTTGGTAGCAGGCAACCTGGGTTTGAATTGTGCCATAAAAGCAAGCAATACAGAACCTGCTTCATTGATCTATGGAGACTTTGACAACAATGGTTCTGTTGATCCTTTGTTATGTTACTATATCCGGGGAAAATCATATCCTATGGCAAGCCGCGACGAAATAACCGATCAGATGGTAAGCCTACGGCAAAAGTTTCCTACATACGATTCCTATGCCAACAGTACTATTGATGATATACTCAGCACTGAACAATTACAATCCGCCAAAAAATTATCAGCCAATTGTTTTGAAACCCTTTACTTCGAAAATGACCAGGGAATATTTAAAGCGAAAAAACTTCCGTTGCAGGCAAACTTCTTTCCTGTGTATGCCATAAGCACCGGAGATTTTAATGCGGATGGTAAACAGGATATTCTTTTGGCAGGCAACACCAGTTATGCAAGAATAAAAATAGGAAAGATAGATGCGGGATATGGAACATTATTGAAAGGAGATGGCAAAGGACATTTTGAATATACACCTCAGTTACAGTCGGGCTTATCTGTAAGTGGCTGCACCAGGGATTTGGTTCCTATTCATACAAAAAATGGTAATCAAATTATTTTCGCTTTAAATAATCTACCGGTAATGATCTATTCGTATTAAAATGAAAAAGCTAATCATTATTATCATTATTGTTTTAGAAATATCTTCTGGCTTTGCCCAGAAAAAAGAATTTTTTACAACAAACGATTATATACGGGCATTAAAAAGTACAACAGATATCATGATAAATGATGTTACCTCTCCGGTAGCTGCTTCCCGCTATTATGCATATATCTGTTTAGCCGCTAACCAAATGGCGGCGCTTTTTAACAGGCAGCAACCGGATTTTATAAACATCGCTCACGGGCTGAATACGATTATAGCAGACGACAGTATGGTAAAAAAAAGTGATCCCGGGCTTGCCGTCACCCTTTCTCTGTATAAATCAGGAATTAAATTACTTCCTTCAGGCTATTTGTTGAAACCGCATATTGATTCTTTACTATTAATAGCCAAAAGCAAAAAAATGGCTGATGAAAAAATTAAAGCATCAGCAGCATTAGCCGACAACGTAATTATGCAGATAACTCGGTATGCATCTGCTGATGGCTTTACAAGATTAAGCGGAATAAGAAGATATACACCGCTAACCGGTGATGAATTCTGGCAGCCCACCGCGCCGGGTTTTATGGCTGCAATTGAACCATATTGGCAAACTCTCAGAACTTTTATCATTGATTCCTGCTCGCAATTCGCGTGTGGCCCGCCCGATCCTTACAGCACGGATACCGCTTCCGCATTTTATAAAGGATTATATGAAGTATATACTATTGGTAAAAATCTTTCTAAAGAACAGGCAGATATTGCCATGTTTTGGGATTGCAATCCATTTGCATTACAACAGGTAGGTCATCTTGAATTTGGTGTAAAGAAAATTTCTCCCGGAGGACATTGGATGGGGATTGCCGGTATAGCCTGCAAAAAAAAGAAACTGGATATTTTCAAAACCACTTATATCCATGCAATAGTTGCGGTAAGCTTGGCAGACGCGTTCATTTCGTGCTGGTATGGTAAATACAAATATAACAGGGTGCGCCCGGTAACCGCCATCAACAGGCTTATTGATCATCACTGGTCGCCACTGTTGCAAACGCCACCCTTTCCTGAATACACATCAGGCCATAGTGTTATTTCAGCTACAGCTTCCATTGTACTTACTCATGTATTGGGAGATGGTTTTTCTTTTACAGACGACACAGAAGTAGAATTCGGACTTCCCAAAAGAAATTTTGATTCTTTTATTAACGCTTCTAAAGAAGCAGGTATATCAAGATTGTATGGGGGTATCCATTACCGTGATGCTATTGATATTGGTTTGAAAGAAGGTGAACAAATTGGAAAGTTTATTGTTGCACGTTGCATAAACATGCAGGCGAAACAATAAGCAAAAATTAAAAATCATAAAAAAATATAAGCGCATTAATATGCAGTATTGTCGCGGGTTTTTATGGAATAATTACTCTTTTAAAAGAATAATTATCATTTGCGCTGTTATCATTATTACGCATACTATTGCTTCATGCAACAGCACAGCATCCAAAAACAAAAGTGAAGTAGTATGGGTAAAAGACATCCCCGTCATTGGTTCCCAGTCGTCGCCACGAACTGCTGACCTTAATAAAGACGGTGTATTGGATATTATTATCGGCGCCGGCAAAAACGAATTCCAGGAGAGCAACATGGGCATTCTTGCCTTTGATGGAAAGACAGGTAATATACTGTGGCAGCAACATGCTACTGACCAGGTTTTTGGCTCCGCAACATTATGCGATATAACCGGCGATGGTATAAAAGATGTTTTTATAGGAGGACGAACGCCGCAACTCAAAGCCATCAATGGAAGTAACGGCGCATTAATATGGCAATACAAATACGATGATTTTAGGAACGATTCCATTATGCAATATGCACGCTACAACTTCAATAACAGCGTACTCGTTCCCGATCAAAATAATGATGGTATTGAAGACCTGCTTACTGTTAATGGTGGCAATCCATTAGCTGTACCTTATTTAACGAGAGATCGTTATCCGGGAGTATTGATGCTGCTTGATTCCAAAACCGGCAATGTATTAGCGGCAGACACGATGCCCGATGGAAAAGAGTCTTACATGACGCCATTATGTTTTTCACAGCCCGGCATTAAAGAATTATATATACTATTTGGAACAGGTGGTGAAACCATAGATGGCAATCTCTATATCGGTACGCTCTCCCAACTGAAAGAAAAAAAATTATCGCTTGCAAAAATTATTGCTACAGAATATGGTCATGGTTTTATTGCGCCTGCTACGCTGGCCGACATTACAGGAGACGGTAATCTTGACATTATTGCTATTTCGCATGGTAGTAAAGCCGTGGCTATTGATGGAAAAGATTATCATACCATTTGGAGTAAAACCTTTCCGGGTACAGAATGCAGCAACAGTTTTGCCGCCGGTTATTTTACTAAAGATGATGTGCCTGATTTTTTTACGTTCATCAGCAAAGGGCAGTGGCCTAACAGCGCAGGCTCAGTAGAAATTATGCTGAATGGAAAAAACGGGAATATAGAATATATGGATTCCATTGGTTGCACCGGTTACTCAACGCCGGTAGTATACGATCTGAATGGTGATGGTTATGACGAAGCCATCATCAGTATAAATGAATTTGATTGTTCGTTGGGCTACGCCTCAAAAACGCCGCCACAAATGCAAAACAGGTTGCTGGCAATAAGCTTTCCTGATAAATCTATAAACCCTATCGATCAGGCAAAAAATTTTAAAAATATTTTTTCAACTCCCTGGATCGGCGATATTGATAACGACGGCTATCTTGATATTATATACTGCGAATATTTTCATAGCGGTGATCTGTTGTCGTTTCTTGGCATGAGAATAAAACGTATTGATACACCGGTTAAAATAAAAAAGCCGGTACTCTGGGGAGGCTTTCTTGGATCCGGGAACAATGGCATATTTACTTCCCAAACAACAAAACCTTAAATTATTGCGCATGAAGTTTTTCTTTGCCTGGCTGCTGGTATTTTTTTTGCTGATAGCAGCTTGCCATAATACATCCCCCAACCCTGCAAATGCTGATGTTCCTTTGTTCCAGCTACTCTCCCCTGATAAAACAGGAATACATTTTATAAATGAAGTGGAAGATGGAGATCGCTTTAATGTACTCACCTATCGCAATTATTATAATGGCGGCGGCGTAGCCATTGGCGATATTAATAATGATTCCCTTCCCGATATTTATTTCACGTCTAACCAGAAAAAAAATAAGCTATACCTGAATAAAGGAAATTTTGTGTTTGAAGATATTACCGATAAAGCCGGCGTGGGCGGTACTATGGCCTGGAGCACAGGGGTAACCATGGCTGATGTAAATAATGACGGGTTACTTGATATTTATGTTTGCAATTCAGGCGATGTGGAAGGAAACAATAAAAAAAATGAGTTATTCATTAACAACGGTAATCTCACTTTTACGGAGAAAGCAAAACAATATAACCTGGATAATGATGGATACTCTACACACGCCGCATTTTTTGATTACGATATGGACGGAGATTTAGATTGTTACATCCTGAACAACAGCTTCCGTAGCCCCGGCCGTATAGAACTATATAAAAAAATGAGAGAACAGCCATCGCCGGGCGGCCACAGGTTAATGCGTAATGATGGAAATATATTTACAGATGTAACGCAACAGGCAGGTATTTACAGCAGCGATATCGCCTTTGGCTTAGGTGTGGCCGTTTCGGATCTTAATGGCGATCACTTACCGGATATATACATCAGCAACGATTTTTGGGAACGTGATTATCTCTATATCAATAAAGGCAATGGCACATTTTCAGAAGAATCGCCTTTGCGTGTTAATTATTGTTCCACATCAAGCATGGGCGCGGATATTGCTGATTTAAATAATGACGGGGCACCAGAAATATTTACCACGGATATGCTGCCCGAAGATAATTACCGCATCAAAACAAGAATGGCGTTTGATCCCTATCATCTTGAAGACGCGAAATACCGCGCCAATTATCATTACCAATTCACTCAAAATTGTTTGCATCTTAATGATGGCAGTGCCGGGTTTGCAGAAATAGCGCTGATGTCGGGTGTAGCCGCAACAGACTGGAGCTGGGGCGCTTTGATTTTTGATTTTGAAAATGATGGTAAAAAAGATATTTACGTAAGCAATGGCATATTGAAAGATATCACATCCATGGATTTCCTGGAATTTGAAGCTAACCAGGCCATAGGTATGCGAGGTGGTCAAAAGATTGACTATAAAAATTTAATATCGCATATACCCACCATGCTTTTGCAACGATACGCGTTTTCCAATTTGGGTAATATGGCGTTTAAAAACAACGCGGCTTTGCTTGGGCTTTCGGACAAAGCATATAGCAACGGTGCCGCCTATGCCGACCTGAACAATGATGGTGCTGAAGATCTTGTAGTTAATAATATCAATTCGCCATGCTTCATCTATCGCAATAACGCGGATCATGCATCAGGTAATCATTTTTTGAAAGTAAAATTTAAAGGCGCTGAAAAAAATTTATTTGGTATTGGTGCAGAGGTTACTGTAAAGTCAGGCAATGGTTTTAGCATTTTACAAAACTATAATACACGCGGGTTTCAAAGCAGCATAGAACCATTGCTGCTGTTCGGGCTTGGTAAAGCAACTGTAATAGATTCGTTGCAGGTAAGCTGGCCGGATGGAAAAGTGCAGGTACTTACCAATATAAAAGCGGATCAAACCATTACGCTGAAAGATTCAGATGCTTCTGTAACTAAACAAACCCCTGCAACGCCAATCCACACTTTATTTGCTGAGGTAAGCCATAACCTTATAGATGGCGCTGCAGTGCATCACGAAAACAGGTACAATGATTTTGATGATGAAATTTTATTAGTCAGGATGTTATCAACCGAAGGCCCAAGAATTATACAGGGAGATATAAACAATGACAAACTCACCGATTTTATTTTACTTGGCGCAACCGGCGACCCTGATAAACTTTTTGTACAAAAAGCAGACGGTAAATTTCATTTTCAACCAACGCCTGCTTTTATTAAAGATGCAGGATTTGAAAGTACCTGTGGCGCTTTGTTTGATTATGATAAAGACGGAGATCCTGATTTGATTATTGGCTCCGGAGGAAACCAGGTTGCCATGAATCACCTTTATTTTACAGTAAGATTATATCTCAATAATGGAAATGGTAATTTTATTCCGGCGCCTTCCGCGTTTCCACCCATTATCGGAAATTTTTCAACGATAGCAGCAGAAGATATTGATCACGATGGAGATGTTGATATATTCTTAGGCGCAAGAAATGTTCCCGGCAATTATGGGCTACCTCCTCACTCTTTTCTATTAAGAAATGATAACGGCAAATGGACAGATATTACGCCTCCCTCTCTTGCTAACGCAGGCATGGTAACAGATGCAGCATGGGCAGATATAGATGCGGATGGTGACAAAGACCTAATCGTGGTGGGCGATTGGATGGCCATCACTATATTCAAAAATGAAAACGGAACGCTATCCGCACCGGCGGCTGTTCCTGCAAGCAGCGGATGGTGGAACAGAATTAAAGCCGCAGACCTGGATGGCGATGGAGATATGGATTTTGTGGTAGGCAATTGGGGGCTGAATACAAAATTCAAAGCGTCAGCAGAAAGGCCGCTAACTATGTTTGTAAATGATTTTGACAACAATGGCAAAAGCGAATTTATCATTAACTGGTATCCGCCACTGGATAGTATAGCCTATCCTTTTGCAACAAAATCAGAATTAACCTCACAATTACCTTTTTTAAAAAGCCAGATTTTAAAATACGAAGACTATGCGCATAAAACTTACGAATCATTATTCTCACCGGAAATACAGGAGCGTTCTCTGAAATATGAAGCCAATTTTTTGCAAACCGCTATACTATGGAATAACGGAGGAAGTTTTGAATTACAGCCCCTGCCATTTGAAGCACAGCTATCACCGTTGTTTGGCATTATTACAGATGATATAGATGGCGATGGAAAAACAGACATCTGGCTGGGTGGAAATTTTTATGCACTTAAGCCCCAGGCAGGAAGACACGATGCCAGTAAGGGTGTTTTATTGAAAGGCAACGGTAGCAAATCCTTCACACCTGTTCCCCCCAATATATGTGGCATTAAAGTAGAAGGTGAAGTTCGCGATGCCGCAATGATAGAAGTCAACAAATCGAAACACCTTATAGTGGGTAGAAACAATGCGTCGGTATTGATATTTGAAAGGAATAAAAAATAATCAGCACAACGGTATGTGTAATGTGGTTGCCCGGTATTAAAACGGCGGAACTCCAACGGCAGGAATGTAACCAACTTTTATGTGGGATTGCCCTGATACAATCAGGGATATATTGCTGCCGTTGTTGGTGTTGTGCATAGCCTATTGTGTGTTGGCATCACCAACAACATTTCCACAGCACTGGTCATATTTGTGTGACAAGCCTCTCAAACTCCTTGTTGTTGGTATGCCCCCCACACACACATTTACGATGCTGCATACCAATTTATCTGCCGGAGGCATGACGACGGCACTTGCACCAACA